>JBCDIK010000026.1:0-24326 GCA_038749065.1 Pseudomonadota bacterium | reverse complement strand
TCGCATCCGGGCCCGTGAACTGGCCGTCTCCGATATCGCAATCGTGGGTGGGCAGGAACAGATCGATTCCCGGGGTGCCGCCAAACGCGCCACCGAGCAAAACGGAGGGCTCGGCGATGCCATCGCCACCGCAGAAGATATCGATGGCGTTGTTGAGCGCGTCGGATCGCTGCTCGTTGTAGTCGATCTTGAGATTCGCAGTCAGGCGCTCGTTGGGCTCCCACAGAAAGGTCGCTCGGGCGATCAGGTTCTCGAGGCCTCGATCGGGGTTGACCGTCGGATTCCCGTCGGCGATTTCGACAAACTTATCGATATCCTGGTACTCGGCCGCCAGTCTGAATCCCAGCGTCTCCGTGATCGGCCCGGAGATGTGGCCGCCGAGCGTGGTGCCTTCTTCCTCGAACTCGTAGGAGGTCTTGATCCGGGCTTCCCATTCCTGAGTCGGATTCGCGGAGAGCAGGGACAGCACGCCTGCGGAAGCCGCTTTGCCGAAGTAGAGCGCCTGAGGCCCTTTCAGAACCGCCACCTGCTCGACATCAAAAAACGCGCTTTGCAGCAGGCGCTGCGTACTGACCAGCACCCCGTCGAAATTCAGGGCGACGGCAGAGTCGAACGCGTTGGAAATGAATGAGGAGCCGACGCCTCGCAACGTGATCTGGGCGCCGGCGCCGGAGCCGCCGACGGATACATTCAGCGCGGGGACCCGACTCAGCAGGTCGGTGGCTTCATCGATGCGAAACACATCCAGCGTTTCCTCGCCGATCGCTGTGATGGCGGAGGGAACCTCCTGCAGCGATTCCTCGACGTTTCTTGCGACAACGACAATCTCTTCGATGAGCGCGTTGTCCGTTGTCGATTCCGCAGCAGCGGCGGGTGACAGAGACAGTGCAAGGGCAAGTGACAGGAGAGACAGGGTGACGGTACTGCGAGAGCAGGGATCCGATTGCGCGTTCATCAAGCTTTCCCCTTAAGCTGCGAAGCCAGATCAAACTAACACAGGCTTGTTAAATCGCAAAAGAGTGACAGGGGCCTCCACGTCTGGAGATGACATGTTATCGAACGGCTAAGGTGGTGCGGGCGCGCTTCCTGACCTTTGCGTTTGCCCCGCTCCTGTGTCGCTGCGGCACGCCTGGCGCGCGCTGCACAAGCTGAGCCCGGCCCTAGATTCGGTAGCCGGGGCAGCTCGAGCCGGGGCCGGCGGGCAGTGACCGTGGCTTCCTGTCGCGCGCGCGGGGGCGGGTCGTCGTCAGCCTCCTGGGTTCAGCTCACCTTCTGCGACACACCGCGCGGCGGGCGAGCGGCAGTGTCTTCCTCGTCACGGAAGCAACCGCTGGCTTTGCTAGAATCGGGCGCCGCTATGGTCAAGAAGTCTCCAGTGCCGCGGCTCCGACTCACCCTGTTCCTGCTGCTGTCGCTCGTTCCGCCTGCCTGGGCGGCGACGCCGGCTGCCGGCTCGAGCCTGCTGTCCGCCCCGCTGCCGGTGCGCAATCTCGCGCCGGTGTCCCTGCTCTATGGCCTGCCGGTCATGCAGGGGGCGCGCCGCTGCTGTGAGGGGCTCGTGGCCAGCGCACGACTGGCGCGGGTCAGCAACTTCACCTCCGCCAACTTTCCCGAGACTCAGCTCGTGTTCGACGGCGAGACCACCGCCTTCGACTACGTCCTCCAGCGCACCTTCGGGGCCCGCGGCGAGTGGGGGCTGGTGCTGCCCCTGGTGCAGCATGAGGGCGGCTTTCTGGACCGCCCGATCGATAACTTTCACCGCACCTTCGGCCTGCCGGAGGGTGGCCGCGACCTGGCGCCGCGCAACGAGCTCAATTTCCTGATCCGCAGCGATGGCGTCACGGCAGTGCGCTTCCGCGATCGCCAGCGTGGTTTCGGCGATGTGCGCGGCTGGCTCGGCTGGTCCCTGCTCGAGCAGCCGGACCGGGCGCTCGCCCTGCGGGCCCAGCTCAAGTTCCCGACCGGCCGGGTACGCCGCATGACCGGCAGCGAGGGCACGGACCTTGCGGTCTGGGCGGAACTTGAGGAACGGGCCGCTCTGCGGGCGCTGGGCATTGTGGTGTCCGCGGGCGCCGGCGCCGCGTACCTGGGCGATGGCGATCTGCTGCCCCGGCGCCAGGAGTCGCTCGCCTTCTTCGGACACTTCGGCCTGCGCCGGGCCTTCGGCCGGCACCTTGCGCTGCTCGCCCAGCTGGACACGCACAGCGATCTGTTCGACAGTCGCGCCGACGCCCTCGGCGGCACCGCGCTGATGGGGACCCTGGGGTTTCGCGTGGCGCCAACGCCGCGGTTTAATCTGGACTTTTCCCTGATGGAGGATCTGATCACGCGCAGCAGTGCTGACGTGGTGTTTCAGCTACAGCTACATGCCCAGCTCTAACCTCGCCTATGAATCCGGCACCGCACCGCCCTCCCTGGCCCGGGACTGGAACCGGGTACGGGCTGCCTCGGACGCACAGCCTTTCGACCTGGTCGTCGTCGGTGGCGGCATCACCGGCGCCGGTATCGCGCACTTTGCCGCGACGATCGGTCTGCGCACGGCCCTGATCGAGGCTGATGACTTCGGCTCCGGCACCTCCAGTCGCTCGACCAAGCTGATTCATGGCGGGCTGCGCTATCTGGCGATGGGCGAGGTCTCGCTGGTGCGCGAGGCGGCGTTGGAACGCAAGACCCTGCACCAGATTGCCCCGCACCTGGCGGAGCCGCGCTGGATGATCCTGCCCGCCGCGACCCGTATCGATTACCTGAAGTATCGAGCCGGGGTCACGCTCTACCAGATGCTCGGCCAGGTCGCGTCGCAGGACCGCTTTGCGGGCACGCGACAGATGGAACCGGCGCAACTTGAGCCGGACTTCGACTGGTCGCGCTATCCCCATGCCTGCATCTACCGCGAGTATCTGACGGACGATGCCCGGCTGGTGCTGGCCACACTGCGCAGCGCCGTTGCGGCCGGTGCCCGGGTGCTCAGCCATGCCCGGGCGGCCGAGATCCGAGAGAGCGGCGTGGTCGTTCACGACAGCGAAGGGCAGCAGGAACCCTTTGAGCTGCGCGCGCGCTGCATCGTCAACGCGACCGGTCCCTGGGCGGAAACGCTGCTCGAGGCGCCCGCCGAGCAGCCGCGTCTGCGCCTGAGCAAGGGCGTGCACATCGTGCTGTCCCAGGACCGGCTGCCGGTGCGTAACCTGGTCATGATCGAGGCCGACGACGGTCGCCTTATGTTCGTGATCGGCCGGGGTCGCTACACCTATGTCGGCACCACGGACACCCGCTACGACGGGCCGCCGACGACCTGGCCGCGGGTGGACCAGGCGGATGTGGACTACCTGCTGGCGCCGTTACGGCGCTACTTCCCGCAGCACCCGGTGAGCCGCGAGGACGTGGTGGCGGCCTGGGCTGGACTCCGGCCGCTCATCAATGAGCCTGGCAAGGCGCCCAAGGAGATGTCCCGCAAGGATGAGATCTGGCAGCGCGGCAACTTCATCACGATCGCCGGTGGCAAGCTGACCGGGCACCGGCACATGGCGGGCGACGTCATCGCCCGGATCGGTGCGACCCTCAAGCGCGCCGTGCCCGAGGAGCTGCCGGTGGTGCCCTTGCGCGGCGGCGACCTGGCGAGCGTCGGAGCGGACACGGTGGATGCTCTGGTCAGCCAGGTCGGCAAGCGCTATCAACAGCCGGACGTGGTGGCACGACGGCTCGTGCGCATCTACGGCAGCGAGGTGTTCGACGTGCTCGGCAGTACGCCGCAGCCGCTATCGGCTTCGCTGTTTCGGGAAGAAATCGACTGGGGGGTCCACGCGGAGGGCGCCCGGACCCTCGAGGACCTCGTTTACCGTCGCCTGCGCGCCGCCTGGTTCGCGCCGGCCGAGCTCATCGACGCGCTGCCGGAGATGGCCGCGCACATGGCACAGCTGATGGGCTGGGATGACGCGCGCCGCGACGCGCAGATCGCAGCCACGCGCGCGCGGCTCGAGGACGACCTCTCCTTCCAGAGCTGAACGCCCTTCTCAAGACGCGGTATTCTCGGCGTTTTGAGGATCGGGAGAGCGCCTTCATGGCTATGCAGAACACGCCGCTGCTCATGGCACGGCTGATGGATCGCGGTGCACGCGTGGCGCCGCAGGAAGAGATCGTCACCGTGACCGCCGAGGGTACCCGCCGGCAAACCTACGCGGAGACCCGGGATCGTGCCCACCAGCTTGCGCACGCGCTGCAGGCGGCGGGCGTTGGCATCGGCGATCGGGTCGGGACCTTCATGTGGAACGGCTCGCGGCACCTGGAGGCCTATCACGCCATCCCCGCCATGGGCGCGGTGCTGCACACCCTGAACATCCGCCTGTCGGATACCGACCTCGAGTACATCATTGGCCACGCCCGGGACAAGGTCATCATCGTCGATGCGGATGTGCTGCCGCTGCTCGAAAAGCTCAGGGGCCGGATGCCCAGTGTCGAGCGCATCGTTGTTGCGACGGAACCGGGTTGTGAAGGCTGGACCACGGAGCTCCCGAACCCGGTGGACTACGAGGACTTCATCGCCGGTCAGCCGACGCGCTTCGAATGGCCGGAGATCCCGGAGACGTCGCCCCTGGGGCTGTGCTACACGAGTGGCACCACGGGCAATCCCAAGGGCGTGGAGTACGAGCACCGCTCGCAGTATCTGCACACCATTACCCAGGGCATGACCGACTGCATGGCGCTGTCCGGCACGGACACCCTGTGCGGCATCGTGCCCATGTTCCACGCCATGGGCTGGGGCTTGCCGTTCTCGGCGCTCATGCTCGGCATGAAGCAGGTCATGCCGCACCGCTTTATGGACCCGGCGCGGCTGCTGCAGCTCATCGCGGACGAGGGCGTCACCATCTCCGCCGGCGTGCCGACGATCTGGCAGGGTGTGAAGGCGCTCTATGAGGCTGATCCGGACCGCCATGATCTGAGCGCACTGTCGCGGCTGACCTGTGGTGGCAGCGCGCCGCCGCCGAGCCTGATCCGCTGGTTCTGGGACGAGCTGCAGGTGGAGATGATCCAGGGCTGGGGCATGACCGAGACGTCGCCGCTGGGCACCCTCTCGCGCCGTGTGATGAAGCGCGCGCACCTGTCCTTGAGCGAGGATGCGCAGTTCGAGAACGTGGCCAAGGCCGGCCAGGTTATGCCCGGTATCGAGATCGAGATCTTCGATGAGACCTACACGCAACGGCAGCCTCACGACGGCGAGACCGTGGGCGAGATATTGATCCGCGGCCCCTGGATCTGCAGCGAGTATTACAACAACCCGCAGCCGGACAAGTTTCACGACGGCTGGCTGGTCACCGGCGATGTCGGCAAGATCGACGCGGACGAGTACCTGATCATCAGCGATCGCTCCAAGGACCTCGTCAAGAGCGGCGGCGAGTGGATCTCGTCTGTCGATCTCGAGAACCATATCGTCGCGCTGCCGGGGATTGCACAGGCCTGCGTGGTTGCGCAGCCGCATCCCAAGTGGGACGAACGGCCGCTGGCATTGGTGGTGCTGGAAGACGGTGCGGACGTGTCCCGGGAACAGGTGCTCGAGCACTGCGCCACGGCCTTCGCCAAGTGGCAGCTACCCGACGACGTGCTCTATGTGGACACGATTCCACTCACGGGCACGGGCAAGATGGACAAAAAGCGCGTGCGCGCCGATCTCGAGGCGCAGGACTACCAGCTGCCGGACCTGCGGCAGGCCTAGCGTTGGTCAGCGGCGCTCGTCGGCCGGGGGAATGTGCAGGGGCATGCGCATCTGCGATGCCCCGGCACTCGATTCCATACCGACGATTTCGGAATAGGCGGACTCCTGGACCAGTACGGCCTTCTCGATGCCGGCGGTCTGCAGCAGCCGCTGGCAGGCGCCTAAGGATTTGAAGACCCAGTTGCGCTTGCCGCGGCGCGTCAGCATCTGCGAGTCGCCGTTCGCATCGCTGCAGCGCAGCAGGTAAATGATCGGATCGACCGCCAGGATCTCGACTTCGCTACCGGGGCGGGCAGCGAGTGCCTTGAACGCATCGAGTTTCATCGGCGGCTCCCTAACAACTCACGTTTCAACAACCTGAACCTTTCCTATCTTAACGAGGTATTGCGATATGCCCTTCCAGAACCGGATCACCGAACTGCTCGGCGTGGAGACGCCGATCGTCCAGGCCCCCATGGGCTGGATCGCCCGATCTCCGCTCGCCTCTGCCGTTTCCAACGCAGGTGCACTCGGCATCATCGAAACCTCCTCAGGAGAATTGGACGCCGTTCGTGAAGAGATCATCAAAATGCGTGAGCTCACGGACCAACCCTTTGGCGTCAACATCGCCCAGGCCTTCGTGCGTGACCCGGACATCGTCCGCTTTGTCATCGATCAGGGGGTGCGTTTTGTGACCACCTCCGCCGGCAACCCGGAGCGCTACACCGGTGAGCTCAAGGCCGCCGGGCTCACGGTGTTTCATGTGGTGCCCACCCTGGCCGCCGCGCTGAAGGCCGTGGAATGCGGTGTCGACGGCCTGGTGGTGGAGGGAGCCGAGGGCGGTGGCTTCAAGAACCCGCGGGACGTGTCCACCATGGTGCTGCTGCCGCTGATCCGCTCGAAGGTGGATGTGCCGATTATCGCCGCCGGCGGCTTCGTCGATGGCCGTTCCATGGCCGCCGCCTTCGCACTGGGTGCGGAGGGCATTCAGCTCGGGACCCGCATGGTCTCTGCCGCGGAGTCCCCGGTACACCAAAACTGGAAGGACGCCATCGTGGGCGCGAAGGAGACCGACACGGTATTCCTGAACCGGCAGCACTCGCCGGCGTTGCGCGCGCTGCGCACGGAGAAGACCACACGCCTGGAGCAGACGCCGGAGGTGAACGCTATGACCGAGTTCGGCACGGCGCTCGATCTGTACTTCGGCGGTGATATGGAAGCCAGCATCGCCCTCACCGGTCAGGTTGCTGGCCGCATCGACGCCGTCCGGCCGGTGGCGGAGATCATCGGCGAGATCCGCGAAGAGTTCTTCGAGGTGGTCGGCGGGCTCGGCGCGCAGTACGCCGGCTAGCCGTCGCTGGCGCTGATCGCCCGGTCGGCGTTCCTGTGAAAGACGTCTCATTCCTGCGTCGGGCGATGGGGGCTGGATTGACCGTGCGCCAGGTCACGTTTGTCGCGAGAGGGATTTCTATACTGGGGGATTCACGTTCATGCAGTACCGAACATGATCCAGCGTCTGACCCTGACCGCTCTCCTGATCCTTCCTGTGACCGCGTATGCCGATGACCTTTTCGGCGTCTATGCCGGTTTTGGCCTGTGGCAGCAGAGCGCGAGCGGTGACCTGCGCTCCGGGGCGGTCACCGTCGATGTGGAGGAGGACCTGGGAGTTGACGACGACGACAACGCGCTGGCCTATCTGGCCCTGGAACATCCCGTGCCGGTGCTGCCCAACCTACGGTTGCAGTACGCCAGGAACAGCCTGACAGGGAGTGATGACCTCACCCGCAGCATCGAGATCAACGGTGTCACGTTCAGCGCCACGGAGTCGGTGGCCACAGACCTGGACCTGACCCAGGCTGATCTGGTCCTGTACTACGAGGTGCTCGACAACGTCGTCAGTCTGGATCTGGGGCTGGTGGCCCGGCTGGTTGATGGCAGTCTCGAAGTGGCGTCGGCGACGCAAGCGGCTCAGGCGGAGTTTGAAGGCGCGTTGCCCTTGCTCTATGCGGCTGCCCGCGTCGATCTGCCCTTCAGTGGCCTGTGGGTCGCGGCGCAGGCGCAGGGCCTCGCCTACGACGGCAACTCGCTCACAGAATACGCGCTACAGGTTGGCTACGAGAGCGCGCTTGGTCTGGGCGGTGAGCTCGGCTGGCGTAGCTTCAACCTGGAGCTCGAAGCGTTTGACGACCTCGATCAGGCGGAGATCGAGATCAGCGGCCCCTACCTGATGCTCAACTACCACTTCTGACCCGGCGGTCGCGGCGGGCCTCTATAATGGCCCGATGGAAAAAGCCCAAGTCATCGAGCGCCTGCAGGCGCTGCTGCCGACGAGCGCCATCATCAGTGATGCCGCTGGCTGTCGCCCCTATGAAAGCGATGGCCTGACGGCGATCCGCCAGCTGCCCTGGCTGGTGGTGTTGCCGGAGACCGAGGCCCAGGTGGTCGCCGTGGTGAAGCTCTGTGCAGAACTGGATCTGCCGCTGGTCGCCCGGGGTGCTGGCACCGGATTGTCCGGCGGCGCCCGCCCGCATGAGCAGGGCATTCTGCTGGGCCTGTCCCGTCTGAATCGGATCCTCGAGCTCGACCCGGCGCGCGCAGTGGCGCGCGTGGAACCGGGCGTGCGCAACCTGGCCATCACCGAAGCCGCGGCCGAGCACGGCCTCTACTACGCACCGGATCCGTCCTCGCAGATCGCCTGTTCGATCGGCGGCAACGTCGCCGAGAACAGCGGCGGGGTGCATTGCCTCAAATACGGGCTCACCGTGCACAACGTGACCGGCGTCCGCGCGGTGACCGCCAGCGGCGAAGTGCTCACGCTCGGCGGCGCGACCCTGGATGATGCCGGCTACGACCTGCTGGCGCTGCTGTGCGGGAGCGAGGGCATGCTCGCCGTGATCACGGAGATCACCGTGCGGCTGCTGCCAGCGCCGGCGGTGCGCCAGGTCCTCCTGGCCGCCTTCAGCGACGTCGCTGCCGCCGCCGATGCGGTGAGCGTCGTCATTGCCGATGGCATCGTGCCCGCGGGCCTGGAGATGATGGACCGACTGGCGATCGAGGCGGCTGAGGACTTCGTGCAGGCGGGCTATCCCCGGGATGCGGCGGCGATCCTGCTCTGTGAGCTCGATGGGGTTCCCGAGGAGGTGGCGACGGATGCGCAGCGGGTGCAGGCGCTCTTCGAGCGCAGCGGCGCGACGCACGTCGAGGTGGCGGTTGATCCCGCTGCCCAGGCGCGCCTGTGGCTGGGTCGCAAGGCGGCCTTTCCCGCCGTGGGCCGGATCGCGCCCGATTACTACTGCATGGACGGCACGATTCCGCGTGCAGAGCTGGCCGGGGTTCTCGGCACCATTGCGCGGCTCAGTGAGCGCTACGGCCTGCAGGTGGCCAATGTGTTTCATGCGGGCGACGGCAATCTGCACCCGCTGATCCTCTACGATGCCAACGTGCCGGGCCAACTCGAGAAGGCCGAAGCCTTTGGTGGCGAGATTCTCAAGGCCTGCGTGGCCGCCGGCGGCACGATCACCGGCGAGCACGGGGTCGGGGTCGAGAAGCTCGATGGCATGTGTGCGCAGTTCAGCCAGGCCGAACTCGAGCAGTTCGAGCGGGTGCGGGCGGCCCTTGACCCGCAGGCCATTCTCAATCCCGGGAAGGGGATCCCGACGCTGGCCCGCTGCAGCGAGGTCGGGGGCATGCATGTGCATGGCGGGCGCGCGCCCTTTGGCGCGGTGCCGCGCTTCTAGATGACCATACCGGATCGCGATGATCGGCAGCGGATTGCCGAAGCGGTAGCCGATGCGGGTGCCCGTGTCGACAGCGGTGCTGCAGCGGGCGCGCTGCGGGTGTGTGGCGAGGGCAGCAAGGCCCTTCGGTTTGCGACCGCCGGGCTGGATATGCCGGCATCAACGGGCGCGCAGCGACTGTCGACGCTCGATCACCACGGGCTGCTGCACTACGCCCCCGACGAGCTGGTGCTCGAAGCGCGCAGCGGCACGCCACTGCGCGATGTGGAAGCACTGCTGGCACAGAACGATCAGGTTCTGCCCTTCGAGCCTCCGCGACTGGGCGGTCGCGGCACCCTTGGTGGCGCCGTCGCCGCCGGTCTCAGCGGCCCGGCGCGGCCCTGGCGCGGCAGCGTTCGCGATGCGGTCCTCGGTGTCGAGCTGGTCAACGGCCGCGGCGAAATCCTGCGTCTCGGGGGGCGCGTCGTGAAGAATGTCGCCGGTTACGACCTGTCGCGATTGCAGGCGGGTGCTTGCGGCTCCTTCGGGGTGTTGCTGAGCGTGGCGGTGCGGGTTCTGCCAGCGCCGACGATGACCCTGACCGTGCACCAGCAGCATGATCTCGAGCCAGCGCTGGCGCTGCTGGCAACCCTGCCGGCACGCGCGCTGCGGCTGACCGGCGCCGCGGGGCTGGCGGGCGTGGTGTCGCTGCGGCTCGCCGGAGCCCCGCGCGCGGTCTCGACCGCGGCGCGGGAGCTGGGGGGCGAGCACGCCGAGGGCGATCACCTGTGGACGGCGCTGCGCGATCAGACCCACTCGTTCTTTTCCGCTGGGGCGGTGCGCTGGCGCGCCAGCCTGCCGCTCGCCAGCGGCGCCATGCCGGGCGATGCGCAAGCGCTGATCGAGTGGGGCGGGGCCCAGCGCTGGTATCGCGCTGCAGAGGACGCGGTGACGCCGCCGGCGGAGCTGGTCGCAGCGGTCGTCGCAGCCGGCGGTCGGCTCGAGGATGCGCGGCGCCCATCCTGGTGCCAGGTCGATGGGCCGCGGGCCCAGCTGCAGGCCCGGCTGCGCGAGGCCTTCGACCCGGCCGGCCTGTTCGTGACGGAGGCGGGCTGATGCGGACCGATCTGCCCGCGGATTTACTGGCGACGGCGGACGGCGCCCGCGCCAACGAGATCCTGCGCGCCTGTGTGCACTGTGGTTTCTGCAATGCCACCTGCCCGACCTACCAGGAAACCGGCGATGAGCTGGATGGGCCGCGAGGCCGGATCTATTTGATCAAGGCCGTGCTCGAGGAAGAGGCGGCCGCGAGTGCCGGTGCCGAGCGCGCGCAGCGCCATCTGGATCGCTGCCTCACCTGTCGGGCCTGCGAGACCACCTGTCCTTCCGGCGTCGCCTACGGCGATCTGCTCGAAATCGGGCGCGAGGTAGCCGAGGAACGGGTCACCCGCGGAGCCTGGGAGCGGCTGCAGCGCTGGTGGCTGCGGACCCAGCTGAACCGTGCGGCGCGGGTGCGCTTCTGGGCGCGCCTCGGCGGCCTGTTTCGACCGCTGCTGCCGCGGGCGCTGGCACGCCAGGTGCCCAGGCTGCAACGCCTGCGGCCCGTTGCAGCCCGGCCGTCGATCGCCGGTGGGCCGCTCGCCGGCAAGGCGGTACTGCTGCTCGATGGCTGTGTGCAGCAAGCCGCAACGCCGAACACGAACGCGGCCCTTGAGCGCCTGCTCGTGCGCCGCGGCGCGCGCGTTCTGCGCCTGGCGGCGGGGCATTGCTGCGGTGGCCTGGCGCTGCACTTGAGCGATGCAGAGGGTGCCCGCGCCGAGGCCCGGCGCCTGTTGGACCTGGTCGATGCGCTGCCGGTCATGCCGGACGCGATCGTGTCCAGCGCATCGGGTTGCGGCGTGACCCAGCGCGACTATGCGCGCTGGTTTGCGGGCGATGCGCGCTACGGCGCGCTGGCCGAGCGTTGGCAGGCCTGTTTCTGCGATGCCGGTGAGCTGCTGCGCGAGCTGCCCGACCTGGAGGCCGCGCTGCCGCAACGTCGGGTTGCCTGGCACGCCCCCTGCACGCTGCAGCATGGCCAGGGCCTGACCGGGCTCGTCGAGCCGCTCTTGACCCGGGCCGGCTACGAACTGCTGCCGGTTGCTGACAGTGGTCGGTGCTGCGGCTCCGCCGGCACTTACTCGATGCTGCAGGGCGAGCTCTCCGCCGCCCTGCAGGCCGGCAAGCAGCGCGCTTTGCTGGCGCCGCAGCCGGAGCTCATCGCGACCGCCAATGTCGGCTGCCAGCTGCACATCGCCGATGGGCTGGACGTGCCCGTGCATCATTGGCTGGAGCTGCTGGAATAGGCCACACTCCCCGGAACGAATCGCGGGGGGAGCGCGATGGCGAGGCAGGCAACAGCAGCGGCGGAGCAGGATGAACCGGTGGTCCACGGCGGCACCTGGCTGTTCCTGGGCTTCCTGACCCTGCTCAACGTCATGAATTTTGTGGATCGCCAGCTCTTGAGCAGCTTCGCGAACTACATCGTGCCGGATCTGGGGCTGACCAATACGCAGTTCGGCCTGCTCACGGGTTTGGTGTTCATCATCTTCTACTCGGTCATGGGCCTGTTCATGGGCGCTCTGGCCGACACGGTCAATCGAACGCGGCTGATCGCCGCGGGGCTGGCGCTGTGGTCCGCGCTCACCGCGTTGTCCGGCGCGGCGAAGGGGTTCTGGTCGCTGGCGGCCCCGCGCATGTTCATCGGTGTGGGCGAGTCGATCATGACCCCGACCTCCATGTCGCTGCTCGCGGACCGATTCCCCTCCAGCCGCCTGGGGCTGGCGTCGGGGATCTACTACATGGGCGTGCCCATCGGAGTCGGCGTCAGCCTGCTCATCGTCGGTTACCTTGGTCCGGCCATCGGCTGGCGCAACTGCTTCTACGTGCTCGGTGGCCTGGGCCTGCTGCTGGCGCTGGTCATGCTGTTCATCCGGGAAACTCCGCGTCGCCATCTGCAGCAGGCGCAAGCGCTGGCGGCGGATGTGCCGCGGCAGAGCTTTCGCGAGATTATCGCGACGCTGCTTTTTGCGCTGAAGGCGTCGCCCGCCCTCGGGCTGACCATCGGCGGTGGGGTGACGCTGCATTTCATTCTTGGCGCCGCCGCGTTCGATCAGCTCTGGTATGTGCAGGAGCGCGGCTTCGATCGCGACGAGATCGCGCGCCTGTCCGGCTGGATCGGGCTGCTCGGGGGGATCGCCGGCAATCTCTTCGGGGGCCTCGGCAGCGATCGGTTCCTGCAGCGCACGGGCCAGGGCCGGCCCATGTTCCTGTTCTGGATCATGCTGGTGCTTGCGCCGTTTAACCTGGCCTATCGCTTGGTAGAGCCGGACAGCCTGTGGTTCTGGCTGGGGATCTTCCTGGGTTACTTCCAGCTCGGCTGCTTCTATGGGCCGACGTTCTCGACGGTGCAGGAACTGGTGCCGCCGCAGATTCGCGCGACGGTCGTGGCGTTCTACATCCTCATGCTCAATCTGGTCGGCATGGGCATCGGGATTACGGCTGGGGGCATTACCGCAGACCTTTTGACCAGCGCGGGCGTCGACGAGCCCTACAGCATGACCCTGCTGGGGTTCACTCTGCTGTCGCTCCTGGCGGTACCGCTGTTTTACCTCGCAGGCCGGCGCTACAGCCGAGACCGGCAGGCGCTCTACGAGCGTGTCGGCACATGAGCGAGTGGCCAGCCCGGCTCGAATCGCAGCGCCTGTATCTGCGGCCACCGACGCCCGCAGACGCCGCGGTGGTCAACCGCGGCGTTCGCGACAGCTTTGAAGCGCTCAATCGATTCATGGAGTGGGCCGTGCAGCCCCCGACGCTCGAGGAAAGCGCCTCGTTCTGTGCGACCGGGCGCCCGGCACCGGTCAGCGGAGCAGCGTTTCCGCTGCTGGCGTTCCGCCGCAGTGACGATGCGCTCATCGGCGGTTGTGGCATGGCCGCCTGTGACCTGAACGTGCCGAGTTTCGAGCTTGGTTACTGGTGCGTCACCGCCCTCACGGGTCAGGGCTACATCACCGAAGCGGTGGTGGCGCAGTGCCGTTACCTGCGCGAGTCTTTGGGGGCGGAGCGCGTTGAGCTGCGCATGGATGAGCGCAATGAGCGCAGCGCGGCGGTCGCAGAGCGGCTCGGCTTTACCCTTGAGGGCACCCTCCACGCGCAGGCGCGCGATCACCATGGCGAGCTGCGTAATACGCGAGTGTACGCGCTGCTGGCGGCTCAGCCCCTGAAGGTGCGATAGCGCTGGCGAATGGTGGCAGCGCCGGCGGCATCGCCGGCTTCCGCTTTGGCCTCGGCGATCAGCAGCCAGGCATCGCGCTCTAGGATCGCATCGCGGGGCGCCAGGGCCAGCGCCTTTCGCGCGTACCGTTCGGCCGCGGTGGGCGCCTGCGGCAGCTGCAGGCGCGCGAGTTCCAGCCACAGCCGCGGGTCTTTCGGTTCCAGGCGCAGGGCTCGCTCCACGTAGGCGATGGCATTGCTGCGATCGCCGGCGCTCGCGGCTCGCCGACTGCGGTCGAGCAGCGCGAGCGTCGCCTGCGACGCATCGGAGCGCGGCGCGCCCGGTGTCGCCGCACCGGCGCCCGGCGCGCGTTGCTCGATGGTGGGATAGATGGGTGGTGCGCCGCCCACGGGTTCCGCGGGCCCCGGCAGGCCCTTCTGGGTCGTGCAGCCGCCCAGCAGCAGGGCGGCGGTGAGGAGGGCTGGTGAGCACCGGGGCAAGAAACGATCCATCGGCGGATTATTCCCCACCGCGGAAGGGTTCGACCAGCGGCTCGAGCAGCCCCCGGAACCAGCCACCACCGCAGTCTGGATTGCCTTCAAGCTGCGTGTCCCTGGGCAGGGGCAGGCGAATGACCTCTGCCTCCAGGCAACGGCCGGTCGCGGCATAGCCCGTCAGGTAGTCGAATCCCTGGGCAACCTGATCATCGGCGCCGGGTACGGTGACCGGCGTCAGGGTCTGCTCCCCCATGATCGAGTCCCACAGCCGCATGGCGCCCGAGGCGCCGGTGAGGCCGGTGGGTGCGTTGTCATCGCGCCCGATCCAGACCACCGCCAGCCGGGCATCGTCGAAGCCTGCGAACCAGCTGTCGCGGTAGTCATCGGAGGTACCCGTTTTCCCGGCGACGCCCCGGCGAGCCAGCCGCGAGGTTTTGCCGGTGCCATGCGTCATCGCGGTCTGCAGCGCGCGCACTAAAGTGGCATCCGTGGCGGGGGCGATGGCCGGCTGCAGGTCGATCGGGTGATGCGAGAGCGCTTGGCCCTGCTCATCGAGCACGGTCACCACGCTGCGCAGCTTCATGGCGAAGCCGCCGCTGGCGAAGGTCGCGTAGAGCTGCTGCATCTGCAGGGGTGTGCGTGCCTCAGCGCCCAGCAGCAATGAAGGGTAGGGGTTACCGACGCCCTGGCCGGTCAAGCTCTCCAGGCGCGCTGCGACCCGGTCAACGCCCAGCTCCAGTCCCAGATTGACCGTCGCGAGATTCAGGGAATCGGCCAGGGCCCGTACCAGCGGCACGCGACCGTGCGCGATCTCGTCAAAGTTGTTCGGCTCCCAGCGCTGCGCACCGGGCAGCTCCAGCGCCACCGGCTCGTCTGCCAGCGGCGAGGCCAGGTGAGCGCCGTCTTCCAGGGCCAGCAGATAGACCACCGGCTTGATCAGGGACCCGATCGGCCGCTGGGCGGTCAACGCGCGGTTGTAGCCATCAAAGCCGGCACGGCGCCCGCCGGCCAGAGCTAGCAACTCGCCGGTCTGTGTATCGCTGATGATCGCCGCGGCCTCCAGAGAGTCCGCTTCCAATTCCCGTCCCTTTTCAAGGGCCGTCAGGATCTGTTCCACCCGGGCATCGATGCGGTCCTGCAGGCGTGGATCGAGGGTCGAGAAAATGCGCAGCCCCGAGCTTGCAAGATCTTCGTCGGCGTAGCGCTCCTTCAGCTCGCGCCGTACCAATTCCATGTACGCCGGGTAGTAGGTGCCACCCTGGCGCAGGCCTTTCACCACCGTCAGCGCCGTGCCCTGGGCACGGGCCAGCTCGCTGTCGCTGAGCAAGGCCTGCCGATGCATGATGTCGAGCACCCGATCGCGCCGCTCCCGCACGCGTTGCGGATACCGGTGCGGGTTGTAGTAGGTCGGCCCACGAATGATCGTCACCAGGGTGGCGATCTCCTGCGGTGCCAGCTCCGTCAGCGGCTTGTTGAAGTAGAACTGCGCGCCCAGCCCGAAGCCGTGAATGGCCCGGCGGCCGGACTGGCCCAGGTAGATCTCGTTGATGTAGGCGTTGAGCAGATCGGTCTTGCTGAAGCGCAGCTCCAGGATGATCGCCATGGCCAGCTCGCGCAGCTTGCGGCGGAAGGTGCGCTCGTTGCTTAAGAAGTAGCTCTTCACGAGCTGCTGCGTCAGCGTGCTGCCGCCCTGAGCGAGCTCGCCGCTGCGCACGTTGACCAGCAGCGCGCGCAGGATGCCGCGCAGGTCGAAGCCGTGATGCTGGTCGAAGCTCTGATCCTCGACCGCCTTGAGCGCCTGCCGCAGCAGTTCCGGCACCTGCTCCGGGGTCAGGATGACGCGGTCCTCGCCGTGCCCTGGAAAAATGCTGCCGATCGCCGGCGGATCGAGGCGCAGCAGCGGGACCCGGTCGGTCACACCGCCACGGGCGTCGAGCTGCTCGATCGCCGTGATGAGGCCCTGCGCGGTGCGCAGGCGGACGGGTTGGGCGGGCCGCGCGCCTTCCGGAAAGGCAAAGCCGCGCAGGTGGACCTCGACACCATCGTCGGTGCGCCGGTAACTGCCCGGCAGCCGCACGTCCGGCGCCGCCTGGTAGCCCACCCGCTCGAGTTCTTCCGCCAGGGTCACGGTAGAAAACTGCAGGCCAGCGTATAGCTCCAGGGGCTGCGCGAAGACCACTGCGGGGATGGACCAGCGGCGACCTTCGAAGGTGGCGGTGATGGTCCGATCGAGGTGGATGAAATAGCCAGCCAGGGCCACCGTGAGCAGCAGCGTCAGACCCAGCAGAAGCTTGATGGCGAGCCTCACGGCGGGTGTTCGTAGCCCGCGCCTAGGCGTCGTCGGGCGCCTGCTCCAGAGCGATGAGCTGATCGGCCACGTTCAGGGCCTGCTTGCGCCCGACGTTCATGTTGATGCGGTAACGATCGGCCACGGTCAGGCTCGGTACGCTGCTGATGCGGGCCTGCCGGGACCGCTTTTCGATATCGCTTAAGCGTCGGCGCACCGCGGGGCTGGCGAACAGCTTGAGGAACTCCGCGCGGCTGATGCCGTTGCCGTCGACAAAGTCGGCGAGCTGGTCGGCGGAGAGGAATTGCCGGTTGTTGTCGTGGATCGCCCGGAAGAAACGTTGGTGATTGGCTTCCAGGGCGCCCCCTTCCTCCAGCGCGAGGTAGGCCTGAGCGAGCAGCGCAAACACCGGCGAGAACGACACCGGGATGCGTTCGAAGCGCACGTTGTCCGGCAGGGTCTGCTCCCAGTCTTCAAGTAGCGGATCGAAATTGCGGCAGTGAATGCAGCCCCAACTGAAGAACTCAGTGACCACGATCGGCTCCCCCGGCGCCCGAGCCGGGGCGTCTTCGATCAGCGCGTAGTGCTCACCTTCCGCCACGGCGCCGGTGTCGACACCAGAGGCGTACATCACGCCGTAGCCGGCCACGACCACAATCAGCAGCACCACGAACGCGAGGATGGCGTTCCGCAGGCGGATCGCCTTGGTATCCGAACGGGGACTGCCTTTCCTGTTGGCCACGCGGGTACTCTGCACAGACGGGGCCGCAATTGTAACGAGGGCAGGGCGCCGCTGGGTACCCCGTCACGGACCTGTGCGCTCTTGCGCGGAATTTGCACTCGCTGGGGGCCCGAACTGCGCCGAAATGGCATAATCGAGGCATGGAAACTTACCAGCTCTTTCATTTCGACTTCTGCCCGTTCTGTATCCGCGTGCGGGCATTCCTGGATCAGGTCGGGCTCGAGATCCCCCTGCGAAACATTCACCAGGACCCGCAGGCGCATCAGGAACTGCTCGCCGGTGGCGGAAGTACCCAGGTTCCCTGCCTGCGCATCGAGCAGGCGGGCGAGGTGCGTTGGCTCTACGAATCGGCAGACATCATCGCCTACTTTGGGGAGCAACTTGGCCAGCAGCAAGCCCGGCAATGATCCCCTGCCCGCCGCGGCGCTCCCAGCGGATGCGCCCGGCGGTGCCGATGATCCGGCCTGTGACGCCGAGCCCGGCGCCGCGGCCAACCCGGTCCTCGCCACCGAGACTCTAAAGGCCGTCGAGCATATTCAGCTCAGTCCCCTGTCGATCCAGGCGGCGTCACTGGTGCGATCTGTCGATGCGCTATCGCGGATCTTCTGGATCTCGCTCGCGGGCACCTTTCTGACCATTTTTTTCGCGGGTCTTGCGCAGCTCGAAGTCAACGCCAGCAGCGAGTTCATCTCCCTGGGCGAGTATCAGGTGCCAAAGAACCTGGTGCCGCTGGTCGCCCTGCTGTTCGCGCTGTTCGTGTTCTGGCTGACGGCCAACCGGCTGCGGATGCTCTGCTATGTGCTCAGTTCCAGTTCGCTGCCGGAAACCATGGTCGATGAGATTTTCCGCCTGAACCCGCCGGTCCTGAATGTGTTTGACGAAGACAACGACCAGGACTGGAGCCCGTTCAATGGCGTGGGCGTGCTCATCATTAACTGGGCCGTCTTCATGGGGAACGCGATTGCGCTGACGCTGTTCTCTACCTTCCAGCGTGGGGCAGTGACCGCCGAGTTCGACTTCCTGGAGCTGAGCCTGTATCTGCTGGCGGCGGCGGTGGTGCTGATCTACGGCGTGCGCGCGGTGTTCCCGCCCCTGCGGACGATCCTGACACGGCTGCATGGGCTGACGTTCCGCATTGGCTGGCAACGCAAGTTCGCCGGGGTGTTGCTGATCCTGGCGACCATCGCGGTGCAGAACCTCGATAAGTTCGCGGATCCGGCTGAGCAGGCCGATGATCTGCTCGGCCCCGCCTTCGCCAACGCGATCGACGGCGAGACCCTGTTCATGCGCGGCATCGAAGTGAAGCTGTTCGGAATCGACGCCGTGGAACGTGATCAGGTCTGTCAGAACCAGGCGGGCGAGGACTATCCCTGCGGCAGTGTCGCGACCCAGGCGCTGCAACAGCGCGTCCATAACCAGGACGTCGTCTGCTGGCCGCTCTACGCGATCAGTGCGACCAAGGTGCTCGGCATGTGTGCGGTCCAGGACCCGGGCGGTGCAATGCCGGGCAGTCCCGATGAGTTTCGCGAGATCTTTGCCGGGGACAGCCTGTCCCGTATCCAGGTCGAACTCGGACATGCGCTGTCCGTCGGCGTCGGCGAAGAGATCTATGCCGACGAGCAGAATCAGGCTCAGATGCTCCGGCTCGGCATCTGGCAGGGTTCCTTCGAGCCGCCGGCAGCCTGGCGCGCTCGGGGCTCGTAAGCCAGGGGGCGGCTGCGCCGGGCGCAGCCGTTGGAATGCTATGCTGCCCGTCCCGAATTCAAGCTGAACCGGCCGGCCTGCCCGGCGCGCAACGAGAGGACCCCTCATGAGACTCGGACTCATCTCCGGCTATTCCGGCCGCAAGATCAACATCCCCCTGGATCAGGTCCGGCATGCCGAGAACCTGGGCTACGAGAGCATCTGGACCGCGGAAGCCTACGGTAGCGATGCGGTCACGCCAGCTGCCTGGATCCTGGCCAACACCACCAAGATGAAGGTCGGCACGGCGATCATGCAGATGCCTGCCCGCACGCCGGCCATGGCGGCCATGACCGCCATGACCCTCGCCGAGCTGTCCGGTGGCCGCTTCATCTGTGGCGTCGGCGCTTCCGGCCCACAGGTGGTCGAAGGCTGGCACGGCGTGCCCTATGGGAAGCCGGTGACGCGGCTGAAGGAATATGTGCAGATCATGAAGCAGATCTTCCGGCGCGAGGCGGCCTCCACCTTCGACGGCAAGATGTACCAGCTCCCGTACACCGGCGAAGGCGCAACGGGGCTCGGCAAGCCGCTCAAGAGCATCCTGCACAGCGAGGAAGAGATTCCGATTTTCGCGGCGACCATTACCCCCGCCGGCGTTGCGGCTGCGGCCGAGGTGGCCGACGGGTTCTTCCCGGTGTGGATGGACCCGGAGCAGTTCCACGTGTTCGATGAGCCGATCAAGAAGGGCTTTGCAGCCGCTGAGGGCGACAAGGACTTAACGCAGTTCGACGTCGCGCCCTTCGTGACCTGCGTCATGGGTGACAGCGTTGAGGAGTGCATGATGCCCATCCGCGGCAGCATGGCGCTCTACATTGGCGGCATGGGCGCACGCAATAAGAACTTCTACAACGACTACGCCAAGCGCCTGGGCTTCGAAGAGGCGGCCGTCAAGATCCAGGACCTCTACCTGGCGGGCCGCAAGGACGAAGCCATGGCGGCCGTCCCGGCAGAGCTGATCGATGCCTGCCATCTCGTCGGCCCGGCGGATCGCATCAAGGATCGGCTGCAGCGCTGGCAGGCGGCCGGCCAGCAGGGCCACGTCGCCTCTATGCTCATCGGGTCCGGCCAGAAAGAGGCGCTCGAAGTGATCGCAGAGGCCGTGCTCTAGGGGCTGGTTGCCCCGGGCGGCTCAGGGCAGATGGCGCTCGGGGTGAGCGCCGTCGACGTAGCCCATGAACGCCCCGTGGATGTTGTATCCCAGTAGCTGACGGACGCGCCGCGGCAGGGTCGCGGCGATCTCCGGCGGCACCGCCAGAATCATGTTCTCGAGCTGGCGCACCCACCCTGGACAGTACTGCGGGGTGATGATCAGGCGGTTGTGCTCGGAACGGTTGGCGCCGCCGCGATGCAGCAGCGTGCCCAGGGTGATCATGAGGGACCCGGCGCTGAGCGGGACCGGCTGCGCGTCCGCCTGCGGCTGCGGGTCCGCGCTCGGGTCACCACCGGCCGGCTCTGGGATTGTCCGGCCGTGCGCTTCGCCGATGATGTTGGCCTGGTCCAGCACATGGCCATCCCGGTGACTCCCGGGAATGATCTCCGTGGCGCCGTTCTCAATGGTCGTGTCATCGATGGCCCAGAACGCGCTGATGCCCAGCGCCGGTCTTGGCATGGGCAGGGAGATCGCCCCGTCATCCCGGTGCCAGGGCTGCACCGATTCTCCCGGATGCGTGTTGATCGCGAGGCAGGCAGACAGCAGGCAGCTGGGACCCAGCGCCGCTTCGGCGAAGGCGAGCGCCAGCGGGTGCGCGACCAGTGGAGCGATGACTTCCGGTGCTTTCGCGAGGAGCGCGTAGACCCGTTGGCTGCGAAAGCCCTCGAAGTTGTTGCGACCGCAATGGGTCAGGTGCGGTGCCAGCGCGGCGCGAAGCTGTGCCACCCGGGCACGATCCAGCACGCCCTCGAACACCAGGTAGCCATCCCTGTGCAGGCGCTCCTGCGCCAGCGACCAGCCGCCGGAACCCACCCATGGGGCAAGGCTGACCGGGTCAACGGTATCGATGGTCAGGTCGGTCATCGAAGGTCTCCCCTGCTGGTGGCCGCCAGTGGGTGAGGGCAGCTGCGGCGACCAGCTGCAGCGATTGGCGGAGGCTGCTAGCTGCGGTCGTGCCGCTCGATGGCCTCGGCGACGGCTTTCTGTGCCACCTCTGCGCTGCGCCAGTTGCCCACGCGCACCCACTTGTGTGGCTCGAGATCCTTGTAGTGCTCGAAGAAGTGCTGCAGACGCTGCAGGTCGATCTCGGGCACATCGTCCACCGAGTTTACCTTGTCGTAGAGCGGGGTGATCTTGGGGGCGGGCACAGCGAGAATCTTCTCATCGCCGCCAGCCTCGTCTTCCAGCTCCAGCATACCGATGACCCGTACCGGCAGCACGGCGCCAGGCTGCACGGGCATGCGGCCGTACACCATGACATCGACCGGGTCTCCGTCCTCCGACAGCGTGTGCGGCACGAACCCGTAGTTGCAAGGGTAGAACATGCTCGTGTAGAGGAAGCGGTCAACGAAGATTGCGCCGGAGTCTTTCTCGAACTCGTACTTGATCGGGTCCGAGCGCAGCGGTACCTCGATGATGACGTTCAACTCTGCCGGCGGGTTGTCGCCGATCGGTACCTTTGTGTAATCCATGGCTAGCCACGTTCCTCCAGCAGTTCGACGGCGCGCTCCGAGCGGATGCGCGCCGCTTCTTTGTACTCCAGTGCCTTGGCGGAGCTGGCATTGCCGTCCAGCCCGCGCTTGTACACACCCTGGATGATCGCCGCGCTGCGAAACATGTTGTACACGATGTAGAAGGTCCAGTGATCGATCTTCTCGCGCCCGGCATGTTCGCAGTAGTGCGCCACGAACTCTGCCTCCGTGGGAATGCCCAGCGCCTCCAGATCGGCGCCAGCCAGACCCTCATCTTCGTAGCTCGCGCCGTGGTAGTCCTGACACAGATAGCCAAGATCCGCCAGGCCGTCGCCCAGGGTCGACAGCTCCCAGTCCAGGACC
This sequence comes from Pseudomonadota bacterium, assembly GCA_038749065.1. Taxonomy (GTDB): domain Bacteria; phylum Pseudomonadota; class Gammaproteobacteria; order Pseudomonadales; family Azotimanducaceae; genus CALHVX01. Next base: position 2,421 of record JBCDIK010000026.1, on the reverse strand, counting down.
GCTTCGATCTGAGGTTCGCGCGGCGCGATCAGGGTGTTGCCGAGCCGATAATCGCCGTGAACGATCACCGGGTCTGTGTCCGCTGGCAGGTTTTTTGGCAACCAATCCATCAGGACGTCCATGGCGTCGATCTGTTCCGTCTTACTGGCACGATACTGCTTGCTCCAGCGGCCGACCTGGCGCTCGTAGTAGTTCCCGGGGCGGCCGAAGGATTCGAGCCCGGCAGCGACCGGGTCCACCTGATGCAACGCCGCCAGCACCCGGGCCAGATCCAGATAGATCGCGCGCCGCTCAGTCGGCGTCTCCGACGGGATCCGGGTCTCCGTGAACAGCCGGCCCTCGACCATCTCCATGACGTAGAACTTGGTGCCGATCACCGCCGGGTCCTCACACAGGCAGAGCATCTGCGGGACCGGCACGGCGCTGTCGGCGAGCGCCGCCATCACGCGGTGTTCTCGATCAACCTGGTGGGCGCTTGGCAGCAGGTCACCGGGAGGCTGCTTGCGCAGCACATAACGCTGGTCACCGGCCGCGAGCGCAAAGGTGGGATTGGATTGCCCCCCTTCGAACTGGCGGACCGTCAGCGGCCCCTTGAAGCCTGCGATCTGTTCCTTGAGGTACGCCTCGAGGGCCTGCTCATCGAACTGGTGGCCGTCGCGCACGGCGGTCAACTCTGCGTCACTGTGGCTCGTCACAGGCCATCCCGCTTGGATCAGGCGCGCAAGCTTACGGCAGAGGTCGCGGCGCGCAAGCCCTCACAGCGCCCCAGCGCGCGCTCCGACTCCCTTGATTCCAGGCCACCTTCGATGACACCCTGCATGGCCCCTAGCTTTACGCCAATCCAGGAACCTTCATGACCGCCGAGTCCGCCAGACCGACCCCGCGCGTGGCCATCACGCTGCCCGCAGGACCTAAGCTCAGCCAGACCATCGAGCGCCTGCAGTGGGCGGAGGCCAACGGCTTTCCCGATGCCTGGTTCAGCGACTCCGGCGCGCCGGATACGCTCACCCAGGTGGCGGCGATTGCGCACCACACGAGCAGCATTCGCATCGGCACCGCGGTTACGCCGGTCTACACTCGGACCCCGGCGGTTCTGGCGGCGACCGCGAACGTGATTTCCCAGGTGCTGCCAGGCCGATTCGTAATGGGCCTGGGATCGTCCTCGCAGACGATCATGGGGCAGTGGAATGGCATTCCCCTGGACAAGCCGCTCACGCGGGTCAAGGAAACCGCGCAGATGGTGCGCTCCATGCTCGCCGGTGAGAAGTCTGATTTCACCAACCTCGATACGCTCTACAGCAAAGGCTATCGTCAGGCGCCGGCAGAAAACCCGCCGCCGCTGTACCTCGCGGCGCTGCGTCCGAAGATGATCGAGATGGCGGCAGAGGTCGGCGACGGTGTCATCTTCAACCTGTGGCCCAAGAGCGCGCTGCCGAAGATGATGGAAGCCGTCAAAGCCGGTGCTGCGAGCGCCGGCAAGGACTGGCAGAGCATCGAGATCGTCAACCGCGCCATGGTGCTGTGCACCGATGACAAGGAGCGCGGGCGCTCCATGTTTCGCGCGGCCTTTGCGCCCTATTACGCGACCCCGGTCTACAACAAGTTCCTGGCCTGGGCCGGTCATCCCGACGCGGCCAGCACCATCACCGAAGGCTGGGCCGCGAAAGACCGGGAGAAGACCAGCGGGGCTTTGACGGACGAGCTGATCGACGAGATCGCGATCATCGGCAACGAGGACGAAATCGCGGAGCGCATTCGCAGCGATGCCGGCGGCGGCGTGCATACGCACATCATCGCGCCCATGGCTGCGGACGCGGCGGACCTGGAGCGGACCTACAATGCCTTCACGAGTGCCAATTTCTCCTTTACCTAGACCGCGCGGAGGCCATCGGTGAGCGAAGCGAAAGTCATCGTCGATCAGCCGCTCGACGGGGTGGCGCGGCTGACCCTGAACCGGCCGGAAAAGCGCAATGCGCTGTCGAATGAACTGCGCAGCGAACTCTTTGCGGCCCTGCTGGCTGCAGATCAGGACGAAGGGATTCGCTGCACGATCATTCGCGGCGCCGGGAGCTGCTTCTCCGCGGGTTATGACCTCACGTCCAACGTCGCGAAAGACCAGCCCTATTACACGCCGCCGGGTCTGAGCAACTGGCCACGCCACGTGGTGGACGGATTCTTCCAGATGTGGGACATGGCGAAGCCGATCATCGCCCAGGTGCACGGCTATTGCCTGGCGGGCGGCACGGAGCTGGCCACGGCCTGCGATCTGGTCTACGTGGCCGAAGACGCGCAGATCGGGTATCCGGTGGTGCGCACGATCTCGCCGCCGGACAACCAGTTTTATCCCTGGATCGTCGGGCTGCGGCAGGCCATGGAGCTGATGCTGACCGGCGATTCCATGAGCGGCACGGACGCGGTGGC
>JBCDIK010000025.1:0-24790 GCA_038749065.1 Pseudomonadota bacterium | reverse complement strand
GCATGGCGCTCAAGGGTGTCGAGTACCGGGAACTGGCACGACGACTGGGCGAACTGGGCGTGGTGCAACACGAAAGTAACTTGCGCTCAAAGGTGAACAACGGGTCCCTGGGCGCGCAACTGCTGCTGTTTATCCTGATGGCCCTGGATATGGATGCCCTCGACCTGCACGAGGTTGCGGCACTGGTTGATGAGGTCCGATCCCAGGCCAGCGACGCTCCGGAACCCCCGATCGAGCTGGGCGCCGCCAAGGGCTAGCGAATCTGCCGAGGACGCCTCCCCCCCCAGGAGGTCGCAGCGCCGCCGCGGAAGCCTCCGCGGCGGCGTGTGGCATGTAGCCTCATGCGGTCTGACCATCACAGGGTCCTGCTTGAAGTCCGCTCAGCCTTGCCCTATATAAAATGCTTCAGCAACCCTTCGAGGTCAGTCATGGCTCAAGATCCGCAGTTCCAGACACTTCCCGGCGAACGCGCCGGCACCGGACTGTCCGCAGACGCAGTCCGCGTACTGCGCAACACCTACGCACTGCTCGGCATGACGCTGGCGTTCAGTGCGATCGCTGCGTACATCACGATGTCCATGGGCATTGGCCGCCCGCCGTTCCTGATCGTGCTCGCCGGCTTCTTCGGCCTGTTGTTCCTGGTCGAGAAAACGGCGGACAGCATCTGGGGGCTTGCCAGTGCCTTCCTGTTTGCCGGGTTCCTCGGGGCGATTACCGGACCGGTGCTTGGGGCCTACATGACCCTGCCGAACGGTACCGCGCTGATCACTTCAGCATTTGCGACCGCAGCCTCTGCCTTCGTCGGCCTGTCCGCCTTTACGCTGCTCACGCGCAAAGACTTCGGTTTCCTGGGCGGTTTCCTGGTCGTCGGATTCTTCGTGCTGATGGGCGCTGTCCTGGTCAGCTGGATCTTCGACATCGGTGCGATGCACACAGCGATCTCTGCGGGCTTCGTGATTTTCTCCAGCGCCGCGATTCTCTGGCAGACCAGCGCGATCGTTCATGGTGGAGAGCGGAATTACATCCGTGCCACCACGAGCCTGTTCGTGTCGATCTACAACCTGTTCATGTCCCTGCTGCACCTGTTCGGGGTTATGGGCGACGACTGAGCCCTGCCTAACTCGCCAGCCGCGCGTACACCTTGCTGAGCGCGGCTGGCAGTTCCGCCGTCTCGTTGATGATCAGGTACTGCTCGCTTGGGCACATCCGCGCCAGGTAGTCGTGTCCTGACTGATCGACGGTAATGCAGAACGTTCGAATTCCGAGCGCCTCTGCCTCTTCGATCGCCCGGGCTGTGTCGGCCACGCCATAGTCGTGTTCGCCGCGTACCGGCCCGTAGTCACTATCCTGCGGAAAGCCGTCGCTGAGCATGATCATCAGCTTCATGGCATGCCCCGACTGCAGCAGCTTCTGCGTCGTGTGACGGATCGCCGGGCCCATGCGGGTGCTGCGCCGGGGTTTCATGGCCGCGATGCTGTGCAGTGTGCGCTGAGTGAATGACGCGCCGATGGCCTTGGCGACGTAGTACTCGACGTTGTCGCGCCCGTAGCCGGAAAAGCCGTAAATTCCGTACTCGTCACCGAGTGTCTCCAGCGCTGAGGCCATGGCGAGCATGGCTTCCCGCTGAACGTCGATGATGCGCCGCCGCTGTTGGGGCGGCTCGAACTCCAGATCATCGTCCATGCTCCAGGGGTCCCGGAGATTTGCGGGCTCCGCATCGGCGGGATCCTCCCGCGCAGCGCTGGCGTCGCTCGCATCGACCATGGGGTCATCGGTCGAGGCGGACAGGTCGATCAGGAAAGCGCAGACCAGATCGCGCTGCAGCCGGTCCTTGCGCGAGTACACCCGCTCATCCGGGGAGCGACCTGCCGCGGCGTCCAGTCGAGCGTCGAGCACGGCGTTGAAGTCCAGTTCGTCGCCGTCTTCGAGGCCGCGCTGCCGCACGTAGCCAAGGGGTTTGATCTGACTGAGTCGGGCGCGAATCTCGTCGCGCCAGGGCCGCACCCGGGCTGCCAGATCGCGCCCGTCCACCTCGGGATCCGGGTCCAGGTCCGATTCATAGAGACAACACCAGCGGGGCCGGTAGCGCCCGGCACCCTGGTCCCACTCGTCGTAGCGATAGCTGCGCGCAAGGGTCCGCTCCTCGCCGAGCGCATGGCGCAGCGCCGAACGCTCCATGGCGAGCTTGCGCTCCAGTGCATCCGGGTCCAGCCCCCCCTGGGCTTTGGCCACTTTTTTCAGCGACACGCCTTCCGGTTTGATATCGCCAGCGAGCCCCTCGTTTTCGGCGGCATCGACGTCAGCAGGGTCCAGCAGCTCGGCGTTCATGAGCAGGGTCTTGAGTCCGGCCTGCTCCATCTCCCAGTCCTTCAGCCGTACCTTGCGCTCCATCCAGTCGGCGCTCGTCTCCGGCGTTGCGGCGGGTGCGGGGGCGGTGGCCGGCACTGCGCTGGCAAGATCCAACGTTGCGGTCAGGGCGCGATAGCTCGCATCGGCAAGCAGCACGCTGTCGATCACGGTGGCGCTGTCGCGACAGAGCGGCGCGATCAGAGCATCTACAGGCAGCGCGCTCCCGGCAAGCCAGTGTCGCCGCTCCGCATCGCGGCGCTCGTGCAGAGCGCCCAGTTCCATCTGCAGCGTCAGCGCGGCAGCGGGATCCACCTGGGGCGGGAAGACGCCGGTGGGGGCGCTCGCTGCGCGATCACCGGTGTCGCGGTGCCAGGCCAGATAGTGACGGCGCAGTCCCGGGTACGCCTGCACGGTTCGCGCATCCAGGCGCGCGCTCTCGAAGCACTCGAACAGGTTCTGGAACAGCCATGGCAGCCGATAGCGCAGTCGCAACCGGTGTAGCGGGCCCAGGCGTGCTTCAGCGTGGATGGCGTCGCGGGTCCCGGCGGTTGGGTGATCCCCGAAGTTCACGCCCGTTGCAACGAGGGCAGGGAGCGTCAGCTCGAAGGTGCCGAACAGCCGCTGAGCCACCTGCTGCATGGCGAGTACCCGGTAGTCTGCGGCGCGTTCTCCCGGCAGTGACTCGGGCAGGTAAATCGCATCCGCAGATTGGCTGGCGAAAGCCGATAGCGGAGCGTGCCCGTCGTAGGCCCCGGTTGGCCGCACATGCAGGTAGGTACCGGCCATGCCTTCGACGAACAGCGTCAGTGGGGCTTCGACCTGCGCAAGCTCGATCAAGACGGTGGACTGCTGCTAAGCCGCTACGGAAAAACGGCGTCGACGATATCGGCGACGGCTTCCTGCACGGTGCGCTCGTCAGATATCGCGGTGACGATTGCTGCCTGGGCCGCGCGGCGGGGCTCGATGCCGCCATTCATCAGGCTTGCCGCGTAGATCAGAAGGCGCGTGCTGACCCCGTCTTCGAAACCGTGCTCGCGCAGATTGCGCACCCGGGCGCCGATGACCGCGAGACGCTCTGCCAGGGCATCGTCGATCCCGCTCTCGTGCGCGATGATCGCTGCCTCCTGGGGCTCCGGTGGATAGTCGAACTCGAGGCTGACGAAGCGCTGGCGTGTGCTGGGCTTTAGATCCTTGAGGACACTCTGGTAGCCCGGGTTGTAGGAAATCACCAGCAGAAATCCTGGATCGGCGTGAACCAGCTCGCCGGTTTTCTCGATCGGCAGCACCCGGCGATGATCGGTGAGCGCGTGAATGAGCACGGTCGTGTCCTTGCGGGCCTCGACCACCTCGTCCAGGTAGCAAAGGCCGCCGGTGCGCACAGCGCGGGTCAGTGGCCCATCGCTCCAGCGGCTCTCGTCGCCAAGCAGCAGATAGCGACCCACCAGATCGGTGGCGGTCAGGTCTTCATGGCAGGCGATGGTGGTGAGCGCATCGGTCGCGCTCGGGTACAGCTCGTGTGCCATCGCCTCGACAAATCGTGTCTTGCCACAGCCGGTTGGCCCCTTCAGCAGCACGGGCAGGCGCGCTTCGAACGCAGCGCGAAACACGGCGACTTCGTCACCGATCGGCAGGTAGTATGGTTGCATGAGTGATCAAACCGACGAACTGTTCGATGCTACCACAGCGCTCCTGCCGCCCCTGTTAGCGGCACTGGATGCACTGCGCGCGGCCGGGCGAGCGCTGCATCCGCAGGATGTGCGAGCGATCGCACAGGCGCTCCGACCGTTTCAGGCGCCGTTGGCCGAGGGGCGCAACCAGTTTGCCGAGGCCGACTGGCCGGAACATCTGACGGGCTTCAAGGACTGTGGCCTGGAAGCCTCGCGGCTAGCGCAGCGCGCGCTCTCCGACTTCTCCCAGAGCGCCGGTGCACCGCAGCCGGTGATGGCCGCGTACAAAGCGCTCGGCTACTTGAGTCGTTCGCTGGATGCGCTGTACCCCCTGTCGCGCATGTTGCCACCGGTGAGCCGGTTTTTTCTGGACACCGGGGCCTTGCTCGAGGATGACGAGGCGGCACTGGACGCCCGTGCGCAGCTGCTCTGCGAAACTCCCGATTTGCCGAATACCGGCGTGATGCACGCTGGCAACAGCGACTCAGAGCGTGGCGGTTTTTCCCTGTACGTGCCGGAAACGCTGGTGGAAGGCGATAGCGCACCGGTCATCGTCGCGCTGCATGGCGGCAGCGGCCATGGGCGCAGCTTCCTGTGGTCCTGGCTGACCGCGGCGCGCAGCTGCGGCGCGATTCTGCTGGCGCCGACCTCCGCTGGCGGGACCTGGTCCATCGGCGAACCTGAAGTTGATCGCGAGCGGCTGAGCGCCATGCTTGAGTTCGTACGCGAGCGATTCGAGCCGCGGCCCGACCAGCTCCTGCTGACGGGGATGTCCGATGGCGGGACCTTCTCCTACCTGGAGGGGCTGGCGAGCGATGCGCCGTATACGCATATCGCGCCGATGGCCGCGAGCTTTCACCCACTGATTCTGGAGATGCTCGATGCGCAACGGGTGCGCGATGTGCCCGTCTACCTCCTGCACGGTGCCAAAGACTGGATGTTTGATGTCGATGTTGCCCGCACGGCGCAGCAGGCGCTGACCGCGGCAGGTGCCAGCGTGGTCTACCAGGAGCTGGATGATCTGTCGCACACCTTCCCCGCCGGGGAGTTAGGCCCGGTTGTGCGCTGGTTTCTGGAAACGCCCGGTTCGGCGGGCGGCGCAGGGGGGTGAGCGATCGGCGGGCATGCGTGGCCCGCGGCTGCCGCAACCTCAACCCTGTTCCGTCAACTCCTGCTGTTGATCCATGGCGCCCAGAGTGTGGCGCACGTCGTACGTGATCCAGATGATCCAGCCCGCAAGGGCCAGTGCGACGGGCAGTGTGGGCAGCAGGAAGAAGGCAGCGATCCACGCCCCCAGAAACAACAGCCAGCGTGACAGCGCGGCTGCGAATCTGGACGGAACGGAGCCGACCCCCGGAGAGTAGGCAAAGGCTTTCACACCCAGGAACCAGCCGTTGGCAATGAGCGCTGCCACGAAGAGCGCTCTCGGGGGTGGGGTGCTGTCGACCACCGGGTTGTCATCGTGCGCAGCGTCTGCGGCGCCTTCATCAGCCTCGAGCGCTGCTTCGACGGCGCCCCAAACGTGCTCCGGGGTCGGTCGCGCGAGGGTGCCGTTCAGGTTTGCCGCCGAGGGCACGGAACGCCAGCGGTAGAGGATACGGCCAGCGCCCGTCAGAGCCAGAACGCCCGGCTGAAAGTACCCTTTCGGGTGCTCGACACGCCAATTGGCGCCGCGCTGCAGGAACGTCAACCGGCCCCGGTTAGCGTACAGCGTCAGCCAGTCCCGCTCGCTGCAGGTTCTGGCGATTTCCTGGTGAGGGTCGCCAATGCTTGTGAACGTCAGCGCCCAGTGGTTCTGTGCCTGGTCGGCCAGGTGCTGCGGCTCACTGGTGATGGCATAGACCTCGCCACCGGCGGCGCGGATGCGGTCGACAAAGCCGTCTTCGACGTAGCGCCGCAACTCGGCGCGGCAAGGCGGTCACCAGAACCCTCGGTAAAACAGCAGGACGACGAAGGCATGCTGCGCCAGCGTTCGGTCGAGCCAGGCGGTGCGCGCGCCTGGCGGCGGATCCAGCTCGGCCTGAGGCCGATCGGCGGGTGCGACTGACGTCGCCTCCGCGAAGCTGACTTGCCAGGCGCCGGTCGTGCCGCCGACCCTGAAGTTATGTTGTTCGCAGCGGTCGCCACCACACAGGATCAGCCGCAGCTCCGGCGAACCGCCAAGGGTCGCTTCCGGGTCCAGAATTCCGGTGACCTTGAAGGTATCCCCCGCCGCACGCGGGGATTCGTTGAACCATGTCAGCGCGGCGTCAACCCGTGGTTGGAGCGCTGCGGGAATCGTTTCGTGGACTTCAGGCATCGCGGGTTCCGCAGTGGATGGTGAGCGCAGCAGATTTCAGGGCCGCGGCAATGGCACCTCGGCGGCCTCATAGCAGATGGCTTCCACCGACTGCGGTGGGTTGGCCGCCATCGCTGCCTGGAACTCCGCCATGTGCGGCGTGAGAAAGTGCGCCTTGAGTGCGGCTTCGTCCGTCCAGCGCTCTGTGATGCGCATGACGGCGGAGTTCGATAGCTCGACGCTGAAGGTGTAGTCCTCGCAACCGGGCTCCGCGCGGCTGGCGGCCTCCATGGTTGCGATGGCGGCGCGCATAGCGTCGATCGTTTCCGGGCTGGCCACAATTTTGGCGTTAACGACGAGCATGATCTCTCCTTGCGATATCTAGGTCAGGCGCTGGCTGGCCTGGGCCCCTGGGTTTCATTGAACAGGGCCGGTTGCCGGGCATTATCCGGGTTCCCGAAGTGCTCGATGGAAAACGCGACGCGGTCTTCCACGCTCATATAGAAGTTGTCTTGCTCTTCGATCAGCCGCAGACGCGGCAACAGGCCAGCGCCGTTGGCGATCTGAATGGACAGTCCCGGGCGCGCATTCAGCTCGAGCAGCAGCGGGCCGCGGTTCTCATCGAGCACGATGTCACAGCCCAGGTAGCCGAGCTGGGTGACTTCGTAGCAACGCGCGGCCAGCAACAGAAGCTGGTGCCAGTTGGGAACTTTCAGCTCCAGCAGATCCGCATTGGTGTCCGGGTGCCGGGTGACCGGCTGGTTGAACTGCACGGCGCCGATGCCCTGGCCGCTGCCGATGTCGAGGCCGACACCGACCGCCCCCTGGTGCAGATTGGCTTTGCCGTCGGACTGTTTCGTCGCCAGCCGCAGCATGCCCATCACCGGGTAGCCCTGGAACACGATGAGCCGGATGTCCGGCACACCCTCGTGGCTGTAGCTGTTGAAAATGGGGTTGGCGATCACCAGGGTCTCGATGATCGCCACGTCCGGCTTGCCGCCCAGGGAGTGGAGGCCGCTGAGGGTATTGGTCAGGTGGCGCTTGACCGCGTCCAGGGTCAGCCGTGCGCCGCTGCTCTTCACGAACTCGTCGCCGTCGCGGCCGATGATGACCATGATGCCTTTGCCGCCGCTGCCTTGAGCGGGCTTGATCACGAACGCGGGGAGCTTTGCGAGCTCATTTTCAATTCGCTCGATCTCATGCTGGCTGCGCACCGTGTGCAGCAGTTTCGGGGCATTCAGCCCGGCCCGCCGGCAGATCAGTTTGGTTTTGAGCTTGTCATCCACGAGCGGAAAGCGTTCGCGCTCGTTGTAGCGGCCGATATAGGCGCAGTTGCGCTTGTTCATGCCGAGGATGCCATGGCGCGCAAGCTTGAATGGCGATATCCAGCCCATCAGTCTTTCAACACCTGCTTGAAGTCCGAGAAGCGCATGAACTCCATGAGCCGGTAGCCCGTGTAGCGTCCCAGCAGCATCACGATCGCCAGCACACACAGGTGCAGCTCCGGGAAGTTGAAGGCAAGGTGCTCAATGGTTTTGATGTCCATCACCAGGTAGGCGAGGATCGCCACCAGCAGGCTGCCGCCGCCCTGGACGAGCACCTCCCGCGGGCCGTCTTCTTCCCACAGAATCGACATGCGTTCGATGGTCCAGGCGAGAATAATCATCGGGAAGAACGAGATGGTGAGGCCGCCGATCAGGCCGAGCTCGTAGCTTAAGACGCTGACGATGGTGATGATGCCGATCACCAGGATCACCAGCGTGGCGATGCGCGCGACCAACAGCAGATTCAGGTCGGAGAGATAGGAGCGGATCAGCAGGCCAATGGCCACCACCAGCAGCAGGCTGGTGACGCCGGGTATGAGCTCGGTCTGGAGAAAGGCCAGGGCGATCAGGATCGGCATGAAGGTGCCCGAGGTTTTCAGCCCCACCACCAAGCGCATGAACACGACCACCAGTGCGCCGACGGGCAGCAGCATGATGAGCTTGAACATGCTCTGTTCGGCGATGGGCAGGCTGTACAGCGACAGCCGGAACTCCTCGCTGTTCTCGCGGGCGACCGTCAGGGCTGAACGCGTCTGGCTGATCATGGAAAAGCTGACGCTGGAGTTGCTGCCGCCAGTGACATCGAGAACAGATGGCGCTTCTGTTTGCCACAGGTACAGCTCCCGGTCCCGGGGCACCACGCCGGTTGCCGGGTCGAGCAGCAGCCAGCGATCGCCATCCCAGACCTGTACGAAGCGCTGCAGGCTCTGGCGCCGGCGGGCGTCCTCGAGCGCCAGTGCCTGGACCATTCGCGCCTGCACGTTGGCCGTGCGCAGCAGCGCATCGAGCAGCTCCGCGGGCGAGTATTGATCGAGCAACAGCGCCAGGTTCTGATCCAGGGGCTCGGTGTTCATGGCGCGAATGATCTGTTGCGCGAGGCTCGGGCCGTCAGAAGACTGCGGCAGCTGCGTCTCGATCACCTGTGACGCGGCGGTCTCGAACGGCTCGATCCAGGTGGGCGCGCTGGCCTCCGGTGGCTCGAGGTCATCCACGACCAGCGTTGGGTCGCTGCGCAGTTCGAGTTTGTAGAAGAGGAACTGCTCGCCGCGTGCGCCCCGGCGGCTCCACACGGCCCGGCGTTGCTCCGCCTGCTCGATGCTGTAGCCAAAGCCGGAGGAAGCTGTGGTTTCGCTGAGAATCTCGTAGCCGTTCTGCACCGGCGGCAGGGTCAGCTTGACCTGGCTGGCCTCGGCCTCGGCGTCGTATTGGATCCGCGCCTCGAGCTGCCAGATGAACTGCTGATCCCCTGGCGCGAAGGGAATGCCCAGCGCGTTGTGGCGCAGCAGCGCCGTAGTGATGCCACCAAGGAACAGCAGCGCGACCAGGAACAGGAACGGGCCGATTTTGCGCACGCGATTACTCGGTCTTCTGTTTGGGCTGCACGAACTTGCGCGCGACGTCGACCACGGCCAGGTCGGTCAGGAAGTTCCGTCCCAGGTTCATCTGGTGATCCAGGTGAGACCGGTCTGCGAGGGAAAAGTCGAAATCATCTTCCGTCGCGCCAACGCGCAGGCGCAGTGAGACCACCGGTCGACGCGTCCCCTCCGGGTCAGCCTGCTGCACGATGCGGACGTGGCGCTTGACCGGGCGCTCGATGGCCACCGTATCGCCGTCGATCTCCCACTCGAAACGGACCCAGTCCGCGCCATCACGCTCGAACTCAACCAGATTCTGAGCGTTGACGGAGCTCGATTCGGCGCCGGAGTCGATCCGCGCGGTCACATTGATCCCCGGGGGCTCGAGCCAGACGTGTTCCAGCTCCCCCAGGACCATGCGGCCATCGGTGCTGACGACCTGACTGGCGTCATCGCACTCAGCCGGCGCCGGTTGCGCTGCACTGCGGCAGGCCTCGCCAACCGAGCCCGGCAGGCCAGTCAGGCGCCGGTCGAGTCGACTCAGGGACCGGGCCACGTCCGCCTCGCGCTCAGCCTGGGCCTCGGTGAGCGTACCCAGCGTTGCCTGGGTGTCCTGCAGCGACGCCTGCATGGCGCCCACGTCCCTGCGCAGCGCATCCAGGGCGGCGTCCCGCTGCAGATCGGGGACCGTCTGGCAGGCAGCGAGCACGATTGCCGGAATCAGGGCGGTGACGGGGCGCGCTCCGATGCGCATGTCTGGTCTCCATGACGGTCGGGATGGGCGAGATGCGGCCGCGGACCGTGCGGCCAACCGGTCCTGGCCGCGCACGCTGCTGCACGAACGCAACCGGCGGTGCGGCTGGTAGTGCAGGATTCGCCCCGAAAACACCCCAAAAACCATAAGAAAAATTGACGATACCGGTGGCCGATCTGTGGCCTGCCTACCGGCGTGTCCAGGTTGGGGCTGAGTCTAAAGGCCTGCCGATGGCCTTGATACTGTACAAATATACAGTTACGCTGGCCGGCCGGCAACCGATCAGGCTCATGGCAGACTCTCCGTACCGTTCCGCCTCCGCCGCAGAAGCGACCCAAGATGAGCCGGTCGTGACCCCGCAACCGGTGCGGGTCCCCGGCCAGGGGGCTGTCAGCAACCTCGGGTCCCGCTACCTGGCGCGGCAGCAGGAGCTCGACCCGGCAGAGGTCGCCCGGCAGCAAGCGGACGGAACATCGGCGGTGTCCCTGCGGGCAGAGCGCACGGTGAACCTGCTCACCCGCAACCGCTCGCCGGACATCCCCTTCGACCGCTCAATCAACCCCTACAAGGGCTGCGAGCACGGTTGCATCTACTGTTTTGCGCGGCCCACGCACGCGTACCTGGACCTTTCCCCGGGCGCCGATTTCGAGCGCATCATCTACTACAAGACCGACGTGCGCGCTCACCTGCGGACCCTGTTCGCCCGCCCCGGCTATCGCTGTGCACCGATCGCTCTCGGCACCAACACGGACCCCTATCAGCCTTCGGAGCGGCGCCTGCGGATCACCCGGCAGATCCTCGAGACGCTGCTGGAACATCGGCACCCGCTCTCCATCGTGACCAAGGGGACCGCGCTGCTGGATGATCTGTCACTGCTGCGCGAACTGGCCGAGCTGAAACTGGTGAAGGTCATGGTCAGCGTGACCACGCTCTCCAACGAGCTGAAAGCGCGACTCGAGCCGCGCACCGCCGGGCCGGCGCGGCGGCTGGCCATGATTGAGGCACTGCGTGGCGCGGGCATTCCGGTGGGCGCCATGGTAGCCCCGGTCATCCCCTTCCTGAACGATGCCGAGCTCGAGGCGATTGTCGATGCCTGCGTGGCGCGCGGTGCCAGCGAACTGAACTACATCCTGCTGCGGTTGCCGCTGGAGGTGGCGCCGCTGTTCGAGGAATGGCTGGCGGCGCACTACCCCTTGAAGGCCGAGCGGATCATGGCGGCCGTGCGGCAGATGCGCGGTGGCAAGCGCTACGATGCCCGTTGGGGCACGCGGATGCGCGGCGAAGGACCTTTTGCGGAGTTGCTCGCTGCCCGCTTCGCAGCGGCGCTGCGCCGCCATCATCTCGGCGGCACCTCGCTCCCCGCGTTGCGCACGGATCTGTTTATGCCGTACAGCGATCGCGCCGCTCCGGCGGTGCTGGCCCGCGACAGTGCCCAGGGGGATCTGTTCGCCGATTGACGGCTGCGGTTAGACTGCGCGCCCATGAGCGATCAGCCGAAACAGTTTACCTTCACCCACCGCGGCCACCCCTTTGAGTTGCGGGTCACCGCAGATGGCACGCTCGAGCTGCGGCTCGACGGCGTGCTGCGCAAGGACCGCCCGGCGGGCGCGGCAGAGCCCCAGTACGTGTGGACCAACGTCGAGCTGGAGTGGGAAGAGCACCACTACATCGAGGCGCGCTACTGGCGCAGCACCGGTGCTCTGACCGTAACCGTGAACCGCGAGCCGCTGTATGAGGTTGTGCTGGGCGGCTAAGCGCCGGGTTCTACCAGGACCTTGCCGGCGGCCTCCGGCTGCGCCAGGCGCGCGAAGGTCGCCTCCACCTGCTCCAGCGGAACTCGGTCGGTGATCAACGGCTCGATGCGGAAGCGGCCGTCCGCAATGCCTGTGAGCGTCTCGGCAAACTCCTCGGTGCTGTAGCCCAGCACGAACTGAACGTTGAGCTCCTTGTTGATGGCGATGAGCGGGCGCAGCGTATCCGGTTCCAGGCACACGCCAACGACGACCAGTCGCGCGTCTTGAGGCGCGCTGAGGAACAGCTGATCGAGCATGCCGGGCACGCCCACACACTCGAAGACCACACAGCCGCTGCGAGTGCGGCGTTCGCTGTGCTGCAGGGGATCACTCTCGGCCGGATCGACCAGGATGTCGGCGCCCTGGGTCTGCGCCAGAGCTCGGCGCCCGGGCGAGAAATCACTTGCGATCACCGGCCCGAACCCCTGTGCCTTTAACGCGGTGATGACTGCGAGCCCCACCGGCCCGCAGCCGACAACGACGGCCGCATCCTGCGCGGTCAGCCGGGCTTTGCGCACCGCGTGCAGGCCCACAGCCATGGGTTCCGTGAGGGCGGCGAGTGATGCATCCAGCCCGCCCGGAACGGGGAGCAACAGCGGCTCACTCAGCAGCATGCGCTCGCCGAAGCCTCCGGGGGCCAGCGGCGAGTAGCCCACCGCTGCAGGGGGCTTGCGCAGGAGCATGGGAGGGGCGCAAACGTGGGTGCCGACGGGCAGGGTGCGCGCACAGTCGGGCCCATAGTCGAGGATCTCCGCGCAGAACTCGTGGCCGAGCACGACCGGGTCGAAGGTGTCGAGCTTGAAAGCCCCGCCGGCTTCGCGGCTGGTCGCCACGAAGGTGTCGGTATGACGGACCGCATGCAGATCCGAGCCGCAGACCCCGCAGGCGATGGTCCGGACCAGCACCTCGCCGGGGCCGGGTTCCGGATCGGGAATCTCGTCGACCCAGAGCCGGCCGCGTTCCATCAGTACAGCCCGCATGCGGTTTCTCCTTTCACGGCCCCCGAGTATGCTAATTCGGCTTTTCGTGTAAACAGCCTGCCATGTCTGTGCCTGCCAGTCCCCTGCAACAACGTTTCGAGCGAGACGGCTATCTGATCGTCCGCGACCTGCTGCCCGCGCAGCGCTGTGACGCGTTGCGGGCACAGACGGAAGCCGCCTTGGCGCCGCTTGCAGCGCCGGTCGAGTTTGAGGCCGACGTCGGATACCCCGGTGCCCCCAACAGTCGCAGCGCACCCGGTGGCAATACGCCGCGCCGTCTGTTGTACGCCTATGGGCGCCATGAGCTGTACCGCGAGCTCGCGACGGGCGCAGAAGTGGCTCGCCATCTGGCCCTGCTGACTGGACAGGACGACTGGCTCATGTCGCAGTGCCATCACAATTGCGTCATGACCAAAGCGCCTGGGTTTTCCAGCGAGACGCACTGGCACCAGGACATTCGCTACTGGTCCTTCGACCTGCCGGAACTGGTTTCCGTATGGGTCGCGCTCGGCGACGAGCATGAGCGCAACGGCGCCCTGGCGATCATTCCGGGCAGCCATAATATGACGATTGATCGCGGCCGCCTGGATCGGGATCTGTTCCTGCGGCCGGAGCTGCCCGCCAATGCGACGCTGATCCGGCAGGCAGAAACCGTCTCGCTGCGGCAGGGCGACGTGCTGTTCTTTCACTGCCGTGCCTTCCACGCCGCGGGCTGCAACCGCTCGACGCAGACCAAACTGTCCTGCGTGTTTACCTACCATCGGCGGGACAATCAGCCGATCCCCGGCACGCGCTCAGCGACCTTCGAGAGCGTCCCGCTGGCGCCGGCCGGGTCCTCCGCATGAGCGAGTCAAAGCCACCCGGGGAACCGGGCGATGACGATGCCAGCGCCTTCGCCGCAGCGATGGCCGATGTCGCGCCACTGCGCGGACCGGGCCGGGTCGATCTTGCGGTCAGTGAGCGCGAGCGTGAGCGTCAGGCCCTGGCCGCAGAACAGCGGCGGGCCGCTGCCCTGGGCCTTCGCGACACCGTGGACCGCAATCCCCTGACCCTCGGGGAGGTCCCGCCGGTGGCGCCGCGGGCGCGCCTGGAGTGGCGCCAGGACGGCGTACAGCTGGCCGTGTTCGCCAAGCTCGCCGCCGGGCAGTACCCCATCGAAGCGGAGCTGGACCTGCACGGCCGGACCGTGAAGGAAGCCCGCGCCGCGGTCTTCAGCTTCCTGCACAGTGCCCGCGAGCGTGGCCAGCGCGCGGTGCTGATCGCCCACGGGCGCGGTGAGAAGAGCGAAACGCCTGGCCGGCTTAAGAGCTATCTGGCGCACTGGCTCGAAGCCTTGCCGGAAGTCCTGGCGTTCTGCAGTGCGCTGCAGCGCCAGGGCGGCACCGGTGCGCTCTACGCGCTGCTCAAGAAGAGTCCCCGGGAGAAAGCCAACAACCGGGAACAGTTCGGCCAGGGTGACCCCTCCGAGCCCTAGGGGCTGCTCAGATCGAGCCTTTGCCCAGCTCCAGGCGTCCCCGGGCAATGTTCTGGTACAACACGTCTGTAGCGCCCTCTGCCAGGCGCAGGCTACGCACCTGTCGGTAGAGCTGCGCCAGCGGATGGTCGCTGACAACCGCTTTGCCACCGACAAGCTGGATCGCCGTGTCGATGATCCGGGTGAGTCCTTCGGTGGCGGCAATCTTGCACGCCATCGATTCGTTGATGACCCGCTCCCCTCGCGCCGCGGCCCGTGCCGTTCGATACAGCATGCTGCGCGCGCCGTAGGCGATCGTGTACAGCTCGCCCAGGCGCAGCCGGACCGAGAGAGGATCACCGCGCAGATCGCCCGCTGTCGTTCGGCTCTGCAGATGCTCGGTCAGATAGCCGTAGACCCAGCGCATCTGCCCGACGCAGGTCGCGGCGATCGCCAGCCGCGTGTCGCCGATCTGTCCCATGGCTCGAGGCAGGCCGTCCCCCGGTTGCCCGATCATCAGCGCGGCGGGGACCTCCACCGCATCGAAGCGGAACGCGGCGTGAGCGCTGCCGTCGATGGTTTCGAACACGCGTTCGCGCGTGACGCCAGGCGCTGTGACGTCGATGGGCACGAGCACCGGCGCGCCGTCAACGCGCACCAGCGTGTTGACGAAATCGACGCTGGCGCCGCCGGTCACGTAGGACTTCTGACCGCTGATGATGAGTTGGTCTTGGCGCAGCTGCGCACGCGTGTAGAAGGGCGCATCGTCCGGCTCTGTGATTCCGAAGCCGGCACGCTTGTCCCCGCGCAGAAGCGGCTGCAGGTAGCGCTCCGCCAGCAGGCCCGTTGCGCCCGCGAGCACCCCCGGGCCGGGACCCAGCAGGGCTTCCAGCACCGGCGGCCGGGCGGCTGCCAGCGTATCTCGCACGGCGCAGAGCGTGAGCTGGTCCGCTTCCTGTCCGCCGAAGGCGGCGGGTTGCGTCAGACCGTAAAGTCCCGCGGCCTGTGAAGCGTCGATGGCAGCCATGCGCAACGCTGCCGGGTCCTGCGCGGATAGCGCCGGCAGCGTTTCGAGCGCAAGCTGCGCTGCGCGGGCACACCAGTCTCTTGTGGCCTCCGGCAGCAGCGGTTGCTCGCTGTCCTGCGCGAGCCACTGCACCGCGTTCGGCGTGCCCGACGCGCTCACAGCGCCGGGCCGATCAGGATGATCGCAACAATGAAAAACAGCAGCACCATGGCGCCGCCGGCCCAGGCGATCAGGTTTTCCCGGCGTGCCCCGCCTTCGATGAGCGCGACCACTTCTTCTTCGCTGCGTGCGCTTGTGGCACTGGTAAGCCGATAGCGCGTGATACCGTCGGGGCGGCGCGGGAGTTTGACGAACAGCTCCGGGGTCGCATCGAGGCGACGGCTGACCTCCGCCAGTGTGATTCCGGTGACCTTGGCGATCTGCGTGGGGTGCATCGCTTTCGCTTCGGCTTGCCGGAAGGCTGCATACATGTCCAGCAGCCGGTGCTGCTTGCCGCGGAAACGAAAGGACAGGGGCATCAGGTTGAACATGCGGACTCCTCGTGAGGCGCGAACATGGTAGCGGCTGCCAACCGGTTGATCAGCATGCAGCGACCGCAATCCACCCGCAGTGGCCGGATGGGAGAACAGCTCGAGCGGCCGTTGAATTTGGTCCACAATCGTTGAAAGTGTGGCACCGGAGCCATCGAATTCATCGAGTGACAGAATTATGTCACCTGAACTAAACTCTTCCACGGGAGCGCAGGGGGTGCGGTTGCGGCGCGGTGCCGGGCAGCATCGATTTGAGGCTCAGGGAAAGCGCTTGATGCGCCTTTCCCCTGGTATAAGCCTTCTATCAGAAATTAGAGTGCATCAAGTGCTGATACTGACCCGTAAGCTGGGCGAAACCATCGCCATCGGCCACGACATCAAAGTCACGCTGTTGACCATCAATGGCAACCAGGCGCGCATCGGCATCGAAGCCCCGCGCGACGTCCCGGTGCATCGGGAAGAAATCTACGAACGGATCAGCAGCGAGCAATCGCAGTCTGCCCGGCGGGTCGCGACGGTCCACCCGGTCCGCTGATCGTCCTTGCAACGCGCTAGCGGCGCGTTGCGGCAAACACGGCCCGGCGTGGTCGGGGCCAACCCTCGATGGTGCGACTCTCATCGCGCGGGTCCAGCGCCTCGGCTAGAGATTCGAAGCGCATCCACGCGGTGCTGCGCTGCTCGTTGAGGGTCGTGATCGTGCTGTCGATGCAGCGCGGCTCCTCAAAACCCGCCGCCGTGAGCCACCGGCACAGGGTCTCCTGGTCCGGCACACACCACACATTGCGCATGCGCGCATAGCGGCCCCGGTTCCGAGCCGGATAAATCGGTTCCCCCTCAACCACCAATGTCTCCAGGAGCAGCCAGCCGCCTGGCTGAAGCTGCTGGTGAAGCTGCTGCAGGTGCGCCGCGGCATCGCGGCGATGGTAGAGCACGCCCATGCTGAGTGCCCCGTCGAAGGTGCCAACCGGTGGCAGATCCTCGAGCCGCAGCGGCAGTACCCAGTTGTGATCACTACCCGCCCAGCGGTTGATGAGCAGATGCTGCAGAGCAAACAGCAGTGTTGGATCGATGCCGACCACCAGCCCTGCCCCGGCGGCCAGCAGGCGCCAGCCGAAGTAGCCGTTACCACAGCCCACGTCGAGTATCCGCTGGCCGGCGCGAGCCTTAAGCCAGGTTGTCACGGCTGGATCAATCCGGTCCCACTTGAAGTCCGAGCGCCACTCGGTGTCGATGTGGATCGATCCGATCTGGAATGGGCCCTTGCGCCAGGGGTGCAGCGCTTCGAGCTGTGCGATCAGTGTTGCCTGCGCGTCGTCGTCGACGATGCCCGGCAAGGTGACCGCCGGGCCGTTGCGCCAGCGGGGCGCGGGGGTTGGCTGCGGGCACGGGGCCTGGGCAATCGCGGTCGCCCAGCGCGTAAAGTCGCCATGGTCGTTAGCTGCGAGCCGGGCGAGGCTATCCAGCAACACTTCCTGCAGCTCGCTCGCCAGCGCGCTGCGGCCGTCGCTCCCATCGATTTGCGCACGCAGGGCAGCACGCGTATCGCTCAGGGACGGATGATGAAAGAGGCCCAGTTCAGGCATCGGAACCACAGCTCTACGTGACTGAACCCCGCTTCCCGCAGGCGGGCCCGGTGATCCGCTTCCCGGTCGATCCGCATGACCCGTTCCAGCGCGCTGCGCTTGCCGGCGACCTCGAGCTCGCTGTAGCCGTTCGCGCGTTTGAAATCCAGATGCAGCGCATCGAAGGTGGCGTCCAGGGCCGGATCGTCCAGATGAATTTTCTCGGTCAGCAGCATGAGGCCACCCGGCGCGAGCGCGGTGCGCAGTCGCTTGAGCAGTGCAAGTCGTGCGGCCGGTTCCAGAAACTGGAGCACGTAGTTGGCGAGCACAACGTTGGCCGACTCGAAACGAAAGTCCGTCAGGTCCGCTTCTACGAACGTCACGCGCGGATCTACGATCAGTGCGCGGGCGGATGTCAGCATCGGCTCAGAGTTGTCGATGCCGATGATGTTGCAGTCACGATCATCGAGTCGTGCAAGCACCGCGGCAGTGGAGGCGCCCTGGGAACAGCCCAGATCGTACAGGCGCCCGCCTGGCGGCAAAGCCTGAGCAGCGATCATGCCGCCGATGGGCAGCACGGTTTCATAGCCCGGTACGCTGCGGCGGATCATGTCGGGAAACACATCGACCACCGCCTGGCTGAAGGCGAAATCCACCAGATGCGCGCTTCGATTGGTGAAGAGCGTATCGCTGCCGGAGGGGTTGTTGCTGCTCGGGTCTGGGTCGGAAGGCGGCTTCACGGATCCGTCATCTGCGGTCGATATCGTGCTAGGTTAAGTGGATGACAGAAAAGATGGTACCGAAGGACCCGACCGACCTCACCCACGCTTCCCTGTACATCAACCGCGAGCTTTCCCTGCTGCAGTTTCACCGCCGGGTGATTGCGCAAGCGCAGGATGAAGATATCCCCCTCCTGGAGCGCCTGCGGTTCGCATGCATTGCAAGCTCCGTGCTCGATGAGTTCTTCGAGATTCGCGTTGCCGGCCTGAAGCAGCAGGAAGTGTACGGATCGCAGCAGCGGGGCCCGGACAATCTGTCACCCAGCGAACAGCTGCGGCAAATTTCTGAAACGGCGCACGCCCTCGCCAATGAGCTGTACCAGACCTATTCGGAGCAGCTGCTGCCGGCGCTCGATCTACATGGCATCCGGATTCTGCGGGAGAACGACTGGAACGAGCGGCAGGGCCAATGGCTTAAACGCTACTTCAATCGCGAGCTTGTGCCGATCCTCAACCCGATCGGCCTCGACCCGGCGCATCCATTCCCGCAGACGCTGAACAAAAACCTGCAGTTCATCGTGACCCTTGAGGGCGAAGACGCCTTTGGCCGGCAGAGTGGCAAGGCTGTGCTGCAGGCGCCGCGCTCACTGCCGCGGGTCGTGCAGCTGCCGGAGAGTGTCGCGCAGGGTCCGAACGACTTCGTCCTGCTGACCCGGATCATCTATGCCCACATCGGAGAGCTGTTCCGAGGCATGACGGTCACCGGCTGCTACCAGTTTCGCGTCACCCGCAACAGCGATCTGTATGTCGATGAGGAAGAGGTTGACGACCTGCTGCGCGCTCTGGAGGGCGAGCTGTCCTCCCGTCACTATGGCGATGCGGTGCGCCTTGAAGTCGGTGCTGACTGTCCGGACGATCTGCTCGCCTTTCTGCGGGCGCAGTTCCGCCTTGGGCCGGAAGATGTCTACAGCTGCGATGGGCCGGTGAACTTGAGCCGCCTGGCGGCGATTCCCGATCTGGTCGAGCGGCCGGACCTCAAGTATCCGACCTTTACGCCCGGGGTGCCCGAGGGATTGCGCACCAAAGCCGATCTCTTTGAGGCGATCCGGGCAGAAGACTACCTGTTACACCATCCGTTCCAGTCCTTCGCGCCATTCATCGACTTTCTGCGGCAGGCGGCGACGGATGAGCATGTGCTCTCCGTACGCCAGACGCTCTATCGCACGGGCACGGATTCGGCCGTTGTCGAGGCGCTGGTCGAAGCCGCGCAGAACGGCAAGGAAGTGCTCGTTGTGATCGAGCTGCGCGCCCGTTTCGATGAAGAGGCCAATATCGAGCTGGCGAACCACCTGCAGAACGCCGGGGCCCAGGTGGTCTACGGGGTTGTGGGGCACAAGACCCACGCCAAGATGTGTATGGTGATTCGCCGTGAAGGTCGCAGCCTGCGGCGTTACGTGCATCTGGGGACCGGCAACTATCACCCGCGAACCGCGCGCCTGTACACGGACTATGGGCTCTTCAGCTGCGATCCGAATCTGGGCGAGGACGTTCAGGAGGTCTTTCAGCAGCTCACGACCATGGGGCGGGCCAAACGGTTGCGCCGCATGCTGCAGTCGCCCTTTACGCTGCACAAGACCATGATCGAGTACATCGATGCCGAGATCGATGCGCAACGGGCGGGCAAGCCGGCGTGGATCAAGGCGAAGATGAACTCGCTGATTGAGCCGCTGATTATTCAGGCGCTGTACCGTGCATCCCAGGCGGGTGTCCGGGTGGACCTGGTTGTGCGGGGCGTGTGCGCGATCCGCCCGGGGATCAAGGGTGTGAGCGATACGATCCGCGTACGTTCCGTCGTTGGCCGCTTTCTTGAGCACACGCGCATGTTCGCCTTTGCCAGCGCCGGCGATACGCGCGTTTACCTTTCCAGCGCAGACTGGATGGGTCGCAACTTCTTCAACCGGGTGGAAACCTGCTTTCCCATCGAGGATGCGAAGCTGCGCATGCGGGTCCTGGACGAGTTTGATACCTATCTGCAGGACAACGCCCAGGCCTGGATGCTGCAGAGCGATGGCAGTTATCGGCGCCTCGCGCCGGGCAAGCAGCGGCGGCGAGTGGCGCAGGAGCGATTGCTGGAAGCGCTGGCCGATGACGGCCTGCTGAGCTGATCGCGACGCCGTTTCGGCACGCATTCCCGGCACGCCGCTCCGGCACGCCGCTCCGGCGCAGCCGCAACGGTGTCGCGCCCCTAGCCCTCGCGGACCGTCAGCGCCAGATCAATGGCCTGCAGGTAGTGCTGTTCCTGCTTCAGATCCAGCCGCGTGAGCGGATGTTTGCTCAGCCAGTCGGCGGGCAGGGTCATAGACAGCCCCTTGCCGTTGGCCTTCAGGGCCACGTGCGGTAGCGAGGTGCCCGCGCGGGCGCGATGCAGCACGACGGCCAGGCGCAGGATCAGCGCCAGACGGATGAGCGTGTTGGCGCTGTCCCCGAGGTCCTTGAACTCATCCTTGGGCAGCTTACGGCGGTGGGCTCGGACCAGCACGGCAATGGAGCGCTGATCCTGGTTCGAAAAACCGGGCATCTCCATGTGTTGCAGCAGATAGCCGCCGTGTTTGTGGTATTGGCTGTGGGCGATGTCCATGCCGATCTCGTGCAGCTGCGCTGCCCAGGTCAGAATGCGCTGGTGCTCGCTGTCGGTCAGCCCCCAGCTGCCGGCCACCTGTGCGTGCAGGGCGATGGCCTGCTCGCGGACGGCGCGCGCGTGGGCTTCATCGATGTGATAGCGCCGGGCCAGATCGGATACGGTCCGGTCGCGGATGTCCTGGTTCTGGGCCCGCCCGATCAGGTCCTGCAACAGCCCTTCGCGCAGCGCGCCCTGAGAGGTGTTGAAGTACTGCACCTGCAGGGATCGCATGATTGCGAGCAGAATCGCGACGCCGCCGGGGAACACCGGGGTGCGCTCCGAGGAGAGCCCGGGCAGATTCAACTTCTCGATGGAACCGGCCTCGACCATCCGCTCGATGATGGTTTCCAGATCGCTGATGTGAATGGCATCCAGCGGCTGCACGCTGCGATCCGGCAGAGCGGTGGCAACCTGGTAGGCGGTCAGGATCGTGCCTGAGGCGCCGATGGCAGATTCCCAGTCTGCGTCCTGGTACGCCTGCTCGATGGGTTCGAGCTCCTGTTGAGCCCGCTCGATGGCACGCTCGAAGTGCCGCTTGCTCAATACGCCATCACCGAAGTGGGAGGCCGATGAGCTGACGCACCCCATGTGCAGGCTCTCAACCTGCTCCGCTTCGAAGCGCCGACCGATGATGAGCTCGGTGCTGCCGCCGCCGATGTCCACAACCAGACGGCGCTCGGTTCCGTCGTCCAGATCGTTGGCGACGCCCACATAGATCAGGCGCGCCTCCTCGGCACCGGCGATCACCTCAATCTTGTGGCCAAGGGCGCTCTCCGCGCGCTTGATGAAATCGGCGCTGTTCTTGGCACGGCGCAGCGTGTTGGTGCCGACGACGCGCACATTGCCCGGCGGCAGATGGCGCAGGCGCTGACCGAACCGCTCAAGGCAGTTGAGGGCCCGTTCCATCACATCGTCGCTGAGATTGCCGGCATCGTCGAGGCCGGCGGCCAGGCGCACCATTTCCTTGAGCTTGTCGACCACCTGCAGGCGGTCGCTCGTGTACTGCGCGACGATCAGGTGGAAGCTGTTGGAGCCCAGGTCCAGGGCGGCGTAGCTCTGGGAGACATTGGCGGGGGCCGGGTTGGCTGACATCCGGTCGGTCGTCCTGGCGGGCGGAGCCCGGTAGTTCGCGCGCTAGTCTAGAAGATTCGCGCCGCTAGTCCATGTGCTCGGGCACAGTCAGACCCTGGGCCCGGTAAATGGCCGGGGGCAGGGGACAATCGAGCAGCAGAGAAACACCCTGCAGCAGCGCCCCTTCTTTTACCGTGACCAGTTCATCAGACAGCGCAACGGTGGCGCAGGCCTTGAGCAGTTTCGGTTTGGCCAGCGGCGAGAGCTTGCGCAGTTCCCGCACCGCTGCGCTGAGGCGCTCGTAGCCCGGATCCGGTGTGCCCGCCATGGCACCGCTGAACGGGAGCAAGGCCATCCCTGCCGCGAAGGACAGCTTCTGTGCCCCGGGCAGCGGATTGCCGCACACGGCCAGCGCCGACAGCAGCTCGATGCAAGGTTTATGCACCTGCTCGAGGTCCGTATAGCGCTCCCGCGGCCGATGCGGCGGATCGAAGTGCGGTCCCAGGGCCTTGATGAGGACGCGATAGAGGACCCACTCGAACAGCTCGATCTGCGCATCTGCCTTGATCAGCGCGACGATGACCGCGACGAGTGTCCGATATTGCGCGCGCGAGCTTTCCTTGAGCGCCGGGAGGCTGGCCTGCAGCAGCGCCAGCCGGTGCAGATCGTCTTCATCCTGCAGGATGCGCTCGAGTTGCTGGACACGCCGGCGCAGGGCGCGGTTGTAGCGCGCTTCGATGAGCGCCTGTTGCGCTTCGCGCACGCCGGGATCGGCGGTCATCAGCATCGCGAACAGCAGCGCGCGTGCGTCGACCGGGTCGTGCGTCGCCTCGCGCAGATAGGTCGCAGTGCTGGCGAGTACGGCTGCTGCGGCATCGTGCGCATCATCGTCCGGATTGCCGACCAGGTCGGGCGTGACGGCGACGGCGCGCTCGATCACATCGAACTCTGCCTCCTGCTCAGCCGCGTGGTCGTCGCGGATCAGCAGCGGGCTGTCAGCGTCAGCGGCGGTCCCTGCTGCGCTCCCGGCGAACTGACTGCGGCCTGCATCCGTTCGACGCGCCAGCGGCTCGCCGCTCGGCACAGGCTCCGCTGCTGCTGTTGAGCGCGGCGCGGTGAACGCGCCATCCCAGCCGGGCTCGATCGCGCGAATGCGCTCCGGCAGCGGCGGGTGTGTGGCCATCAGGGAGCCCAGAAAGTGCGTTATGCCCTGGCCGAACAGCATGTGGCTGGCCTCCGCCGCCTGCGGGTGCGTCATCAGCGCGCCGGCCGGCAGGCCGCCGATCTTTTTCAGGGCGCCGGCAATACCGGTGGGGTTGCGAGTGAATTGCACCGCAGAGCCATCGGCGAGGTACTCTCGCTGGCGACTGACCGCAGCTTTGATCAGGTTGCCGAAGAAAGTGCCGCCATAGCCGATCAACATCAGACCGCCACCCAGGGCAACGATGGCGCCGGCACCCCCACCACCGCGGCCGGAACCCCCTCGAGATCCCCCGCGGGAACTGCCGCGCAGCAGGATGCGCCCGATCAGCCCCAGGAACAGGATCCCGTGCAGCAGCGCAATGAGGCGCAGATTGATGCGCGTGTCGCCGTTGAGGAGGTGGCTGAACTCATGAGCGACCACGCCCTGCAGTTCCTCCCGGTTGAGCTGGTCGAGGGTCCCCTGATTGAAGCCCAGCACCGCATCATCCGGACCGAAGCCGGCGGCGAACGCGTTGATGCTTGGCTCCGGAATCAGGTACACCGGTGGCACCGGCAGGCCTGACGCGATGGCCATCTCCTCGACGACGTTCAGCAGCCGACGCTGTTTGGCATCGCGGGAGTCCGCGGCGAGCCGCTGACCACCGAGGGACTCGGCGATGGTGCGGCCACCGGCGCGCAGGGTCAGGTACTTGAAGCCGCAGGCGATCCCGACGACGGCCAGAACGCCGAGGCTGATGGCGATCCAGGTAGTGACGGGCACCACCTGCAGCCGGTGTCCGAGGTCCTCACTGAGCGTTGCCGAGGTCGATGACGAGAACACCATGACCGCCGCCACCAGGGCATTGGTCAGGACGATCAGTGTCAGTACCGCGGCCCCGAAGAGCACGACCAGACGACCGGTCTTCTTGCGCGCCTGGGCCTGCGCCTTGAAGAAATCCACGCCGCGGTCAGAAATCTACCTTGGGCGCGGCCTGGATCTCGGCGCTGTCCTCGAACTGCAGAAGGGCAGCGTCATCGTTGAAGCCGAACATGGGTGCGAAGATGTTCGGCGGAAAGGTCTGGCGGTAGGTATTGAATTCCATCACCTGGTCGTTGTACGCCTGCCGCGCGAAAGCAACGCGGTTTTCGGTGCTGGTCAGCTCTTCGGACAGCTGCATCATGTTCTCGTTCGCTTTCAGATCCGGGTAGTCCTCGACCACCACGTTGAGCCGTCCCAGAGCGCCGCGCAGCGCCCCTTCCGCAGACTCGAGGGACTTCAGCGCGCCGGGATCCGAGGGGTTCGCGGCCGCGGCTTCCAGCCCGGCCACGGCCTGATTGCGCGCATTGACCACCGCTTCCAGGGTCTCGCGCTCGTGCGACAGGTAGCCTTTGGCAACCTCGATGAGGTTCGGGATCAGGTCATAGCGCCGCTTGAGCTGCACCTCGATCTGCGCGAAGGCGTTCTCGTAGCGGTTCTTGTAGGTCACCAGGTTGTTGTAAATGCTGACGATCCAGAACGCGATCGCCACGATGACAACGAGCAGAATGATGAATTCCATAGGGTCCTCCCGGAAGTTTCTGGCGCGCTAGTCCGGTAGCCCCAGCACACGCTTGGCGATGACGTTGAGCTGTACCTCGCTGGTACCGCCTTCGATGGAATTGGCTTTCGAGCGCAGCCATTGCCGCGTGGTCGCCAGCTCCCGGTTGTCGAAGGGCTCACCGCTCCAGCCCAGGGCGCGGGTGCCCATGAGGCTGAGCATGAGCTCGTACTTGTCCTTGTTCTGCTCCGTGCCGTATAGCTTGAACATGGAGGCGAGATTGCCGTCGCCCTGGCCGGCTTTTGCCT
>JBCDIK010000024.1:0-24961 GCA_038749065.1 Pseudomonadota bacterium | reverse complement strand
GGTGATCGACGTCAACCTGAAGGGTCCCTTCCGCCTCAGCGCGCTGCTTGGTGAGCGCATGGCTGCGGGCGAAGGGGGCGCCATCGTCAACATCAGCTCCATTGCCTCGCTGCAGCCCAGCCCCACCTCCGAGCCTTACGGAGCTGCCAAAGCCGGCCTGAATGCGCTGACCCGCAGCCTGGCCCAGGCGCTGGCGCCGAAAGTGCGCGTCAACGTGATCGCCGCGGGCCCGTTCCTGACCGATATCGCGAAAGCCTGGGACATGGAGGCGTTTGAGGCCGGCGCCCGTCGCACGATGGCGATCCCGCGCGGCGGGGAACCTGACGAGATCGTCGGTGCCGCCCTCTATCTAGCCAGCGATGCGGCCAGCTTCACGACCGGCACGTTGATGCGGGTTGATGGCGGCTCCCGCTGAGGCTTGCGGTGCGCAACGATTCGCTCACGGATCTCATCGCGCTGCTCGAGGCTGAAGTCGAGCGTCTCAAAGTCGATCTGGAGACCTTCCGGCTGACGCAACATCCGAGTCGCGAGCGCATCGTGCGCGAGTTGGTGGATCAGATTGATGCCCGGCAGGATCGTCTGGAAGAGCTGGAAGCGATCCGTCGTGAGCAGGCCGGTCCCGACGCTGGGTCAGCGCCAGAGGTCGACTAGGGCGGCGACGACGGCATCCGCCGGGTCGTCGTCGGTCAGCCCGGCCAGCGTCTTCAGGCCTCCAGGATTGGCGATGTTCACTTCCATGAGATAGGGACTGACCAGGTCGATCGCTGCGAACCCGACGCCCTGTGCCATGAGCTCATCGGCCACTTTGCCGGCCAGGCGCCGTTCCTCCGCGGCCAGCTCGCAGGGCGCCGCCTGTCCGCCGGCGCTGAGGTTTGCGACCGGAACCGGGGTTGCGAGATCGCGGGCGGCACCCGGCACCAGGGGTACTGCGGGGCGCCGCAGGTAGCTGCCCAGCAGCAGTCCGCCTGCGAACAGCACGCGCTTCTCCCCGTCGCCCGCCTGCGGCAGGTAGCGCTGCAGGATCCAGTAGCGGCCGCCGTGGGTAACGCGCTCGAGCAGGCGCGCTTTGTCCTGCGCCGGCGCCTCGCCGGGTAACAGGTACAGGTCGCGCCCGTACGCGCCCGCCGGTGGTTTCAGGACCCAGTCGTCCCCGCGTCCGGTCTGCGCCAGCAGGTAGCCCGGATCGCAGCTCAGGAACGTCGGCGGCATGTGTTCGTGCCACAGTATTTTTCCGTGCAACCTCAGCAGAGCCGTTGCGGAGGTGACCAGCTGCTCCTCCGGAAGCAGGGTCAGCAGCTGCATCCGATCGAGAAAGGAGACGCGGGCCCCGAAGCCCAGGCACCAGACCCGATCGAAGGCCGCAACCGGACCGGCACCGCACAGCAGGGCGCCCTGGGCCCGTTGCAGCGAGTCATGGTCTGCGACCTCCGCGCGCCAGCCCGCGCGCCGAAAGGCTGCGGGTAACCGCTCGTGGTTGTCATTGCCCGGCGCAGCAGGGCCTGGGTCGCGAAGGAACAGGATGGATGGCATACCCTCAGCTTAGGGCACCTGCGATACTTTTTTCGTAAACTCCGGGACATTCGATGAGCGATGGAGTGTCCATGGACACTAGCGGCGACTACTGCCTGACCCCCAGCGAGGTTCCCCTGTTCGAGCCCGAAGTGCTCGCGCCGGTGGAACGCGACGCGCTCAAGGAGGAGATTCGGGAGCTGCTCGCACAGCGCGGGGCTGCGCTCGTGGCGCACTACTACGTCGATGGCGACGTGCAGAATCTGGCGGAGGCCACCGGTGGTTGCGTCTCCGATTCCCTGGAAATGGCCCGCTTCGGCAAGCATCACGATGCGCAGACGCTGGTGGTGGCTGGCGTGCGCTTCATGGGCGAGACCGCGAAAATCCTATCGCCGGAAAAGCGGGTGATCATGCCCACGCTCGAGGCTGAGTGCTCGCTCGACATCGGCTGTCCGCCCGACGAGTTTGAGGCGTTCTGCAAGGCCAACCCCGATCGCGCGGTGGTGGTGTATGCCAACACGTCGGTGCGCGTCAAGGCGCTGTCGGACTGGGTCGTGACCAGCAGCGTGGCGCTGCCGATCGTCGAACACCTGTCAGCACAGGGCAAAAAAGTGCTCTGGGCCCCTGACAAGCACCTCGGCAACTACATCCAGCTCAAGACCGGCGCCGACATGCTGCTATGGAATGGCGCCTGTGTTGTGCATGAGGAATTCAAGTCGAAAGCGCTGTTCGACCTGATGGCGGTATACCCCGATGCCGGCATTCTGGTGCATCCGGAATCGCCCGCCGCGGTCATCGATATGGCGCACGCCGTTGGGTCGACCAGTCAGATCATCAAGGCCGCCTCGGAGCTGCCGCACGACACCTTCATCGTCGCGACGGACCGGGGCATTTTTCACAAGCTACGCCAGCTCAATCCGGACAAGCGCTTTATCGAGTGCCCGACCGCCGGCGATGGCGCGGATTGCCGAAGCTGTGCGCACTGTCCCTGGATGGCGATGAACGAGCTGAAGAAACTCGCTGAGTGCCTGCGCAGCGACGCGCAGATGGCGGCGAACGAGATCCACGTCGACCCGGCCATCGGCGAGCGTGCGATGTTGCCGCTGAACCGGATGCTCGACTTCAAGGCGCCCTGAGCGTTCGACCCGAGCGGCGACGGCGCAGCCCGCGGTCGCGGGCGTCAGCTGCGTAGCTCGCGCAGCGCCGTGCGCAGATCGATGATCTTCTGGTCGAGCTCTGACAGGAGCTCGTCATCGGTACGGTTCACCAGGCGCCGCGCGTACTGCAGGTGCTGGATGGCTTTCTGATAGCTGCCGTGCAGGGCGAAAAACTCTGCTCGCGCCCGATGCACCGCAACGATGTCGCCGGCCAGGCCGGCGGTTTCCGCCAGGTCGTACCACACATCGACATCATTCGGTCGCAGGCGGCTCTGGCGGGTCAGCACCGCTTGCGCCTGCTGGTGCTCGCCGGCCTTGGCCAGCGCGGTCGCGTAAAGCATGGACATGGGCGCGTTGTCAGGGTTCAGCACCAGCTGATGTGACAACAGCCGCAGCGCCTGATCGAGTTCGCCCGCGTCCGTCAGCAACTGCGCGTAGCTGCCAACGTGCAGCAGGCTGTCCGGGTGTGCCGTGTAAAAGGTATCGCCGAGGATCAGCGCTTCCTTGTGCTCACCGGCGCGGGACAGCGCCAGCGCCAGGCCATAGTTTGCGACCTCGTTATCGGGATTGTCCTTGACCGCCTTGCGAAAGCGCTGCACGCCCGCGGCCGGCGACGGCGTGTAGTGCAGCTCCGCTCGCACTTTCATCATCTGGTAGTCGAGCGCATCGGCATAGGCGATCTTCGGGTAGCGCGCCGCCTGGGCCCGGGCATCGGCCACACGGGTGTCCGACAGCGGGTGCGTCAGCAGGAATTCCGGCGGCTTGCGCGAGAAGCGGTAGGCTCGCTGCATTCGCTCGAACATGCGCCCCATCGCGTGCGGATCCATCCCGGCGGCCACCAGCGTGTTGAGCCCGACACGATCAGCTTCCTGCTCCCGCGTGCGGCTATAGCGCAGGGCGTTGGACTGCGCCGCTGCTTGGGAGCTGCTTAAGGCAGCGATCCCCGCTTCGCCGCCGCCCATAGCGCCAATGGCGATCGCGGCGAGCATCGCGGCCAGGTTGGGCAGTGCCTGCTGACGCTGTTCTTCGACGCCGCGGGCGAAGTGCCGTTGGCTCAAGTGCGCAAGCTCGTGCGCGAGTACGCCAGAGTACTCGTGGACATCCTCGGCGTAGAGCATCAGCCCAAGGTTGACGCCCACGACGCCTCCGGGAGCCGCGAAAGCGTTGATCTGGTCGCTGTCGATCAGGGTGGTGCTCAGGAGCTTGTCCTTGAGCTGGGAGTGCTGTGCCAGCCGGCTCATATGACGGTCGGTGTAGTACTTCAGCAGCGGATCGCGCACGGTGGGCAAAGAGGCGTTGATCTGCTTCAGAAAGTCCCGGCCAATCTCCCGCTCGAGCTGCGGCGAGATCAGGGACGACGATGCGTCGCCCAGGACCGGCAGCTCGATGGGATCGGCGCTGGCACCCAGGGCTTCGGTGCCCAGGATCAGAAGCGCCGCGCCCGCGAGGGATCGCAGGGAACGCCGCAGGTGGCGTATAGACCCGTCCGACGGCCGCGCGCCAGCGTCGCCTCGGGTCGCCGAAGTGGGCTCCATGAGTCTGGTCAGCACCTGATTGCTCTGTCCATCGTTGCTCTGCACATCGATTCTCGGCATGAGACCGCAGCGGCGGTGAGGGGCACATGATAGCGCGCCGGCCACCGGGTGCCGGTGAAGGGCCTTGACCTGACCGGACCACAGAACGGCGAGGAAGTTCCCGGGCGCCCGGCAGGACCGTTTCCCGCACCCGATCGCAATCTGGCGCGGTGATGCCCGTATACTGGCCCTGTGGACATTGATGAATCGCTCGATCTGTCGGGGCTGCGCTGCCCCATGCCGCTGCTGAAGGCCAAGCAGGCCCTCAATCGGCTGCCCGTTGGCGCGGTGCTTGAAGTGCTGGCAACGGACCCGGGCTCGGAGCGTGATTTCGCGGTCTTTGCGCAGCAGAGCGGGCATGCGCTGCTGCTTTCGGAATCCACTGCCCCGGCAGGGGACGAGACCGCGGCAGTGGACGCCCGCTATCGCTACCTGTTGCGCAAGGCGCAACGCTGAGTCCGCCGCCCGTGCGTTTCCTGGAAATCATCGGCCTGTGGGTCAACCGCTACTTCTCCAACGAAGAGGCGGTCACGCTCGTGCTGTTGCTGGTGGTGGTGTTCCTGGTGCTCATCACCCTTGGCGGCACGCTCATGCCGGTGCTCACGGCGCTGGTGCTGGCCTTTTTGTTGACCGGATTCGTAGAGCGCCTCAAGCGCTTCGGGGTACCGGAGCTGCCGGCGGTGCTGGTCACCTTCCTGCTGTTCCTGTCGGGTATGGTCGCGACCCTGTTTATGGTCGTGCCACTGATCCGGCAGACCCGGGCGCTGGTGGCCGGGCTGCCCGGGCTGCTGGGACGCGTGCGGGAGATCATGACGCGGTTGGTCGAGACCTTCCCGGAGCTCATCACGGAAGCGCAGGTCACGGCCTCAATGGATTCCCTGGCCGGGCAGCTGGGCAACGTATCGACCATGGCGCTGGAACTGGTCGTTGGGCAGGTGCCATCGATCGTGGGTCTGCTCATCTACCTGGTACTGGTTCCGATCTCGGTGTTTTTCTTCCTGAAAGACCGCGTGGAGCTGCTGGCCTGGCTCCGTTCGCTGCTGCCCCGGCAACGCCTGCTGCTGGATCGCGTCGGGGTCGAGATGAACGCGCAGCTGGCCAACTATGTGCGTGGCAAGTTCATCGAGATTCTGCTGGTCGGCGCGGTTACCTTCATCACCTTTACGGTGCTGGGGCTGAGCTACGCCGCGCTGCTGTCCGTGCTGGTCGGTATCTCCGTGCTCATTCCGTTCATCGGCGCAGCGGTCGTCACCATTCCCGTCTTTTTGGTCGCGCTGCTGCAGTTCGGCTGGTCCTGGGAGCTGGGCTACGTCATGGCCGCTTACGGCATCATTCAGGCGCTGGACGGCAACGTGCTGGTGCCGCTGCTGTTCTCTGAAGCGGTCGATCTGCATCCCATCACGATCATCGTCGCGGTGCTGGCCTTTGGCGGGATCTGGGGCGTCTGGGGCGTCTTCTTCGCGATCCCCCTGGCGACGCTGGTGAAAGCGATCTACAACGCCTGGCCCGAAGATGAAGACACCGTGCCGGACAATCCGCCGGCACCGGTCGACGCCATCAGCGCGGGCCAGCGCAGCGCGCGCGGCAGCTAGGTCCGCGGCCCGCTGCGTCCGCGGATGGGGCGGGTCTGGTCCGGTTCAGGTTGCCCCTGTACCATGCGCGCCACTTGAGTGTTCTGCCCCGGTTTCGCGCCATGTTCAAAGGAAGCATCGTTGCTCTGGTCACGCCGATGGAGGCGAACGGCGATGTGGACTGGGACGCCCTGACCCGTCTCATCGAGTGGCATCTGGAGTCCGGTACACACGGCATCGTGCCCATGGGGACCACCGGCGAGAGTGCGACTCTCGCGGTCGATGACCATCTGAAAGTCGTCGAGCGCACCGTGTCGGTCGTCGCCGGTCAGATTCCGGTCATTGCCGGCACCGGCGCCAACGCGACCTGGGAAGCCATCCACCAGAGCGTAGCTGCCGAGAAGCTGGGCGCGGACGCCTGTTTGCTGGTGACCCCCTACTACAACCGGCCGACCCAGGCCGGACTGGTGGCGCACTACCAGGCGATTGCCGACGCGACCAGCGGGCCGCTGGTGCTCTACAACGTGCCGCCGCGCACCGCCTGCGACATGTTGGCGGAAACGGTCGCTGAGGTGGCTGGTATCGACAGCATCGTCGGGATCAAGGAAGCCTGTGGCGATCCGGAGCGCGTGGCCGAGCTGAAGCGGTTGGTGCCTGAGGCGTTCTGCATCCTGTCCGGCGAAGATGCCCAGACCCTGCGCATGCTCGATCTCGGCGCTGTGGGCACCATCAGCGTGACGGCGAACGTTGTGCCCCACCAGATGGCCGCGTTCTGCAACGCGTTCCTCGCCGGCGAGCGGCAGCGGGCGGCGGTCATGGACGCGGACCTGCAGCGGCTGCACGCCGCCCTGTTCATCGAGTCAAGCCCGTCACCGACCAAATGGTCGCTGGCCGAGATGGGTCGCATCGGTCCCGGGATTCGCCTGCCACTGCTGCCCCTGTCAGCGGGCAAGCAGGCCGCTGTGCGCGCCGAGCTGGTGGCCGCGGGTTGCCTGTCATGAGGCCTCGGGTACTCCGATTGACCGCAGCCCTGGGGCTGCTCGTGCTGGGCGGCTGCGGCTGGCTCTCCGATGATCGCGGCCTGTTCGTCGATCGCCGCGACGACTACCTGGAGGCGGAAGAAGGATCCGTTGTGCTGGTCCCGGAGGACCTGAACGATGAGAGCCTGGGTGACCCCTTCCCCATTCCGCCAACGCCGGAGCAGAGTGACGCGGAGTTTTATCCCTTCAAGCCGCCGTTGCCGGACGCCATCTATGGCGATGACAAGCGTGAGTCCGTGCGGATCCAGTCCCTGGGCGATCGACGCTGGCTGGTGATCCCTGAGCCGCCGGCCACGGTCTGGCCCAAGGTTAAGCAGTTCCTGACCGACAACGGCGTATCCATCTCCGCGGAAGTCCCGCGCATCGGCCGCCTCGATTCCCAGTGGCTGGCGCTCGATGGCGATGGCTATCGCGACATCGTGCGGACAGTGCTGAAGGAAGCTCGTGAGGACGACCTGACCGTGAGCCCCCTGTGGGAGGAACGGCTCCTGATTCGGGTGGAGCAGGGCATTCAGGATCGCACCTCGGAAGTGCACCTGCGCCATCAACGCGCTCCGGCGGGCCTCGCGCCAGCGCCGGAAGACATTGGCGCGCTGGGCAGCGCTTCCGTCGACGCGGAGAAAGAAATGCTCGCCGAGCTGGGCGCCTTCGTCGCCGCGCGCGTCGCCGAGCAGACCGTGTCCATGGTCGGCCAGTCGATCTCGACCCAGCCCAAATCGGTGATGGAACGGGCGCCCGGGGGGGTGCCGGCATTGCGCCTGAACCTTGATTTTGATCGGGCCTGGGCGACGGTGGGCCAGGCGCTCTCGAACGCGGAAATCCCTGTGGACGAGGCGGACGAAGACAACGCGCTGTACGCCGTGACCGTCACAGAGTCGACCTTCACCGGCGAGAAGCAGGGTTTCTTTGGCCGCATGTTCTCCTTTGGCAGCGATGATCAGGCGCTGCAGCTGCGGCTGCAGCCGGCGACTGGTGCTGACCGCGCCTACTGGGTCCAGGTCACAGACGGTGAGGGCGCGGCGATCGACCGCGAGCTGGCGCAGCAGCTGCTCGTGCTGGTGCGGGAGTTTGCCGGTTGAGCACCGCCGCGCTCGCCCTGGCAGACCGCACGGTTCCCGCCATGGCGTCCCTCGGCAGCGGCAGCAAGGGTAACGGCACCCTGGTCCAGCTTGGCGGCGAGCTGCTGCTGGTGGATTGCGGCTTCGGCCTTCGAGCTGTCACCAACCGGCTGGCGCGGCTGGCGTTGCGACCGGCGGACCTCACCGCGATTCTAGTGAGCCACGAGCATTCCGATCATATGCAGGGCGTAGCGGCACTGGCGCACCGTTACAACATCCCCGTGTATGCGTCCCATGGCACCTTGCGCGCCTGCGCGGGCAAACTGTTCGGCCGTGCGTTCACAAGCGATGAGCCTTTTTTCATCAACGCGGTTGAAGTGACGCCGGTCACCGTGCCCCATGATGCCCGCGAGCCGACGCAGTTCACTTTCAGCGCCGATGGCGTGCGCATGGGCGTGCTGTCCGATCTCGGCCACGTCACCGCACATGTATCCCGCGCCTATCGGGACCTCGACGTGTTGCTGCTGGAAGCCAATCACGATCGCGACATGCTCGCTTCCGGCCGCTATCCCCCCTCGGTCAAGCGCCGGGTCGGCGGTGATCTGGGGCATCTCGCCAACGAGCAGGCGCTGGCGCTGCTCGAGCAGATCGCGCACCCCGGTCTGCAGGAGCAGCTCGGGAACATCAGTGGCGAGAACAACCACATGGAGCGCCTGCAGCAGCTGTTCGAGCCGCTGCGCCCAAGGCTCGCGGCCCTGGGTTACGCAACGCAGGGCGAGGGCCACGGCTGGACCGCGCACCAGCGGTCGTGAGCGCCTTCGGGGTCGAGGAATCGCCGCTCTATTGCCCGTACTGTGGTGAACGAATTTCCGTTCTCGTCGATACTAGTGCCCTGGAAGAGCTGGCAGCGGATCCCTATATCGAGGATTGCCAGGTCTGCTGTCGGCCGATCCGGTTGACGGTCACCACGGCTGCCGATGGCAGCATTGAAGTTCACGGTCAGCACGAAAACGACGTGTGACCCCCTAAGCAAGCGACACTTAACCATGGACGCCCCGCAGCTCGTATTTGAAGTCACTCCCGAGAGTTTTCAGGCCGACGTGGTCGAGCGATCAGCGCAAACGCCGATCGTTCTGCTGTTCTGGGCGGCGCAGATGGAGCCGGCGGCAGCCGCCCGCGGGCAGCTCGAAGCGCTGGTCCCGCGCTATCAGGGCAAGGTGTTGCTGGGCCTGGTGGACGTCGCGGTGGATCAGGCTCTGGCCCAGCATCTGCGGGTCCAGGCCTTGCCCAGCATCCGTGTGGTCAGCAACGGGCAGATCGTCAGCCAAATGGATGGCCCGCAGCCGGATGCAGTCCTGACGGATCTGCTCGACGGCCTGACCCTGTCGCCGGCCGATGTGCTGCGCAGCCAGCTCGGGGTCCTGCTCGAGCAGCGCGAGTTTGACCAGGCCATGGCGCTCCTGCAGCAGGCGATCCACGAGGAGCCGAACAACCAGGCCTTCCGGGTCGAGCTGGCCGATGTGCTGTTGCGCCGAGCCGCCGGGGGCGATGACAAGCTGCTCGCTGAGGCCCAGCAGGTCCTGGCCGGAATCCCGGAGGAGACGCCGGAGCGTGGGCGCCCGGCGGCGCGGGCGGAGCTGCTCGCGGAAGCGGCCGGGTTCGAGCCGGTCGCGGCCCTCGAGGCGCGGTTGACTGAGAACGAAGACGACCTCGAGGCGCGCTATCAGCTTGCCGTGCGCCTGGCGACGCTGGATCGCTTTGAGCCAGCGCTCGAGCACGCGCTGACCGTGCTGCAGAAGGATCGCAAGTTTCGTGACGATATTGGCCGGCTGACCATGATCCGGATCTTCGACGTCCTGGGCAAAGGCGCGCCGTTGGCCGGAACCTATCGACGGCGGATGTTCAACTTCCTGCACTAAGCCGCAGTCACCGGCGAGCCACTTCCCTATGCTGCCCCCGTTACCGGCGGGCGTTGTGCCATGGAATCTCAATCTTCTTCACGTTTGGTGCTGACCTGGCAGCGGAGCCAGCTCGACGTGGAGGCGCATGAGCGCATTATGATGGGCCGCGATCGGGGCGCTGAGATCCGCCTGGACGGTGACTACGTGTCGCGCGCGCATCTGGAGCTGTTCCACGAAGACCACTACTTCGTGATCCGTGATCGTTCCACCAACGGCACCCTGATCCAGAGCGAAGACAGCACAGT
Source organism: Pseudomonadota bacterium (assembly GCA_038749065.1). Taxonomy (GTDB): domain Bacteria; phylum Pseudomonadota; class Gammaproteobacteria; order Pseudomonadales; family Azotimanducaceae; genus CALHVX01. The sequence continues at coordinate 14,846 of JBCDIK010000024.1, read as the reverse complement.
GGTCCACTGCAAACGCGGCCAGGTTCGGCTGTGGGGCCAGGGCTGGATCAGCCTCGGCGCGCCGCTGGCGCGGGAGACCGCCGTTCACTACCGGGTCGTGTCCGCCCGATGAGCGCGCGCTGGCGCAGTGCCGAGCGATCGCATCCCGGGCACCGGCGCCCGTGCAATGAAGATGCGGTCCTCTCCCGCGGGGAGGAAGGCCTGTGGGTCGTGGCCGATGGCATGGGCGGTCATCAGGCTGGCGACGTGGCGAGCCGGTCGATCTGCCAGGCGCTCGCTGAGCTGTCGTTGGCGCCGACGCTGGCGGAACGGGTGGATCAGGTGGAAGATACGTTGCTGGCGGTCAACGAGGCACTGCGCAGCCACGGCGAGCAGCGCTGCGGTGGCGCAACGGTGGGCAGTACGGTCGTTGCGCTGCTGGTCGCGGAGCAAACGGGCGTGGTGCTCTGGGCGGGTGACAGCCGCCTCTACCGCCGTCGGAATGCGCAGCTCAGTCAGATCACACGCGATCACAACCCGATCTCGGACCTGCTCGAGGTTGGTGGCGTCACGGAGGAACAGGCCCTGGCCGCGGACACCAATGTCATCACCCGAGCCGTGGGCGGTCAGGCGGGTCTGACACTCGACGTCGCGGTGTTCGACGTGTGCCCGGGGGATACCTACATGCTGTGTACGGACGGGCTCTACCGCGAGTTGACCCTGCGCGAGATGGCGGGTGCGCTCGGAGAGCGGCGTCTCAGCAAAGCATCCGATCGACTGCTCGACGGAGTGCTCGCCGGGGCGGCCAACGACAATGTCTCCTTCGTACTGACCCGTGAATCGGCCTGACCGGCGGGCCTGAGGCAGCCAGCTGACGCATGAGCGACGACAAAGACATCACCGTGCTGCGAATGCCCTCGGATGGTGCTGCGAATGATGCGGCACGGGAACATCGCGGCAGTGACGCAGGGCCCGGTGCCGCACAGCTGCCGACCGCTGGCGCCGGTCGCCCCACCGCCGAGCCGATGGCGAGCGGCGCGCTCGGGACCGCTGAAGGCCCGGCCTTCGGCGCCATCGATCCGCGCACACCGCAGGTCCTGAAGCAGCGTTTCGTGCTCGATCGCAAGCTCGGCAGCGGCGGTATGGGCACCGTGTTCCGGGCGCGTGATCTGCGCAAGGTCGAAGCGCAGGACCGCCACCCCTACGTGGCCGTCAAGGTGCTCAACGCGGATTTTCAGAAACACCCGGAAGCGTTCATCGCCCTCGAGCGGGAAGCGTCCAAGTCGCAGAGTCTGGCGCATCCGAACATCGTGTCGATTTTCGATTTCGATAAGGACGGCGACGTGCCGTTCCTGACCATGGAACTGCTCGAGGGGCAGGAACTTACGGAGCTGATTCGCCAGTTTCCCGATGGCCTGCCAGACGAGATCGCCTGGCCGATCATTCGCGGGGTTCTGTCAGGTCTGCGCCATGCGCACGAGGCTGGCGTAGTCCATGCGGACTTCAAGCCCGGTAACGTGTTCGTGTCGCCGTCCCATCACGCCAAGATCCTGGATTTCGGGATCGCGCGCGCGGTACAGGTCAACCACTCGGTCAGTCCCGACGACAACACCCTGTTCGATCCGAAGCGCCTGGCCGCTCTGACACCCGCCTACGCGAGCCGCGAGATGCTCAACGGCGACAACGCAGAGGTCCGGGACGATATCTACTCCCTGGGCGTGGTGCTGTACCTGATCCTCACGGGGCACCACCCCTACGGCCGGCTCTCGGCCAAGGATGCCGCCGCCGAGAACTTGAAGCCGGATCGACCCAAGCGCTTAAGTGGCCGGCAGTGGCGCGAGCTGTCGCGCTGCCTGCGGTTCAATCGCAGCGAGCGGCCGCGCGCGCTCGAGGCCCTGCAGCAGGCCTTTTTCGAGCCGCCGGCCTGGCGCTCGCGCACCGCGGTCGTTGCGCTGATCGCCTTCTGCGTGGCGCTGCTGTTCAGCTATTTCCGCGAAGATGCGGTGATCGACACGGTCACGGAGGAGGTGCGCACGACCACGTTGCTCGATGCCCAACTCGAGCGCCTCGATGCGCTGGTCGCGGAGCCGGTCATCGATGCCGCCTGGCACCAGCGGGCGCAGGCGGAGCTGACGCAGCTCGCCACGCTCGAAGGGGGCGGGCAGGAGCGCCCGGCTTACCTTGATGCGATCGCCGCACGCACCCTCGATGCGATTGAGGCCAGCGAGGACAGCGCCGAGGCGCTGGCGCTGTACCGCTCGGCGCAGGACTATCTCAGTGTGGAAGCGGCACTGCCGGAGATCGAGGCGCGCTATGAAGCGCGAATCCTGCGCGCCCTGGCACGACCGGAGTCGCCGTCCATCGGCGGCTCCCTGCGCTGGCTGAGTACGCTGCGGGCCGCGATGGCGACGGCGCGGGAAGCGCTGCCGGAAAGCCCGCGCTGGGCGGAGCTGGAGCTCGAGGCGGTCGAGGCTCTGGCGGCGGAGACGAGGGCGCTCACGCGCGCCGGTGAGTTTCTCGCTGCGGACAGCACTCTCGAAGCGCTGCGGCCGGTCATGTTCCTGCAGCCTGCGCTCAACGCGCTGGAGAACGCGCTCATCCGCGCGCGGCGCCAACAGGCAGAGGCAGAGGCCGAACGCCTGAGCGCCAGTCTGCAGGAGGCGTACGATGCGGCGGTGGGTACCCTGGTGGGGGACAGCTGTTTAAGCCTGGAGCCGGCGGTCGTCGAGCGCCACCTGGCGGAACTCAACCAGGAATACCCTGGCTTCGAGGGCCGGGCGCGGCCGCGACTGGATCGCGCGTTCGCCGCCTGCGTTCAAGAGCTGTCCGTGGCAGATCCGGATCGCGCGACGCAGTTCCAGTCGCTGGCGCTGCAGACCTTCGGCACGCTGCCGAAAACGGCCGCGGTGCGACTCGACCCCTGCGTGCCCAGCTACCTGGTCGGTAACGGGGCCTTGAGCGGCCGCAGCGGCTACTGTGCGGACCGGCTGCGGGACGGCTCTGCCAGCCCCAAGCTGGTGGTGATCCCCGGAGCCGTCAGCGCCTTCGCGATTCACAAGAGCGAGCTGCGGCGGGCAGACTTTGCCCGGTTCTGTCTGGCCACCGGCGCAGACTCGCCCGTCTGCGCGGCGGACGCCGACCCGGAGCATCCGGTCAGCGCTGTTACCGCCGAGCAGGCGCAGGACTATGCCCGGTGGCTGTCGACGCAAACGGGGCAGCGCTATCGCCTGCCCACGCTGGCTGAATGGCAGCGCGCAGCCGGCCGCGAGCTCGATCCGAACCGGAACTGCACGTTGACCACCGCGACCGTGGTGCGCGGCGGCGCACCGGTCGCAGCCGGTGCCGGAGCCCAGAATGAATACGGATTGCTCAATGCCGCTGGCAATCTGCAGGAATGGGTCCGCGCGGAAGATGGCAGCTATCGTGCGGCGGGTGGTTCCTATGCCGATCCGCTGGCCGACTGCGTGGCGGCGACGGTGCGGCCGGAGACCGCGGTCGATCCGGCGACGGCCGGCTTCCGATTGGTTCGCGAGCTGGGGGGCAGGTGACGTGGGCCTCCTGAAACTGTCTCCGGACGCGGTACATCTGCGGCGTATTGCCCGGGCCTATCACGCCGGTGAGTGCTCGCGCGCTGAGTATCGCGCGGCCCGCGCGGAGATTATCGAGACCTTCTCCCGTCAGCCGTCGGTGGAGGACACCCAGCGCCGGGACGATACCTTGCGCACCCTGGATGCGCGTTCGTGGCCGGACGCGGCTAACGATCCCGGGCGCACAAGCGCGCCTGCCACCGACGGCGCGATCGGATCCGCGCAGCCGCCGGCGCGACGTCGCACCCCGCGCCCTGTGGTCGCGATCGTGTTGCTGAGCCTGCTGACGCTGCTGCTGGCGACGGTGGCGCTGGCGGCGGACCCGCTCATCCCCGCGGTGCGCGATCGCGACCCGAACCCGGCCACCAGCGCGCGCCTGGCGGTCGCGACGGTACGCCTGCCCGGGCTGTCCCGGGCCGACGGTACGCCGTTGTACGCGGGTCTCGACGCAGCGGTGATCGACGAGCAGATCCGCGCAGCGCTCGGCGAGGTTCAGGCCCGTCACGCGCTGGGGCCACACGGCTTCAGCGGCCCGGAGCTGGCCGAGCTCGGACGCCTGCTCGATGCGTTCGGGGTTCACGAGCCGCAGGCAGCGCTCAGTGCGCAGGAATCTCAGGCGCTGCTCGACCTCATCGCGACCCAGAAGCAGCGTCGTGGGATCTCTGTGCGGGAACTCGAGGAAGTGGCGGAGGCGGTCGAGCGCTACGTGCGCAGCCAGGGCTACTTTCTGGCCGAGGTGTATCTGCCCCAGCAGCAGGTGCGTGGCGGCGTCGTCGAGCTGGCACTCCTGCCCGGAACGCTGGGCGCGGTCACCATCAACGGTCCCATGGAACCGCTGATTCGCCAGGAGCTGGCGGACCTGAGCGGTGAGGTGCTGACCCGGGGCCAGCTGGAAACGCGTCTGTACCGGATCAGCCAGCTTCCGGGGCTGCGTACCCAGGCTACCCTTGCTCCGGGAACGGAGGTCGGCGCGACCGCGCTGACCATCGACGTGCTGGAGGAGCGCACCTTCGCCGGTCTCGTTCAGCTCGACAACTATGGCCTTGACGATACCGGCGAGGAGCGACTCGGCGCGCGTCTGAGCTGGCGGAATCCCTGGCAGCGCGGCGACGTCCTGGAGCTGGGGCTGCGCACCAGCTTCGACCCGCTCGACCAGCAGCAGATCTGGGCCCGCTACGAGTTGCCGCTGCGCCGCTCCCCCTACCGGCTGGAGTTCTTCGCGGGTAACAACCGCTACGATTTCAACAGCGTGCGCGGCGTCGATGCGGACCTCGATGGCGACTCGAGGCTGCTCGAGGCCGGGCTGCGGCGCAGCTACTGGCAAACGCGGCGCTCCAGCGCCCACGCGCGCCTGAACGTCGGCTACCACGATTTGAGCTGGCGCGAGTTTGAGTCGCAGCGCTTCAGCTTTGCCAATCTGGCCTTCACCGGGCACCGGTTGTGGGACCGCACCCGGTTGTCCCTGAATGGCGGCGCGGCGGCGGAGCTCGGACATGTCTTCAGTGGCACGGCACCAGGGCAGGATCGCAGCTACTACCGGTTGGCGCTCTGGGGCCGGCTCTGGAAACCCGTTTCCCTGCCGCTGTTCGCGGGAGAACAGAAATTTGCTGTGCGCTGGCAGGCCCAGTATGCGGGCTCCGAGTTGCCCGCAACCCGCGCGCTGAGCATGGGCGGGCCGTACTTCGGCCGCGGCTTCGAGCGCACGCAGTTCCTGGCAGACCGGGCCGTTAGCCTCGCGCTGGAGCTGCGTTTTCCCATGCGCCTTGGTGAGCTGTACGGCTTCTTCGACAGTGCCTATGGCAACGGCGAGAATAACCGAGATGAGCCCTGGGGCCATCTGACGTCGCTCGGGGTGGGCTGGGACGCCGACTGGGCGGGGGCCTTTACCAGCCGCCTCAGCCTCGCGCTGCCCATCACCGGTGATGGCTCCCCGCCGATCGATGCCCCGGGACCGCAGCTCTACTGGAAACTGCAATATGCCTACTGAGACTCGTTGGAAACCGCTGCGTTGTGCTGTGCTGCTGCTGGCGGGCAGCCTGCCCCTCGGCGCGAATGCTGACGAGCCTCCACCGGAGCCGGCAGAGGTCGTGCAGGACCAGCTGCGCTCGGAGAAACTCGGCGATCGGGTCATGCCCGATGCGCGGGACTGGCGTCTCGATCCCTCGGTGTTCACCGGCCTTGCGCCCTTCACGGCACCGGAGAGCGCGATCGCGTTGCCGGAGGACCAGCGCGAGTAGGACTTGTGCACAGCAACGCACTGCGCCGCTTTCTTGTCTTAAACAATCCCGGTTTTGCGCGGCCTTCACGCGCGTGAAGACGTAAGTCATTGTTCTTTATATGCTTTTAGCGGTTTACCGCGTGGCGTAGGCGCCTGCGCTCGTGCCTTCTAAGGGACCCGCGACGCGGTTATCCTCAGAGTTATCCACAGCGTGCAGGATCGGGGATGGGACCAGCCGAAGAGGCCGCGCAGCGCCTTGCCAAGTACCGGGAGCAGGGCTGCCAGCGCATCAAGGTGGCGTTTACCGATGTAGATGGTGTCCTGCGCGGGAAATACCTGTCCCTGGACAAGTTTGCCAAGCTGCTTGAGGGCGGTGGTGGCTGGTGCGATTGCGTGTTCGGGTGGGACATCGACGATGCGCTCTACGATCGTCCGGGCTACACCGGCTGGCACCGGGGCTTTCCGGATGCGCGCTACCGGCTGCAGCTCACCACCGAGCGCTGGCTCGAGGACGAGGGCTGCCCGCAGTTTCTGGCGCAGTTCGAAGCAGCTGCGGGCGAAACAACGCCCGGGGGCGAAACAACGCCCGGGGGCGAAGCGACGCCGCCGTGCCCGCGACGACTGCTCAGCGATGCCCTGGCTGCGCTGCACGCGCACGGTGATCTTGGGCTGACCCTGCGCTGCGGCTTCGAGTACGAGTTTTTTGTCTTCGCGGAGACCGCCCATTCAGTGCGTGCCAAGGGCTACCGCGAGCTGACCCCGCTGTCGCCGGGCAACTTCGGCTACTCCGCCCTGCGAACCGCGACCCACAGCGAGCTGTTTGGTGGCCTCATGGCCGCCTGCGAAGCCCAGCGCGTGCCCCTGGAGGGATTGCACACCGAGACTGGCCCCGGCGTCTGGGAGGCGGCGCTGGCGCCGGCAGACGGGCTCGAGGGCGCGGACCGGGCAGCGCTGTTCAAGACGTTGGCGAAAAGCTTTTTCGCGCGCCGGGAGCTGCTGGCGACCTTCATGGCGAAGTGGTCTATGGCGGTGCCGGGCCAGAGTGGCCATTTCCACTGCTCGCTGATCGATCCCGAATCGCGCAACCGGTTCGCGGATGATCAGGCCGATTACGGCATGAGCCTGCTCCAGCGGCAGGCGCTGGCGGGCGTGATGCGCCATCTGCCGCAATGGTTGGTCATGCTGGCACCGAGCATCAACAGCTATACCCGGCTGGTACCCGGCGCCTGGGCGCCAACCGCAGCGACCTGGGGCGTGGAGAACCGCACTGCCGCCGTTCGGGTCATCCCGGGAGGGGCCGGGCAGCGCCTGGAAATCCGGGTGCCCGGCGCCGACAGCAATCCCTACCTGGTGGCGGCCGCCATGGCCCACGCCATGCGCCTTGGCCTCGAGGAGGGGCTCGAGCCGCCGGCGCCGGTGATCGGCAATGCCTACGAGCTGGAGGCGGGGCTGCCCGCGGCCCAGCGCTTCCCGAGCACTCTGCGGGAGGCGACCGCGCGCTTTGCCGCCTGCGATGCCGCCCGGGATGCCTTTGGCGCTGACTGGGTTGCGCACTACGTGCAGTCCCGTGACTGGGAGAGCCGGGAGTACGAGCGGCACGTCAACGACTGGCAGCTGGAACGCTACTTTGAGCTCATCTGACTGGCGGCTGGGCATTCTCCACGCGGACGTCGTGCCCGCAGCGCGCGCGCACCTGCACGGCGATTACCCGCAGCTCTTCGAGCGGCTGTTCGCGGCGCAGGGGCTGGCGGCGGATCGGATTCGCCACGTGCCGGCGATGGGCTCGCCGCTGCCGTCAGTGACTGCGGCCGACGCCTGGCTGGTGACTGGCTCCCAGTACAGCGTCTACGATCCACTGCCCTGGATCCCCGTGCTCGCTGAGTTCTGCGATCAGGTCAGGGCCCGCGGTCGGCCGCTGGTCGGGATCTGTTTCGGGCACCAGCTCTTTGCACACTTCTTCGGGGGCGAAGTCGCCCTGGCGGAGGCGGGTTGGCAGATCGGTGTGCAGCGCTATCGTCTGACGGCGACCGCGCCCTGGATTCCCACCGAGGCGACGGAATTCAGCCTGCTGGCGAGTCACCAGGACCAGGTGGTGCGGTTGCCCGCGGACGGTCAGGTGCTGGCGGCCAATGATGCGTGCCCGATCGCGGCCTACCAGCTGGGCGCGCGGACGGTCGGCGTCCAGGGGCACCCGGAATTCACCAGGCCCTTTGCAGCGCATCTGATGGCATCCCGTGCCGCGCAGATCGGCGCGGCGCGCCTGGACGCGGCCCGGGCATCCTTTCAGGAGGCCACGACCGAAGGCCAGCTTGCCGGGTGGCTGTGCAACTTTCTCGGCGGCGGCGGTTCAGACAGAGTAGGGGCACAGCCGTGACGGAGCCGCCGCACAACTGGGATCGACACGAATCACGAGCGCGCAAGCTGCTCAAAGACCCGCAGGCGCTGCGGGACCTCGCAGGCCGGGGCGCCGCCAAGCTCGATGGCGCAGCGGGTGCCGGCCGGCTGGCAGCGGTGCGCGCAGAGCTGCTGACACTGCTCGCGCTGCTGCGCGCCTATGCGAGCGGCGCCTATCGCGAGGTCTCCGGCGGTGCGCTGCTGAGCATCGCCGCGGCGATCGTCTACTTCGTTTCGCCCCTGGATGCGATTCCGGATTTCATCCTCGGTCTGGGCCTGATCGACGACGTGGCCATCATCGGCTACGTCTTACAACAGGTGCGCAGCGAGCTGGAGGCATTTCGCAGATGGCAGGAAGTTCAGACCGGGCACGACGACGATGCGCCGCCCTGATCACCGTAGTGCTGGGTGGCCTGTTGCTGTCCGGCTGCAGTATCAAGCTGGCCTACAACAATGCTGACCGGCTCATCCGCTGGAGCGTCGATGACTACGTCGACTTCGAGCGGCCGCAGCGAGACTTCTTAAGCGGTGAGCTTGCGCGCCTGCTGTACTGGCATCGCACAACGCAGCTTCCGCGGTACACCGGGGTCCTGCGACGACTGGAGGCGGATATCGCGTTGGCGGCGGGCAGTTCTCTGCGCGGGGACGACGGCGCTCAGGCGCAGCTGGAAGCGCAGTTCCGCGACTTTCTGACGGTCGCCCTCGAGTGGGCGGAGACGATCCAGCAGCAGGGGCAGCGCACGGGCAGTCAGCTGCTGGTGTCCCTGACGCCGGAGCAGATCGGCGAGCTACCGGATAAGCTCAGCCGCGAGAACCGCAAGTTTGCCAAGGAGGAAGCGGGCAAGACCCTCGAGGAAAACCGGGCGCGCTGGGCGCGAGAAGTGCGGAAGGGCCTGAAGCGGTTTACCGGGCGCCTCTCCACGGTGCAGAAGGACTACATCGCCGGCCAGTCGCTGCGCTACGAGCCGGAGTTTGTGCCCTGGGTCCGTTACCGGGAGCGTTGGCAGGCCGATCTGCTGGTACTGCTGGACCGCTGGGCGCAGCAATCGATCGATGCGCCAACGCTCGTGACCCGGTTTCGAGCTTTGGCCGATGCGCGGGAGTCCTACTACGGCGATTTCGCGCCGGTGCGCGAGAGCAATGAGGCGCTCGCGATCGAAACCATCGCCGGGGTGTTTACCCGCATGACCCCCGAGCAGGCGGCGCGCTATTCCGAGCGCTTTCTCGCGATCGTCGAGGACCTTGAGGAGCTGGTCGAGGAGGCCGCGCCGGCGCCACCGCCAGCGCTAACGGCGGCCGAGTGCCTGTGGGTGACCCCAACCTGCCCCGGACCGCCGATCAATGCCCCCTGAAGCCCGCTACAGGAGGCTGCGCAACATCCAGGCGGCCTTCTCATGGACGACCATGCGGTCGGCGATGAGACTGGCGCTGGACTCGTCGTCCGCCTCCTGAGCAGCGGGCAACACTTCGCGGGCGGTTCGCACCAAGGTCTCCTGGGCGTCGACCAGATTGCGCAGCATGGCTTCGGCGTCAGGCACGGCGTCGTCCTCGGGAATCTGCGTCAGGCGCGCGAACGCGCTGTAGGTGCCCGGTGCCTGATAGCCGAGGGTCCGGATCCGCTCCGCGACTTCATCGACGGCGGTCGCCAGCTCCGTGTACTGCTCCTCGAACAGCAGGTGCAGGTCGCGAAAGCGCGGCCCGGTCACGTTCCAGTGGTAGTAGTGGGTCTTCAGGTAGAGGCTGTAGCTGTCTGCGAGCAGCCGGGACAGGCCGTCGGCGATGCGCTTGCGGGCCTCGTCATCGATGCCGATGTTGATGGCGGGTGCGCTCGGGCGGGTCTGGGCGGTCATCGTGTGCTCCGGGGTTGATCAGTCTGGAGCGCAGTGTGCCGCCGGGCGCACTCAATGTGAAATCAATCGTTTAACTTCAATCGATAGTACTTATCTATTGTTGTCGCTGAATCGGGCTGGCCCGCCACCTGGGCGCGCAACCGCCGTGCCAGCGCTACAGCCCGGACAGCGCGCCGAAGGTCAGCAGCAGCATCACCAGGGCCGCCGCAACGGGCCAGGTCAGGCGGGGTTCGCGCCAGCGGGGGATGCGCAGGGTAGTCATGGCAGGGGTCCTCTTGGTGTCTGGGGCGCAGGCAACAGGCCGTCGCGTGCGATCAGTGTTTCAATTCCCGTGCCAGGGTAACGGGTTCGTAAAATCAATAACTTAGCGCTAGACGAGCGCGACTGCGCGCGTGATCTCGCCAATAGTTGGCGAAGGCGCCGCGTCTTTGGCACTCTCCGAGGAAGACGACTGGGGGACGGCGATGACACTGCATTTCGCAACGATCTGGGAAACGGTGGCCGATCACGCGCCGGGGCGTGAGGCCGTTGTCTGCGATGGCCAGACGCGGCTCTGGGGCGACTATGAGGATCGGGCCGCACGGCTCGCGACGCTCTTTGCAGAGGCGGGGCTCAAGACCGACAGCAAAGTCGGTATCTATCTGCACAACAGCATCGAGTATCTCGAGAGCCAGTTCGCGGCGTTCAAGATCGGCGGCTGCCCGATCAACGTGAACTATCGCTACAAGGCGGATGAGCTGGTGTACCTGCTCGATAACTCGGATGCGGAAGCGGTGGTGTTTCAGGGCAGCTACGCCATGCGGATCTGGGAGATTCGAGAGCGTCTGCCGAAGATCAAACTGTTCGTGCAGGTCGATGACGGCAGTGCGGAGACCCTGCTGGACTTCGCCGTGCCCTACGAGTCGCTGCAGCGCAGCGCGCCCTTGCCGCGCCAGGTGCAGCGCGACGATGGGGTGTACATGCTCTACACCGGCGGTACCACGGGGATGCCGAAAGGCGTGATGTATCCCACCAGCGGCTTCTCCGCAGGCATGCTCGGGATCGCCGCGGCTGGCCACGGCCTCGAGCCGCCCTCGGACATCGACGGGGTGCGTCGCTTTCTGGAACAGATCGAGCACACTCCGCGCTCGCTGCCCGCCTGCCCCATGATGCATGGCACTGGCATGTGGCTTGGCTGCATGGTCCCGCACGCGCAGGGCGGCACGGTGATCGCAACGTCGCAGCTGGGGCTCGACCCCCATCGGCTTTGGCAGCTGGTGCAAACGCAGTCCGCCACAGAGATGGTCATCGTGGGCGATGCCTTCGCGCGGCCTCTGCTGCAGGCACTCGGTGAGGCCAAGAGCGCTGGCGAGCCCTATACGCCGGCGGCACTTGCGCAGATCGTCTCCAGCGGTGTCATGTGGAGTGCGGAGACCAAGGCCGGGCTGCTCGAACATCTGGACGTGGCGCTCATCGATATCATGGGGTCCTCGGAAGGCGGCATGGGCATGTCGGTCACCTCCCGCGAGGCCAAAGCCGGCACCGCGCGCTTCGAGCTCAACGAAGGTGTCAAGGTCTTCACGGAAGACGATCGGGAAGTGGCGCCCGGCAGCGGCGAGATGGGCATGATCGGAACCACCGGGCTGGTGCCGATCGGTTACTACAAGGACGAGCGCAAGTCTGCGGCCACCTTCCGCGAGATCAACGGTGTGCGCTACAGCTTCCCGGGAGATTTCGCCACGGTCGAGGCCGACGGCTCGATCACCCTGCTGGGTCGCGGCAGCGTCTGTATCAACACCGCCGGCGAGAAAGTGTTCCCGGAAGAGGTCGAGGAAGCGCTGAAGCGCCACGATGACGTGACCGATGCGCTGGTGGTCGGGCAGCCGGACGAGCGGTTTGGCGAGCGCATCGTCGCGGTGGTCGCCGGGCGCGATGGCGCGACCGCGGCCGACGGTGAAACGCTGATGGCGTTTGCCCGGGAACAGCTGGCCGGCTACAAGGCGCCGCGCCAGGTGATCTTCGTGCCGCAGGTGCGACGGGCGCCGAACGGTAAGGCGGACTACAAGTGGGCGCGCAGCGTTGCCGAAGAGCACGCCGGCGGGTGACTGCGGCGCACCGTCTCGCGACGGCGCGGCCGTCAATGTTTTGACGCTGCGTCTTGCGCCAAACGGACCTGCCAGGGAGTGATGCGCACTCCCGTTAGTGATGTGGTGCTCACGAAGTGCGCTTCGGGCGGGCAATCTCTGAGGTCTTGGCTACCTTTAGGTTATCCCCTGATTGAGAAATTCGAGTGTCCGCTGGAGCCGAAGAGTTCGACGTAGACCTGGAGCAGGCAATCGAGACCTGCCGCAAGGTGTTGCCTCTCATGAGCCGGCAGCGGGTGCCGACCATCCCGCAGAACTACGCGGTCTGGTACGAGTACGTCGCGCGCAGCAATGACGAGCTGGTGCAGGAGATCGAACAGCTCCTGCAGGAAGGCCAGGACTTTTCCCCCGAGCGTTGTGAGGACATCTACCAACGGCACTTCATCGACGCGATCCGGGCCGAGGTCGATGACATCCAGGGCGAGATGCGCAAGCGAGTCGAAGGCGTGCTGCGCGAACTCGGCGGTCTCGGTAAGGACATGGACCGCTACTCCGGAGTGCTGGACGATTGTGGGGCCAAGCTGACGGAAGGCCTGAGTTCGGACAATCTGAGTAAGCTGGTGCTGATGCTCGCCAAGGAGACCGCGGCGACGCGCGCCCGCAGCGGCCAGGTCGAAGACTCCCTCAAATCCATGAGCTCTGAGCTGCACCGGCTGCGCGCTCAGGTGGATCGGCTGTCCCGGGACTCGAAGACCGACCCGCTGACGCGTATTGCCAACCGGCGCGTCTTCGATCAGTCCATCCGTACCATGATCGACGAAGCGCAGAGCGCGGACACGCCGCTGTGCCTGATCATGGCGGACATCGATCACTTCAAGCAGTTCAACGACAGCTACGGTCACCAGGTGGGCGATGACGTGCTGCGTTTTGTCGCGCTGGAGCTGCGCGCCTGCGTCAAAGGCCGCGATCTGCTTGCCCGCTACGGTGGTGAAGAGTTTGCGGTGTTGCTGCCCGCGACCCCCTATGAGGGGGCTATGCGTCTGGCAGAGCAGATCCGCGGCATGATCGAGGCGCAACCGGTCATCAGCTTGGCGGGCGACAGCTACCCGCTGACCATCAGCCTGGGCGTGGCCCAGTACCGCAGCGGTGAGCCTGCGGAGGCGCTGATCGAGCGCGGTGACCGGGCGCTGTACCAGTCAAAGGGCGGTGGCCGGAACCGGGTCACCGGCGAGCGCTCGCTCTCCGCCGTCGCCTAGCACCGGCACCACCGCTTCAGAATCTGAATGCGGCTTCCAGGAAGATCTGCTGACCGCGGCTGAAGCCCACCAGCTGATCGTCGCCTGTCGGCGGACGAAAGGGCGCGGGCCCGGCAAACACCAGAATCTGCTCATCGGTGAGATTCCGGCCGATGAGTGAGACCCGCCAGGACTCATCCTCGGAGAACAGCGAGACGTTCAGTTCAACGGTGGTAAAGCTGTCCTGAACCAAAGCCCCACTGGGATTGGTGACGGGGTCAAACTCCAGACCGGCGCCGACGAAGTACTCGCCCTTGTAGGCAAAGTTCGGGCTTACTCGGAGGCGCATTCCGTCGCCAATCTGGCGTTCCCAGTTCAGCGCCAGGTTGCCGGAAACCGTCGGGGCGAAACCGGCATCTCTCCCTTTCAGATTTTCGCCCACGCCGGCGGTGCCGGAGGGGAAGAAGTCGCCCGTGATTTCCGCATCCAGAAACGCCCAGGCCCCCGAGACGCTCAGCCCCGCGATCGACGTGTTCCACCAGAAGTCCACTTCCAGTCCCTGGGTCGTGACTTCACCGGCATTGAAGGTGCGGAAGGCAAACACGCCCGGGTCGAACAGCTGAACCTGCTGGTTCTCGAATACGTATCGGTAGGCGGTGAGGTTCAGGGTCAACGCCTGCTCGAGCAGCTGTGAGCGCAGCCCGACTTCGAAGCCTTCGGATTCCTCCGATTCGAAGCGGAGGAGATCGGTCGAGGCTGCGACGACCGCAGGATCCGGACTGATGAGCCCGACCACAGAGCCGGTCGGGAGCGTGTTGTTATCGAGGCCGCCCGACTTGAACCCGGTCTTGTAGGCGCCATAGATGGAAATGTTGTCGTTGACCAGATAGCGCAGCACGACTTCCGGCGAGAGGTTGTCGTCCTCGAACTTGATATCCGGCGACTGGAAGCCCGAGCTGACCGTCCCGAAGATGGCCACGACGCCGGCGTGCACGAAGGGGAACGCGACCGACGTCGTCTTTTCCTCATCGGTCCAGCGCACGCCCCCGGACAGTTCCCACCGCTCGGAGAGCTGGATATCGGCGCTGGCGAAGAATGACAGCGCCTCCGCTTCGATCGGCCGGTCTGCCAGCCAGTCGAAGGTAGCGCCGGTGACCGGGTCGGGGCCGAAAGGCGGGCCGAACGCGCCGAGCAGCGAGGGGTTGAAGGCGTTCTGAGAAGTTCGGTGGCCGATATCACGATCTTCCCAGAAAGCGCCCAGCTGAAAATTGAACGGCCCGTCGAGGTTACTGATCAGCCGCAGTTCGGCGGTCGTTTGCTCCAGGGTGTTTTCAAAGGGTGCCGACAACCCGGCCGGAGACCCGTCGGGGTTCTGCCCGGTGGAGTTGAAGGTATCGTTGTATTCGTTGTCCAGATCGACGTATCCGCCCAGGAAGGTCAGATCGAAGTTCTCATTGAGTTTGTAGTCAAGCCGCAACCGGGTGAACAGAATTTCCGTGTCGTTGTAGGAGCGGAAGATG
>JBCDIK010000023.1:0-25115 GCA_038749065.1 Pseudomonadota bacterium | reverse complement strand
CGAGCCAGACGCCGTCCGCTGCTGGCCGCGAGCCTGGTGACCACGTCACTCGTGTTAGCGACTGCTTTGTACATTGGCGGCGCCAGGCTCGCCGACTACTACGAACGTAGCGCGCAGATTGAAGCAGCCAAGGTCCCACTGGAGCAGGCGCGGGCCGCCTCCGACGAGTTGAAGAAACTCTATGCTGCGGAGCAACCCGTTCCGGAATGGGAGGCGCAGGCGCTGAAAAACATGGAGGCGCGCACAAAAGAAGCCCTCGAGGCCGCACCTGGCTTTGCCGAAGCTGAGTTTCTAGCCGGTGAGCTCGCGCTATGGCGCGACCAATACGATACCGCGCTCGCCGCTTTCGATCGCGCACTGCAGGATGACCCGGCGCATCATCAATCTCGAGTTTATCGATTGGTGGCGCGCTATGGCATCAGCCCCTTGCTCGCACCGGAAATCCAGCATGACGGTGAGGGTTTCAGAATCGTCGCCCCCCCGTCCTCACAGGAGCGGCAGCTGCTGCTGGAAATCTTGAAGTCAGACCTTGAGCAGATTCCGGAGAACTACCCGCGACGACGTCTGGCCCAGTCGGTCTACCTCTCATCTCAGGGTGCGTTTCAGGAGGCCTATCAGGCGCTAGCCGAGCATCTGAGCGAGCACGCTTACGACCAGAAAGTGCGCGCGCAACTGCTGTGGACGGCCCTCGCGGTCACCGCCTATGAAGAAGTACTGGATGCCGCCGAGTTGATGAAAGCGCGGGGCGGTTTCCCGGCAACCGCAGAAGAGGTGTCCGCCTACGCGCTGGCAGGCCTGGGTCAGCTGGACGACGCGATCAGCGCGATGGAGCGCGCGCAGGCACGACAGCCCGGTCTCGACAAGGCCCAGTGGATTGCGTTCTGGCACTTCAAGCAGGAACGCTTCGAAGTCGCCTTTTCTGGATACCAGGAAATCCTGCGGCAAGACCCCGACCATCTGCAGGCGCTACTGGGACGCTCGACGGCGCTGCAGCAGCTGACCGCAGGGGAACCAGGACAACTCCTCGATCAAGCGATGCGCGACGCACAGCGAGCCGCCGCGCTTGCTCCGGATGACGCAGCGGCGCAGTTTGTCCTTGGGGGTGCCCAGCTCTTCTCGGATCCAGAGGCCGCGCGTCGAGCTTATGAACGGGCAATCGCGCTGGATCCGGACTACTACGCGGCGGATGCCAACGCCATGATCGCCACCACCTTCGCCAATATCGGCGATTTCCAGCAAGGCGCAGCGGCGCTAGATCGCGCGCTAGCGCTGCGCCCGGAACAGGCCAGCTGGCAGGAGATGCGCGTCCGCTTCGACCTGCTGCAGGGCAACTACGCAGCGGTTGCGGCCGCCGCGGAAGCGAATCCGGAGAACCCCGCGCTACGGCTACTGGCGGCGACTTCCTTGGCACTGCTCGGCGATGAGGCGGCAGCGCTTGAGCAAGCGCGCGCAGCAGCCGCGCTGGATCCGGACAGCACAGAGGCGTGGAACGAAGTGGGATACTTTGCAGCGGTCACCGGCGCACATGACGCCGCAGCGGAGGCGTTCGCGCGGGCCGCCGAAAGGAACGATCGCTCTGGCACCCAGCAGGCTCGCGAGGTGGCCGGGTGGTTTTTTGGGGGCCAACCGGAGCGGGCGCTGCTGGTCTCCACTGCTCTGCTTGAGTCCGAGCTCGCTGGGCCTTTCGATATCGGATTGCACGCGGAGATTCTGGAAGCCCTGGGTCGCGAGACGGCTGCGCGGGCGGTCCTGGCCGAGGGCGTGAGCCGATTCCCGGACTCGCCCGTCCTGGCGCTGAGATTGAGTCTCGCCGACGGAGACTGCGCCAGAGCCCGGGATGCCCAGCGACGGCTCACCGCCGCAGGTCGAGGCGATGAATACGCTCAGGCCGTAAACCAACAATGCCCGCCGCCCTGATGCAGCGCTAAGCGCTCTCGGATCTGGGCGGGTTGGCGGTCAAAACCTGAGCGGCGATCGCCCTTGCGAGAGACCGCACCAGGCCGGGATGTACGGCCAGCAGATCAAGAAAATCGGTACGGGAGATCGCAAGCAGCTCGCTGTCTTCCAGCGCCCGCACCGTTGCCAGGCGACGCTGTCCGCGAATAAGCGCCAGCGCCCCAAAGCTTTCCCCGGCCGCGAGCTGCGCCAGTCGCCGATCACCCTGGCTGACCTCCAGGCGGCCCGAGCAAACCATATAGAAGTGGTTGCCTAACCGGTTCTCGTGCACAACGACCGTGCCGGCAGGCGCCTGCAGCGTGCGGGAAATCTCTGCGATCAGACGCAATCGCGGTGCGGGTAGCGATTCCGTCAGAGGATTACTCCGCAGAAAGAACATGCGCTGCCACAGGTCGATGGCATCTGCTTCCCGCTCGTCGTCGGCTTGCGTGCGGCTGGCGAGGGAAACCATCGCGGAGCGCGTGACTTCGATGCTGCCCTGCTCGGGCTCCGGTACACGTTCCGCCAGACTTTCGAGCCACAGCAAACCACACCGCGGAGACTGCCGGATGACTCGATACACAGCCGCCAGGGGAATACAGAGATCGCCGGGAAGGACCGGGGGCGACTCGCCCCGGAGCAGAAGCCGCTCCAGCTCGATCGCCGTCCCGTCGCGAACGACAACCTGGGGTTGATCCGGCGCTGCTGACGATGACGACATATCACTCAGCAATAACTCCAGGTCGTCCAGCTGCCAGCGTGCGAACACTGTGGAGGCGGCGAGTGCCCGCAGCTGCGTCTCGCTCGCCCCCAGGGAGTCCAGCCGATGTTTAATCATCAGCCAATCCGGGTTCGCCTCAGGATCCTGGTCAGCCTTGACCGGCTGGTCCTCGAGCACGGGGAAAAGAGGACTCTTGATCGACCGCGGCAGCGCCTCGTCCAGGAGCTCCAGCGCAAAGGAACGTTGCCGTACATCCGCCGACAGCAGCGCCAGCTGGGCCTGCCGAATCGGTGCCTGCGGATAGAGCAGCGTCAGGCTCAGGAACAGATGCTCAAGCGCGGCGGTGCGTTCATTGCGCGCCAACTGCGCCAGCAACCCATCGGCAAGCTGCTGCTGATAAGCGTGAAGGTGTTGCGCCGCCGACAGGCTACGCTCAAGGTTCTGCTGCAGGAGCGTGCGCTCAGCGGCGCTCAGCTCAAAGTCTCCCTGAATCCGCGCAAGCGTCGCCTGCTGCCGCACACGCGCGTCCTGATGGGCCATGAGCCGCAGGCCAGCGAGATGCGCCGGCTCCCCGGCGATGCTCGGCAGCACTCTAAAACTGGCGTCAGACTGCCGCGGATCCTCCGCTGCCTGCTCGAGCGGCGACACCGCGGGCAAGCCGATAGCCAGCAAAGCCTGCCGGGCGCTGGGAAAGAGCGCATCGTCAGCCAGCAGGGGAACGCACAGGCTGCTGTATTCGGGCTCCGGTCGACGGAGGATCACGCCCAGGGTTTGGGCGGGCGCAGCAACCGCCAGTTCAGGCAGACGAGCATCGAAACGGTTATCCGGCCACTGCGCCAAAGCTCTGGCTGCCGCTTGCGCAAGCTGCGGTTGCGCCTGTGCATCTTCTATCCATTGACCCAAGGCGTCAGCGGCGGCATCGCTGTCTGCCGCGGAGCCCGCCAGACGCAGTAGCGCAGCGGCAGCGCTGCGTGGCCGTTCCTGCGCCGCTGCGATCTCCGCCGTGAGCGCCTGCGCATCGAAACTCAAGGCGATGTTCCCGAGCAGCGCCGCTCGGACCGCGTCATCGGGCTCGTCCTTGAGCGTCTCAAGCCACTGCGTTGCTTCCGGCATCGTCATTTCCGCCGCGACCGCCAACGCCAGCTCCCGGAGCCAGGGGGCCCACAACGGCCATTGCCGGCGCATAACGCCGAGCGTCTCCAGATTGGCAGCACCGCGTAGCAGCCGTAGAGCCAGAGCGTTGCGCTCTTCCAAGTCGCTGGCCAGATACCCGTGCAGGGTCAGGCGGAGCTGCGCGTCCATAGAGGGTTGCATCCAGTGAACGTCTTCGTCCGGATTCACCGCGAGCGACCCGTCAAGCTGCAGCCTGCGTGCATGCAATGCACTCTGCAGGCGCTGCGCATAGCCCAGACGCACAAAGTACAGCGCCGCCAATAAAGCCGCGGCCACGGCAGCGATGGGCCAGTACAGATCCCGCCAGTCCAGCTCCCAGCCCGGTGGCGCCCACGCCCCGACCGTCAACAGCAACGCACCCGACGAGAGCAGAACCGCCAGGGGTTTCAGAGTGCCGGTCACAATCAGTGCCATTCGCACGCGGATCCCTGTGGCCAGGGGCATTCCCACCAGGTTCGCGACCGTATTGTGAATGTTCTGACGGAACAGACGTTCACCAAACTGAGCACTGGCAGCGCTGGCAAGCCCGGGAATAAAGGCTCCGACGGCGGCGATCATCGTGAGCGCCAAGGGATAGGTGACCAGGGAGCGCGCAGCGCCCAGACGCTCAATCAAAACCCGCCCGGCGATCTGCGCAAACACAATCGAGGCAATATTCAGCACCAGCATGAACTGCCCCATGAACACGGCGACGTCGTCACCGCTGTAGCGCTCGCCAACGGCGGCGTTGAACTGATACTTCACCAACGTGGACAACACGATGACGAGCGCTGCGGCGAGCATCAACGCCACGGCGTAACGGTTGGCAATGACCTCCTTTGCGGTTGCCAGCCGTGCGCTCACCCGCGGCCGCATGGACTCGCGGATCCTCGACGCGGGCAACACCACGAAAGCCAGGGTCCCAGCAGCCAGAAGCAGCAGCCCGGCCTGCCCAACGCGGGGCGCCGCGATACTCACCACCAAACCGCCAGCAGCGGCGCCAGCACCGCCGATCGCGCCCAGCAGAGGCAGCAGTCGACGCGCTGAGCGCACATCGAGCAACGACGCGGACAAGCGCCCGCTCTCCGAAGCGAGCACGCTGGCATACAGCGGGACCATCGCGTAGATGACGTAGGCGGCGGCACTGCTGCGGGCAGCGGCAAAGCTGTAACCAACGACAAGTCCGGTCATCAACAGGACGACGACTGCGGGCGTCAGCCAGGCCGTTCGCAGCAGCTGGCGTAGTCCGCGGTAGAGGTAAAAGCCCAGGATCGTCATCACCTGCGCCAGAGCAATCGCATAGGGCAGCTGTTCCGCCCCGAGATAGTTCAGAAACAGGGAGTCTGCCGCGGCGCCCTGGATCGTCGTGGCTGCGAGCAGGAAGAAGCTGAAACTCCCCAGCAGCAGCACAACGCGGCCCTCGCCTTCGCGCAGATTGAGCATTCGGGGTAGCATAGCTGCTGATTATAAACAGGTATCTACAGCACTTCCGGCTGCAGGCGCCCAGGGGGACCGGTCAAGATGCTATCCGCTGCACAAGCCGTTCGCGGCAGTCTCTACGTCACTACCGAAGAAGGCGAGCGCATCGTGCGGCTGACCGATGGGGCATTGACCGTGGGTCGGGGGGTGGACTGCGATGTCGTGTTGAACGATCCCGCGGTGTCACGTCGGCACTTCAGGCTCGAAGTGAGTGACTCCCAGGTTCAGGTGACCGATCTGGGTTCCAGCCGGGGCATTGTTGTCGATGGCGTTGCCGTGAGCCAAGGCACTCTGGGCCATGACAGCACCATCCTCTTCGGCGACTCACGCGCGCGACTGGAACTCGAGGGCCGGCGCCCGGAACCGGACGCCGGCGATGAGTACATCGAGATCGTCGCGGGCGCCGAGGAGCCCACCATCGTCGAGACTCTGCTCCCCGGCGAAGTAACGGTCAGCCACGACGGTCTGCAGCAGGCGTTCGTCGACCACAGCCTGCCGCGACTGGCAATCTTCGAGAACGGCGCTTCACGGGAATATCCGCTCACTGGCGCACGGACGATCATCGGCCGCGATGAAGCCGCTGATATCACCATCAACGACCCCGCTGCGTCCCGTAGACACGCGGAGCTGGAACTGCGCGGAGATCGAGTCGTCCTGCGCGACCTCCAGTCAAAGAACGGGACCTGGCTGCGTGCCCAGCCGGTCACAGAGCAGACCCTTTTCAACGGGGTGAACTTTCGTATCGGTGATACCTTCCTCGTTTTCAAGGCCGGCTTCGAAAACGCAGCGACCACCCTGGCTGGCGATACGGCGAGCAGCGACAGCAAGCGCCCACCGGTGGTTGTACTGCCGGGCATCATGGGCTCAGAGCTGCATGATGCACAGGGCCTGTTCTGGCCAAATCTGTCGAAAGCGTTTCGGGCGCCAGAAAAGCTCATGGTGGGCAGTGGAGAGTCACTGACCGTCGGCGCAATCGCCCGCTCCATCATCATGATCACCGGCTTCATCAAGCTGGACGCCTACTCAGAGCTGGTTGGCTATCTGGAAGAAGGGCTGGGCTATCAATCCGGCGTTGATCTGCTCGAGTTCCCCTATGACTGGCGGCAGGACAACCGTGACAGCGCCGAAAAGCTGAAGCTCGCGATCGACCAGTGGCGCCGGGACGTCATCGGAGAAGACACCAAAGTCACCATCCTCTGCCATAGCATGGGCGCGCTGGTGTCACGGTACTATCTTGAGTGTCTGGGCGGCGCCAGCAAGGTCGAGAAGCTGGTCACGCTCGGCGGCGCGCACTTTGGGGCACCCTTTGTGATTCGCGGTCTGCTCTATGGCCCAGAGCTTCTTCCCCTTGGCATCGGTCGCAAAGGACTACACTCAGCGCTGTTGACCATGCCCTCCGCATACCAGCTGGTGCCCCCCTACCCATGCGCCTACGACGCCAGCGGCAAAGTCATCGACCTGCACGAGGAAAATGACTGGGCCCGGGCCGAACATCGCCATCTACTGCGCAGCGCCAGAGACTTTCATCGGGAAATCGGCACGACCACCAGCGTGCCAACGGTTTGCATCTTTGGCTATGGCGTCAAGACCGTCACCCGCATTCAGGTCGACGAGCGCGGCCCTGAGGGATGGGAGAAAGTCCGCTTTATCTTCGAGCACGCTGGGGACAATCGGGTGGCCGAGAAGTACGGCTTTCTCGAAGGCGCAGATATTCATCCGGTCAAACAACACCACGGCTCGCTCTGGAACGATAATGACGTCAAGATGCGGATCCGCATGGAACTGCTTAACGAGCGATGAGCAGCGCGGAAGCAGACCTGGCTCCCGGGACGCGGTTCGAGTCGAGAAACGGCTTACGTAGCGGAGTGGTTGAGCAGCTACTGGGCGCGGGCGGTCAGGGCGCGGTGTACCAGGTGCGCTACGAAGGCGCGCCGTTCGCTTTGAAGTGGTACCACCCCTACTACGTGCAGATCGATACCTCCCTGCATGACCGCCTCACGCAAGCGGTGGCCCGCGGTGCGCCAGATGCCCGCTTCTTGTGGCCCCTGGAGCTGGTCAACATTCCCGGTGAGCAGAGCTTCGGCTATCTGATGGCACTACGCGACGCCAACTACGTCGGGATGCGTGACCTGATTGCACCGCCGCCGCAGCGGGTGGAACTGTCTCTCGCCCAGCGAACCCAAGTGTGCGAACACATTGCGCACTGTTTTCTGCAACTGCACAGCCGTGGCTTCTGCTACCAAGACATCAACTTTGGAAACATCTTTCTGCACCCGGAGCGGGCCGACATCCTCATTTGCGACAACGACAACGTGAATGTTGACGGGGCTGACGCATCCATCTACGGCACGCGCAAATTCATGGCGCCAGAGGTCGTACGGCGCGAGGTCCTGCCGAGTACGAATACCGATCTGTTTTCGATGGCGGTTCTGTTCTTCTACATCCTTTTCGGCTGGCACCCGCTGGACGGTCGCCGGGAAGCAGATGTCCGCATGATGAACGCCGAGGCAGAAATGTCGCTGTATGGCACCGAACCGCTGTTTATCTTTGACCCTGAGAATAACGCCAATGGGCCGGTCAGCCCCATGCACGATGCGATCCTGTATCGCTGGCGATCCCTAAGCGACACGCTACGGGCGCTGTTTATTCGCTCATTTACCGCTGGCCTGTTTTCGCCCAAAGACCGCGTGCTGGAATGGGAGTGGAGAGCCGCATTCGCCGATAGCAGCCGCCGCGTGTTTGCCTGCGTACACTGCGGCTACGAGAACCTGGTCGGGCTCGAGTCAGGTGATACGCTCACACCCGCCGCCTGCGGATACTGCGGCACCGCGCCCGGGGCGCCGGCGGTCATGGTCAGCAATCGGGCACTCTTGGCGCTCACGCCCGGGAGCGAGCTGAGCGAAGACCAGCTGCTCGAGGGCGGCGCGGCTGTGGTGTCCATTGCCCGCATCGATGCCCATCCGGAGCAGGCAAACATTCTGGGGCTGCGCAACCTGTCTGCTGAGACCTGGCGAGCGGAGGTTCCCGGGTTCAGTGCCACCCCGATTGAGCCGGGCAAAACGATCCGATTGCTCCACGGCTTGAAGCTGGATATGGCCGGCACCAGTGTCCGCATCGTCAATCCGAAGGACGCACCGGCGCATGAGTGAACCTTCAAGCGAGTGGCGCTGCGGCGGTGCATCGGTACAGGGCAGCGCTCACAAGCGCCGCAATCAGCCCAATCAGGACGCCATCTGGTGGTCACCGCGAGCCGATGAGGACGAGCAGTTCGCGATCGCCGTTGCCGACGGTCACGGCGGCCCGGCGTACCACCGTTCCCACGTCGGCGCCCAGCTCGCCCTACAGGCGCTCGAAGAAGCGCTCGCCTGGTACTTTGATGAGCCGGAGCCGCCGGAACGCCTCGCCGAGGATGTGGTGACCGTCTGGCGCCAACTGGTCGATGCACACATCGCCGCTCACCCGCTGCCAGCCACCGCGCAGGGGGAGCGGAGCCGCGAGGCCTACGGCACCACGCTGGTTTGCGTGGCCGGGACGCCCCGGCACCTGCTGACGCTGCAGGTTGGCGACGGGGATCTCATGCTGGGCTACCCGGACGGGACCGTGGAGCGACCGCTCCCGGATGATCAGGGCCTGCAGGGCGAGCAGACCTACTCGCTGTGCATGGCGGACGCGCCAGCGCACACCCGCACGCTGCTCCGGCATCGGAGCCCCGATCAGCCCTGGCCAGACTTTGCCATGGTCGCGACGGATGGCGTCTCCAAATCCTTCGTCTCCGAGGCAGCGTTCGAGAAAGTCGTACAAAGTTATCGCACTCTGGTGCCCACCAAGCGCGAACTTCTGGCTACACTCGAAGCGCTGCCGGGCTGGCTCGACGAAGTCTCGGTCAACGGCAGCGGCGATGACGCGTCTCTCTGCATGGCGTCGCGCCGTTTCGGGGGCAATACTGCAAACACCTAGCCAGGTTCGGGGGAAACCAATGTCAGAATCGCCGAAACAGCCACGGCAGGACATGCCGCCGGTCCCAAGGGACTTTCACGAAGCCAGTCATTCTGAGCTGGTGCCCTTCAAATCCAGCTCGATCAACCTTCTTAAAAGTCCGATCTTCTATATGGTGATGGCGACCGGGCTGATTACCGTAGTGCTGTTCGGCGCCATGGGTAACATTCTCCAGACCGGTTCGCTCGCCGACTTCGGCATGATCACCGCAGCAGCGGTTGGCTACTTGCTGTTGATCGTGCTGATCACCATGTATCTCTATTCGCGCACGGACAAGACGCTGCTGGCGCTCGCTCTGCACTTTGGGTTCGTCGCGCTCATCATCTCGACGCCGCTTGCCAAGCCCTACTTCTTGGTGTTCCGCGAGATACTTCCAGGCAGCACCGCGAACGCGCTCAGCAACGACCCGCTGACCCACTTCGTCGGCATGTTCTTTGCCGCCGGACTGTGCGAAGAGCTGATGAAAGTCACCCTGGTACTCTTCGGTGCCTACATCGCGGTAAATGCAGCCACCTGGCGACCCAAGCTCAACGAGAAGCTCTACGACTGGCTATGCGTACGCGGACCGCTGGACGGCCTGATGATGGGCTTGTTCGGCGGCGCTGGTTTCATTTTTGTCGAAACGGCGTTCGAGTATGTACCGCGGCAGATGGCGCAGGTTGCTCAGGCGACCGGAAGTGCGGATGCGGGTCTCTGGTCAGCGCTGATGTTGCTCCTTCCCAGAACGATCGGCGGCATGGTCGGGCACATGGCCTGGGCCGGCATTACGGGCTACTTCATCGGCCTGACGGTCATTCGCCCGGTCAACGCGCTCAAGATCATCGGCGCTGCCTGGGTGGGAACTTCCGCGCTGCACGCGCTGTGGAATTCGACCGGATTGATTCCTGGCGCGAACTGGATCTCAGTGACCATCAGTGCCGTGCTGGTGGTGGCCTGCCTACTCAAGGCCAAGCAACTCGAGCAGTCCATGGGCCGATCCGTGCAGACCTACGGCTCCATCGTGGTTGACCATAGCGGCGGCTCATCCGCGGCGGCGGCAGCAGCACCCGCTGCCCCCGCGCCATCCGCTCCAGCACCCGCGACGAGCTCAACGCAACCACAGGCTTCCGTCCAGCAGGAACCCAGCGCCACCGCTGAAAACACTGCACCCGCCCAGAACCTACGGCTGATCTTCGATCAGGCGACGATTCCGATTCTGCTGGGCAGGGCGCTGGATCTCAGTCAGGTGAGCGCTTTAGCTGGCATCGAGGACGAGCTGCGCGCCGAAGTGACCCAGCACCCGACGCGCGCCGACGTGCTGGGACTGAAAAACCTCGGCAAATCACCCTGGGTTGCCACGCTGCGAGACGGAAGCCAGCAACGCATCGTCCCTGAGCGCAACATCCGCTTGGCCAATGGCGTGACCATCGACTTTGGTGCCGGACTGGTCGCAGAGGTCATGATCTCGTGACAGACACGAAACCCCAGCTGCCAGGCCTGACTTCAGGGGTCATCGCTCGCCGCCAGCTACACTGCATCCTGGCCCTGGATTGCTCCGGGTCCATGCGCGGTGAGCGCATTGCCTCACTCAACTACGCCATCCGTTCAGCGATTCCTGAGCTGCGCAGCGTCGCTGCAGAGAACCCCGAGGTTCAGGTGCTGGTGCGGGTCCTGCGCTTCGATACCGTTGCGCGGTGGCACATAGAGGAGCCCTGTCCCGTCGACGAGTTGGAATGGGAGGATCTCAGCGCCGGGGGTGAAACCGCGATGGGCGCCGCGCTGAACCTGATTGCCGACGCTCTCCACCCGGATGCCCTGACCGGGCGGCAACTGCCGCCGGTTGTGGTTCTGGCCAGCGATGGCTACCCCACGGACGACATCGATCAGGCGCTGGATCGGCTCTTCGAGGTGGAGGCCGCCGCCGCTGCCACGCGGATTGGTATCGCCATCGGCAGCAACACCGACCTCGAGACCCTGGAGCGCTTCATGAGCGACGGGACACAAAAACTGAAGCCACTACGAGCCAATAACGCCCCGGATCTCGTTAAGAGTATTAAGTGGGCAACCACCGCACCGGTGAAGGCCACTTCTTCGCCGACCAATGCCCCGGAGGCAACGATGGAACTGGCTCGCCAGGAGGCGATGCTCGACTCACCTGACTCCTCGGTCGTGTGGTAGCCGGCCATAGCATGCATCTAAGGATTCAAGGTGACTGACCAACAGATCTACGACCGGCTGGCGAAAGTCCTCAAGGATATTCACGAGCGCTTTCCCGAAGACGCGTTCACAAAGTACCAACGCCTGCGCGGCCTGCTATCGGATCATCTGCCAGATGCAGAGCGGGAGATTCGCATTACCCTGGATGCCATCGATGAAGGTGTGATCGGCGTGCTCTCAGACACGCCAACCTCAGAACTGGCCATGCAGATTGACCGATTGGTACTCCGACTGGAGACCAGCCGGGGTATTCGCGAAGATATCGCACGGCTCGTCGTTCAGTCCTTCGCCTACGCTCTTGACGTCGGTACGCTACCCTCAGCAACCCCGACGCGCAGTAATCCGATCACTCCGCCACCGGCAGAGGAGGGCGCGGATGACTGGGTGGGGGTTTCCGAGGCGGTGCAGCCGGAGTCCCCGGGGCCTGGTCCATCGCCAGACCCAGGGCCAAGCGTCTCCGGGAGTGCGGAGTCGCCACGGCCCCCGCCGGCGGGAGACAAGACGGATCCCTTCGCCAAGATTCCCGGCGGCCGCAACGGATTGATGATTGGTGCCGCCGCCGTTGTTGTCGGGGCACTGCTGCTCGGTGAAGGCGATGAGCCGCCGACCGGAAACACCCAACCAACCGGCGGCAACCCCGCAACCGGCGGAGACCCGGGGCAAGGGCCAGGTCGCGCCCCGACGGGATCCCAACCTGCTGGAGGACAACCGCTGATCGAGCCCGGAGCGACCGATGGTCTACCCCGTGTCGGCCCTGGCAGCGGGACGCCTGGCCAACAGCCGAGCCAACCACCTGGCCGGCAACCGGGGGCACAGGTACCTGGCCCGCAAGTCGGCCCTGGCACCCAGGGGCCTCGGGGGCAACCGGGGCCTCAAGGGGGGGGCGCTGGCACCGCGCTGTGGTATGACGACTATGGCAACGTTTGGAACATCCAGTACACGCAGAGCGAGTTCCAGGGAACGTCGACCTTCAACGGCCAGCAGGTCATGATTCAGGGGCAAGGCGACCCGACGACCAACCAGATCGTCTACATGTTGGGCGATGCCTTCGGCAATCCCTTTGGCCAGGGCCAAGGCTACTTCACCGATCCCCAGCACATTGAGTTCATGACCATGGACGCGATGGGCAACATCATTGGCCAGGGCAAGTTTCACATCAACCATCCACCGGATGGCTGAGCGCCCGCCGCAGGCGGCGCTGCCCCGGGGTTACCCTAGGCCTGCAACATCTCCCGCACACGCTCGGCCCGGGGCTTGAGCTTTTCAAGCGTCGGTGCTCCCACCGGCACGATCAGCTGGTCGACCCCCAGATCCGCAAAGGCCTGGGCCGTCTCCGGGCTGGGCGTGACCCGCCCCGCCCCGACGGCGATGGCGACGTCGGAGCGATCGCGCCCAGCGGCCGTGAGCGCCGCATCAAGGGCCTTGAGTTTCTCAGCCGCGAGCTCCGGGGTCAGGTTGAAGCCGTACCAGCCGTCGCCAATCTCCGCCACGCGCCGCAGCGCGGCCGGCGACTCGCCGCCAAAGTACACGGGCGGCCCGCCAAAGCGCGCACCCTGCTGAACCGGCTTGGGGTTGAAGTGGCAACGTTGAATCGTGACTGTCTCGCCGCTGAACTCACTCTCGCCGGGTGCCCACAGCGCCCGCATGGCCGCCAGATACTCCCGAGTGTTCGCAGCGCGATCGGCGTAGGACATCTGCAGCGCCTCGAACTCTTCCCTCAGCCAGCCAATGCCCACGCCAAAGTCGACTCGGCCGCCGGAAAGGTAATCGAGATCTGCCACCATCCGCGCCGTGTACACCGGCTGCCGCTGCGGCACCAGGCAGATACCGGTCCCCAGCCGCAAACGGGTGGTGTGTGCCGCCACGAAGGTGAGCGCTGAGAACGGATCCAGCACCCCTTCCGGTTCGCCGGGAATGCGCCCGTCATCGGAGTAGGGATAGCGCGAGGCATAGTCCGGAAAAAACAGCACGTGCTCTGGCACCCACAGAGCGTGGAACTCCAGGGACTCGAGGAATTGGGCCGCCCCGGCGATGTAGTCCGGGGGCGTGTGATGGCTGAAGCCGGTCGTGACGCTGAGTTTCATTCCGCCACCGTACGGCGACGTGCGCCCGGTTTCCACCATGGCTGGGTGCAGCCCACAGGGTCTGGCATCACCTCTAGCCCCTGGTCTTGAACAAATACTGTGTATCACATAGTATATGTTGCACAGTACAAGCGGATGTACCCCTGCTCGACAAGCTCACCCAGGAACTGCGCCGCGGCGGCATCGTCCTTGCCGTGCTGGGCGCCCTGCGGCAGGAGCACTACGGCTATTCCCTGCGCAAAGCGCTCGAGGAAGAGGGCCTGGCGGTCGAGGAAGGCACGCTCTACCCCCTCGTGCGACGGCTGGAGCAGCAGGGCCTGCTCACCAGCGAGTGGCGGGAGGAAGGCCGGCGCAAGAAACGCTTCTATCGGCTGTCCGCTGACGGCACGGCCGTACTTGCCGGCCTGCGCGCGCAATGGCGAGCACTGAGCGACAGCATCGAACGCATCACCGCGGAGGAATGACCATGGAACTGATCGATCGCTATCTGCACGCCGTTGGCGAGCGCCTCGAAGCGCCGCAGCGCGACGACGTGCTGCTCGAGCTGCGCGGCGCGATTGAAGATGAGTTCGATGCCCGCAGCGCAGAAGCGACGGATTCGGACACCGCGCTGGTCGAGGTGCTGCGCGCCTTCGGCGCCCCCGCCCAGGTGGCGAGCGCCTACGGGCCGCAGCGCAGCCTGATCGGTCCCGCACTGTACCCGGAGTTTCTGAGCGCGCTGCGCACTGTGTTGCTCCTGGCGATGGGACTGTTGCTCGCGATCTGCCTACTGCAGGGCCTGTTCGAAGCAGAGACCTTCGGCCCCTGGCAACTCGCGCGGCTGGCGCTGGAAGTGGCGCTTTGGGCCAGCGCCGGCGTCCTCACCGTGTTCATCGTCCTCGAGCGCAGCGCAGAGATGCCCGGGACGGGTGAGGCCTTCGATCCACGGCAGCTGCCGGCCGCGTCGGCCCAGCGCATCAACAACGGCGACGTGGCGACCAACTTCGTCAGTGAAGCCGTCTTCCTGCTCTGGTGGAACGATGTGCTGGTGATGCAGAACTGGCTGCCGGCGTTCGGCGAGGCGTTCCCGCTGCAGCTCGGCGCGAGCTGGAGCGCCTGGTCGATCCCGCTCAACGTGCTCTTCGCCGCGCTGCTGCTGCTGCACGGGAGCGTCCTGCTGCGCCAGCACTGGCTACGCTGGCAGCTGATCGCCGAAGCGGTTCTGAATGTCGCACTGATCGCCATTGGCACCGCCCTGTTGCTCGCCCCGGAACTGGTCCGGATCGAGGGCGCGTTCGCGGACTGGGTGAACGCGGAGCGCCTGGCCCGCATGGCCATCCTCGTCGTCATCGGCCTGGCGGTGTGGGATCTGTGGCTGAGCGCCAGAAGCTGGCGGCGCCCGGTCGCCGGGCAGGCCATTTGACAGCCACCCGGTCGTTGCCCGACATTCAGATCTCCCTGTTACGGTCAGTGCTATGCGGTTCTGCTCTGCCTATACGCTCATGGTCGCCCTCGTGGCAGTGGCGGCACTGCCCGCTGCCCCGGCCGCCCAGGCGAAGGGACCGACCGATCCAAGAGCGCTGATCGAGCAGGCGGTTCCCCTGCTGCAGCAGGGGCAGTACGCGCTGGGCCGCGCCTATCTCGCTCCGGCATTGCCCCACCCGCAGCTTTCGGCCGCAGAGCGCGCGCACGCGTACTACCTGCGCGGTGCCAGCTATCTGCAGCAGCGCCTGTTCGTCTCTGCCCGCAAGGATTTTCACCGCGCTCTGGAATTTAACGCCCGCAATGCCGCTGCGCAGACATCGCTCGCCGATCTGTACCGCAACGGGCTGGGCGTGGCGCAGGATGTCCCGCTGGCGCTCACGCTCTACAGCGAGGCGGCCGAGCTCGGCGAATCGCGCGCGCAGATCAATCTGGGGCAGGCCTACATCACCGGCACCGGCGTCGAGCAGGATCTGGCCGAAGGCCGGCGTTGGCTTGCGCCCCTGGCCGAGGATGGCAATGCGACGGCGATGGTCCACCTGGCCGCCAGCTACCGCGATCGCTACACCGCGGAACCGCAGCCACAGCTCGCGCTGAGCTGGTACGACCAGGCGATCGACCGGAACGACCCCGGCGCGATGGTCGCCAAAGCCTACATGCTGCGCACCGGCGAAGCAGGCCGAATCGAGGGCGAGAACGTATTGCTGCTGCTGGAGCGCGCCGCGCAACTCGAGCATCCGCATGCCGTGGTCCTGCTCAGCAACATGTACCTGGAAGGCGAATTCGTTGCGAGCGATGCACAGCGAGCCTATGCCCTGCTGGAGCAAGCGAGCGCTGCGCCCAGCGGCGAGGTGCTGCTACGCCTGGGACATCATCGCCAGTACGGGCTCGGCACCGCCGTGGATCGCTCCGGCGCCATCGACGCCTACACCCGAGCCGCAGCGCTGGGAGAGCAACGGGCAATGTCCCGGCTCGCGCAGCTGCTGCTGCGCAACGAAGATGAGGTCAGCCATCGCCGCGCCGGCCAGTACCTGGCGCAGGCAGCGGCCAGTGAGGCGCCGGGGGCGCAGAACGACTACGCCTGGTATCTGGCGACGCACCCGCTCGCATCGCTGCGGGATGGGGCCCGGGCCCTGAGCTACGCCCAGGCCGCCGTCGCACAGAACGCGACACCCGGCTATCTCGATACGCTGGCGGCCGCGTACGCGGAGCTTGGCAACTTCGAGCTGGCGGTCCGCACGCAGAAGCAGGCGATCGAGCGGGCCAACGCGGATGCACCGGAGCTGGTCGATGAGCTGAAAGATCGTCTGCAGCGCTTCGAGGCCAGGAAACCCTGGCGCTCCGTCACCGCCGGCTAGCGGTACCGCGCCCTATGCGGTCCGTGAGCCTGACAGCAGCGGCCACAAAATCAGCACCGCCAGCGGTGTCATCAGAGTCACCAGCATCGTCGGGTCCAGCGCCACCGCGCCACTCTCGGCCAGCCAGGACAGCAGACGGGGCCCCGGACGTGACTGTGCCAGGGTGGTCATCAGCGCCGACCAGCGGCCGGAGAACACCACCACGGACAGCGCCATCAGTGACAGCCCCACCCCGACCGCAAGGCCCATCACCCGGGTCCGCGCACGCTCATACGCGCGGACGCGATCCAGCACCCGGCCCGCCAGCGCAGGATCCGGCGCAACCTGTTCGGCGGCTGCCGCAAAGAGCGAATCGAGCTGCGTATCGATCGGCGCGAGCGCCCGGTCGTTGTCCATCGGGGTCATAGCAAAGGCCTCAGCAGCCACCGGCGCCGGTGGCGCTCATGGAGGGTTCGGCAGGGGTCGCAAACGCTGCCTGAATGCGCGCCTTACCGCGCGCGATGAGTGATTTGACCGTGCCCAGGGGCAACTCGAGCGCATCAGCAATCTCGCTGTGCGACAGGCCACCACCGTGGCTCAGCACGATCGCCGTGCGCTCGGAGGGGCTCAGCACCCCGAGGAGTCGATCCAGCTCCAGGCTGGCCGGGTCTGGCTCGTGCAGCGCTTCCGGCTGTCGGGCGACCTCGTCCAGCACCTCGCCGTAGCGTTTCGCGGCGCGCTGCCACATGAGGAACTCCCGGTAGGCGATGCCGTTGAACCACTGGCGCAGGCGGGCGCCATCCCGCGCCTGATGCAGGCGCTGGAACGCCTTCAGGAACGTTTCCTGGGCCAGATCGTCGACCAGGTCGAGCCGGCCGCGGCAGAGCTGGCGCAGGAACGCGCGCACGCCCTGCTCATGCCGACGCACCAGCTCGCTGAACGCACGCGTGTCCCGCTGCGCCAGCACCGCGGCCATCAGCCGCGCATCGGTGACCTCAGGCGTTGCGAGCGCCACGCGCGAGCCAGAGATAGCCGAAGCTCAAAAACAGCGGAAAGGTCGCGATCCCCAGCAGCGGGCCGATCGCATCGTCCTCGCCAAGCACCAACGCAAACGTCACGATCGCCAGCGCCAGCGCCAGGGCGATCACGCCGCGCCGTCGATCCACTTCGGGGCCATCAGTCCCGGGCAGCATGGCCTCGATCGTCTCCGCACTCAGCGTCTGGCCGCTTTCGAGCGCCTGGCGCAGCGTGCGCTGGACTTCAACCTGGCCGCGTAGCTTGAAGTAGCGGTACAGGGCGAAGGCGCCGAATATGCACAGGAACAGGGTGATTGGAACGAGGATTTCCATGGTCTCTCCAGTCTAAGCTCGTTGCCCTTACTGGATGCACCAAAATCTAAATCGGATGCAGGTGCGTTCTGGCGCCGGTCAGAAGACCTCTTCCGGCCGCAGATCGAACCGCTCGATCAGCTCCTGCCGGGTCCGCTCGAAGGCCTCGGGGTTCTCGACCCGCAGCACCTCCAGCTTCTCCGCGACCTCCTCGCCGATCCCCTGATTGATCATGATCTCGACCCGGCGATTCCGGGCCCGGCCGGCGGCGTTCTCGTTGCTGACCAGCGGTCGAGTGTCCGCATAACCGGCCACCTGGAACCGTTCCTGCGGCAACAGATCGTCACCGAACAGCCCGTGGGCAACGCTGACCGCTCGCGCGCTGGAGAGGGCCCAGTTGGAGCGAAAACGCGCGGTGCTGATCGGCTGATCATCCGAGTGGCCTTCCACCACGATTTTGCCCTCGGTGTCCTCAAGCTGCTGACGGATGATCTTCAGTACCGGCTTGAAGTTGGCCGACAGGTCCGCTGTGCCCGAGGCGAAAGTGCCGTATTCCTTGATGCGGATCGTGATCTGCCGGCCTTTGGTCTCGACCTCTAAAACCCCCTCGGCGATTTCTTCCGCCAGGGCCGTGGCCAGCTCGATCGCGTCCTGCTCGGTTTCGCCGACCAGGTCCTGCACATCGTCGATGATGACTTTTTTCTCAGCATCCCCGGACTCGCCGGTATTGCTGGCGCCGGTATCCAGACAGGCCACGTCGAGGCTGTTGCGGCTCTCGTCCACCGTCTTCTGCCAGATTTCGTTCAGGGGCGTGGGGTCCGGACGTCCCGGGGAGAACTCCTGGGCAATGATGCTCGTGCCCTTGGGCACATCGTTGGCCTTGAATTGTGCCTGCACACCGAACGCCCGCTTCATGGACCCGGCCAGACGCTTGAACTTGAGGACGTCCATCTCCGAGAAGGAGAGCAGCAGTACGAAGAAGCACATCAGGAGCGACATCAGGTCGGCAAAGGTCATGACCCAGCCAGCACCGCCGCCGTCGTCGCCGCCTCCGCCCTCTTCGTCGTCCATGTCGCTCATCGCTAGTCGTCAGACTCGCGCTTCGACTCGGGCAGATAGACCTTGAGCATGGAATCGATGACCCGCGGATTCTGGCCTGCCTGGATCGCCACCAGCGCATCGACCACCATGCTCTTGACCCGCGCCTCTTCTTCGCGCCGCAGGGTCAGCTTGTCGGCGACCGGCAGGGCGATCATGTTGGCGAACATGGCGCCGTAGAGCGTCGTCAACAGTGCCACCGCCATGGCCGGGCCAATCGATTTGGGATCATCCATGTTGGAGAGCATGGCCACCAGGCCGACGAGGGTCCCGATCATGCCCATGGCCGGGCCGACGTCACCCATGGCCGTGAAAATCTTGGCCCCCAGCTCGTGCCTCTGCAGGGTCTGGGTCAGATCCTTCTTGAGGAGCGTGCGCACCACATCGGCATCGTGCCCGTCGACCAGCAGCTGAATCCCTTTCTCCAGGAAGTTGCTGGAGACTTCCTTACCCTCCAGCGCCAGCATGCCGCCCTTGCGCGCCGCGTCCGCCAGCTCCACCACTTCTTCGATGAGCTCGTTCGGGGAAATGAGTTTGAAGCTGAAGGCTTTGACGGCCACTTTCATGGCGCCGAGAAACTGGGCCAGGGAGAACTTCATGAGCACCACGAACAAGGTGCCTACGAACACGATCAGCAGCGACGGGCCATTGATGAACATGCCAAGGCTGCCACCAAGCAGCATGGCGGTGATCACGATACCAAACGACCCGACCAGGCCAATAAGAGTCGCGAGATCCACGTTGTCCTCAAGCGGTCCTGTCCCCCAGAAGTCTAGACAGGTTTTCGGAACCCGCCTGGGCTCGCGCCGCGTTGACGCTGCCAGGCGACACGGCTACGGTGCCCGCACGATCGATGAACATACCGCGAACTCAGGGCGCCATGGCAGACACACCGGCCACGAAAAAACCCGGCCGTAAAAGCAGTAAAGCAGCCGCTGCGGAAAAGGACAGCGGCGCCGCCAGCGAACCAGCCCTGCCCTTCGAGGCAGCACTCGCCGCCCTGGAAGACATCGTGGCGCAGATGGAAGGCGGCGATCTGAGTCTGGATGAGTCGCTCGCCGCCTTCGAGCGCGGCGTCGCTCTGACTCGCCAGTGCCAGCAGGCGCTGCAGGCTGCGGAACTCAAAGTCCAGGCGCTCACGGAAGACGGCACGCTGACGCCGGTCAGCCTGGACGAGCTGGACGAGCCCGGTGACGACTGACTCCGCGGGCGGTGCTGACCTTACGACCCTGCGCAGCACCATCAACGCCTCCCTGGAATCGCTGCTTCCGGAAGACTCGACGCTGGCACCGGAGCTCATCGCCGCCATGCGCTACACGGTGCTGGGCAAAGGCAAGCGGCTGCGCCCGCTCCTGACGCTGGCCGCCGCGACCGGTTGCGGCGCATCGCTCGAGCACGCTCTGGCGCCGGCCTGCGCTCTGGAGTTCGTGCACGCCTACTCGCTGATTCACGATGATCTGCCGGCCATGGACGATGACGATCTGCGCCACGGCCTGCCGAGCTGCCACATCCGCTACGGCGAAGCGACCGCGATCCTCGCCGGCGACGCGCTGCAGGCCCTCGCCTTTGAGACCCTGGGTACCGCAGCATCCCTTACGCCGCAGCAACGGCTGCAGGCGGTCACCGTGCTTGCCAAAGCGGCAGGTCCTGCCGGGATGGTCGGTGGCCAGGCCCGGGATATGGCCGCCGAAGGCGTCTATCTGAGCCTGGGAGAAC
Organism: Pseudomonadota bacterium; assembly: GCA_038749065.1. Taxonomy (GTDB): domain Bacteria; phylum Pseudomonadota; class Gammaproteobacteria; order Pseudomonadales; family Azotimanducaceae; genus CALHVX01. The sequence continues at coordinate 4,612 of JBCDIK010000023.1, read as the reverse complement.
TGCAGGCGTTGCACGCGGCGAAAACGGGCGCGCTGATCACCGCAGCGGTCCAGATCGGCGCGGTGGTCGGCGACGCCAGCGATGAGCAATACGTGCTGCTGACCGAGTTCGCTCAGCGCATCGGGCTGGCTTTCCAGATCATTGACGATGTGCTGGATGAGACGGCAACCACCGCTGAGCTTGGCAAGCCGGCGGGTTCCGATGCACAGGCGAGCAAGAGCACCTATCCATCGCTCCTGGGCCTGGCCCAGTCCCGGGAGCTGGCGCAGGAACTGCTGGAGGAAGCACTGCCGATGCTGGCTCGCGCCGGCGTTCGCAACGAGCTACTGACGGAGCTTGGCCGCCTCGCGGTGCATCGCGCGCACTAGCGCTGCTGGCTGAGCGTCAGCACGCCGCCGTCTTCTTCCATCCGCACAGACCGCAGGAAACTCATACCGAGCAGGATATCGACCGGGTACGCACCGAGGATGACGGCCGCCTTGACGCGCCGTGCCTGCAGGCTGCTGACGGTGACCTGGTCCAGGTCCAGAAAGAAGGCATCGGTCAGACCCTGAGCGGTTTGCACCCGGCCCCGCTGGCCGCGGCGGTAGTCGAGGCCGAGCCCGTCGGCCATGACCGAGCTGATCGCCACGATCGAGGCCCCGGTATCGACGAGGAAGTTCACGAACTGCCCGTTGATCGCGCCGCGCACGTAGTACTGGCCCAGCTCATCGGCGTTGATGGTCACCTGCTGCCGCTGTGCCGGCGTAAAAGAGCCGGCGATGCGCCCGGACAAGGACAAGCGCAGCGTTTCGCCCTGATAGCGGATCGTCGCCGAGTCGGCATCGGCGGCGAGCAGCGTCACCCCGTGCTTTTCCTCACCCACCTTAAGGAGCACTTCACCGGCGCCGGGCACCCGCACGACTGCGCGCCCGCGGAACAGTCCGACCACCTCTGCGGTCGCCGCGTACAGGGCGGGTGCGCTGCAGAGAAACAGGCACAGCAAGGCACTGCACAGCGGGCGCCAGCAGCGGCTGGGAGAGATCGATGAGACGGCCATGCCGACGAGTCTATGCAAGCAGCGCCGGGGCATAGAAAAGGGCCAGCCAGAATGCGAACTGGAGCACGATCGCTGCGTAACTGCCGGCGAGCAGGTCATCCAGCATGACCCCCCAGGCGCCCGGCACCTGGCGATCAGCCCAGGAGACCGGCCAGGGCTTGGCGATATCGAACAGCCGGAACAGCAGGAACCCGGCGATCGCCCACCCGGCCTGGGGACCGAAACCCAGCAGCGCCACCCACAGGCCCGTGAACTCATCAATCACAATCGCGCCGGGATCGTGCCAGCCGTAGCGGCGCTCGCAGCGGCGCGTGGCCAGCAGCCCCAACACCACCACCGCCACGACGATGAGGGCCTGCTTGACCGGCGACAGCGGCGCCAGCAACAGCCACCAGATCACGAGCCCTGCCAGGGAGCCCCAGGTCCCCGGCGCTGGCTTCAGCAGTCCGCTACCAAACCCGGTGGCCAGCAGGACCGCCGGATCGCGCAGGTCCGCAAAGGTCGGCGCGCCCCGACTCATCGGTGCGCATCGCGAAAGTGATCAAACCCTTCCGCTGCGACCGGTCGTCCGTCGAGCAGCATGCGCTGATGACTGGTCAGCTCGCCGATGCGCGCGACCGGCACACCCAGCTCCGGCACGGTCTTGGCGGTGGCGAAAACGAGCTCGTAGTCGTCGCCACCGACGAGCGCCTCCTGCAGCCCGGCATCCGGGTGACTGGGAATCGCATCGCTGTACAGGCGCACTCCCAGGTTGGACGCAGTGCACAGGTGCCCAATGTCCTGCAACAAGCCATCGGACACATCAATCGCGGCGCTCGCCACCCCGCGCAACGCGATGCCTGCACCGATGCGCGCCTGTGGCGCAAAGTAGTGCGTCTGCAGGGCATCCATGGGTTTGCCGTAGACACAGCGCTCCAGCTCACCCAGTTTGAGCGCCGCCGAGGCCGCGCCGAGCGAGCCGGTCACGTACAGGGCATCGCCATCTTTGCCGCCGCTGCGCAGCAGCCCGGATCCGAGCGGCACCAGTCCGTGCACACTCACGGAGATACTGTACTCACCGCGGGCCAGATTGCCGCCCACCACGGGCAACTCGAGCTGTGCCGCCGCATCCGCAATGCCGTGCGCGCAGCGCCGGGCCCAGCGCGTATCGTTATCCGGAAGGGTCAGCGCCACCAGTGCGTAGCCGGGCGAGGCACCCATGGCCGCCAGATCTGAAGCGCTCACCTGCATGGCGCGGTAGCCCACGAGCGCGGCGTCGGCGCGGCGTGGAAAGTGCACATCGGCAACGAGCGTGTCGATCGATGAGACCGTGTCCTGCCGAAGCTTGCCGCGGGTGATGGCACCATCATCGCCGGGCCCGAGGCGCACGTGCTCGCCCGTGCTGTGTACGCCGAGCACATCGAGGATCTGGCGGATGACATCGAACTCCGCCATCGCCGCGCTAGGGCGTATCCGAGGACGCGCCTTCCGGCGCATCATCTGCTGCGCCCGATGGCGCTGCACGGCCGTGAGCGCTCACCTCAATGGCGCGCAGGGATCGGGCCAGGCCATCGAGCACGGCGTTCACGTACTTGTGACTGTCCTCGGCACCGAACAGCTTGGCGAGCTCGACGTACTCATCGATCACGACGCGATAGGGAATCTCCGGGCAGTAGCGCAGTTCAAAGGCACCCAGACGCAAAATTGCTCGCTCGACCTGGTCCAGCTCGCCGATCTTGCGATCCAGCAGCGGCGCAATGTCCTGATCCAGCGGCTCGTCGAGCGTTGCGGCCTCGCCCAATGCCCGATCAACGCGGCGCGTCACGCCGCGAAAGAGCGTTTCGAAGAACGGCTTGTCCGCTTTCTTCAGGCTGTCCCCGCCCAGGTACTCCTTGAGCACGGCGCTCATGTCGACGCCACTCATCTGCCACTGGTACAGGGCCTGAACCAGCGTCCGCCGGGACTGCCGACGCGCCCAGGGGTTCACTTTCACAGCGCGTCGAGCAGGCCGCTCATTTACAGAACCGTCAGCGCCGCATCCGCGCCCTTGTTGCCCGCCTTGGTGCCGGCGCGCTCGATCGCCTGCTCGATGGTATCCGTGGTGAGCACCCCGAAAGCCACGGGCAGCTCGAAGTCGTAGGCCACCTGGGCGAGGCCCGACGCGCAGTTGCCGGCTACGTAGTCGAAGTGCGGCGTCGCCCCGCGGATGACCGCGCCGAGCGCGATGATGCCGTCGTAGTCACCGGAGCGCGCGAGCTTCTTCGCCACCAGCGGCAGCTCGTAGCAGCCGGGCACCTGCACCACCGGCACGCCGGTGCTGTCGACGCCGTGCCGAGACAGTGCATCGAGAGCGCCCTTGACCAGCGAATCGACGATGTACTCGTTAAAGCGACCGGCAACGATGGCAAAGCGTTTGCCGTCACCGCGCATATGACCTTGAATCACTGTGGCTCTACCTCTGTTACCCGTCCCGTCTGGTTCAAGCCTGCGGTCGCAGGATCAAACGCAGGTCCGGGCCAATCAATGTGCAGTCGACAATTGTAGCCTCAATCGCCTCGGCCATGCGCTCAAGGGCCAGCTCCGCCTGGGGCCTGGCGTGACTCCCCAGCCACTTCGGCGCCTGGTACAGGATCAGCTCATCCCACAGGCCGGCCGCAAGGACGCTGCCAACGAGCTGTGGCCCGGCTTCGAGCAGCACCTCGTTGCAACCGCGTGCGGTCAGATGCGACAGGGCCGCCGCCAGATCCAGACCACCTTCGGAGGCGTGCGGACAGCGGGCAACGGGCACGCCGTGATCCGCAGTTGCCGCATCGGGCCCCTGGAGCCACAGCGCCGTGTCGACGTCAGCGAACATCCGCGCCCCGGAGGCCAAGGTACCCTGTGTATCGAGAACCGCCCGCAGTGGCTGGCGCAAGATGCCCGAGACCCTGTAGCGCTCATCGCGCACATTGAGCTGCGGATCATCGGCACGAACGGTGCCAGCACCGGTCAACACCGCGTCGCTACGCGCGCGCCAGTACTGCACATCCGCGCGCGCCGGGGCGCTCGTGATCCACTGGCTCTCGCCGCTCGCCATCGCCGTGCGCCCATCCAGGCTACTGGCGATCTTGACCCGCAGATAGGGGCGGCCGCGCCGCACCTGGCTGAGGTAGCCGGGATTGAGGGCTTCCGCCTCCGGCAGTTCGAGTGCGGTCACACTGATGCCCGCAGCACGCAGTCGCTCGTAGCCGCTGCCCGCCACCTTGGGATGCGGGTCTGTGAGCGCACCAACCACCCGCGCGACGCCGGCTTTAATGAGAGCGTCGGCACAGGCGGGCGTTCGGCCTTCAAAGGCGCACGGCTCGAGGCTGACGTAGACGGTACTGCCGCGCAGCGCCGACTCGATCGCAGCCGCATCCAGACCGTCGGCGGCGAGGTTCGCCCGCGCGTCAGCGAAAGCGGCAATCTCTGCGTGCGGCCCGCCGGCCCGCTCATGCCAGCCACGACCGAGTACCCGCCCGTCGCGCACGATCAGCGCGCCGACGCAGGGGTTGGGCGCGGTGCTGAAGCGACCGCGCTCGGCGAGCTCGATCGTGGCCTCGAGATAGCCTCGAT
>JBCDIK010000022.1:0-26687 GCA_038749065.1 Pseudomonadota bacterium | reverse complement strand
GCGCGACGAGCGCCGAAGCCCGGCGGAGCAGGAGACGCCCATCGAGCACCGACAGTGGCGCAACGACGGCCAGGTTCCCGGCGCGGCTCGTGCTCCCCGGGCCACCCGCGAGCGATCGCAGCGCGCCTCGGAAGCACGGCGCCCACCCCGTGCCAGCCGCAATACGCGGGCCAGCAGCAGTCGACTGCGCGCACCGGCACGCTCGGCACCACGCGCCTCGCGCGGCGAAAACACCCGGTCAGCCCGGCGCTAGGCCGGGTCGGGCAGCGCGACCGGCTCACCCAGGTGGCTGCCGAGCCACAGGCGCCCCTGATCCCGGTACAGCACGAGCGCGTCGAGAAACCGCACGTCGCCGCGATCGACCCCCTGCTGCAGGAGCTGGTCGCGCACCATGTGCAGTGAGATATCGTGACTGACACAGATGTCGAGACTGGGACCGTCCACCGGCGCTGAATCGAGCCGTCCGGTCAGCACAGTCACGATCACCCGCGCAGCCGTGGGGGCGTCGAGCAGAATGTCCGAGCCCACCGTGCCGTCACACCACTGCTGCACGTAGGTTTGCAGGCCACCAGCGGCCTTCATGCCCATCCACATCCGTATCTGGTCCAGCGCGTAGAACGGACCGAGCACGTCCAGGACCCGGGTCCGACCAACCTGATCAGCGCCGTGCACGGCGCTATAGCCGGCAAGCAGCAGCTCCGCGGTGTCGACACAGCGCTGGGGCGGGCTGGCATAGCCGCGCAGGTGCAGGCCAGCCGGGAGCGCTGCCCCCAGTTCGCTGGCCAGCGCGCGCCCGCGCTCGGTCAGCTGGTTGTCCAGGTCGTGGATATCCGGATGGAAGGTCCGCGCGGAGTGGCGCATGAACACCACCGCCCGGGTCACCCCGCGCGCAAGGACCCGGTGAATGAGCGCGGCGGTCTCTGCGCCGTAGGCGGGTTCGGTCATCAACAGTTTCCTTCAGGTGCCCGGCGGTCGCGGCGGCGCAGCGCGGTGCGTTAGTATCCGGGCCTGATATTCGACACTCAACACTCGAAATACGGCACAGCTAACTGCACAGAAAAAGGGAGCAACTATGGATCTGGGCATTTCCGATCGCGTGAAACCGCTGATCGAGGACATCAACTCATTCATCGCTGACCACGTCGTCCCCAACGAGGGCGCCTGGGCACAGCAGGTCGAAGCGGGCGGCCGCTGGACCACGACGGAAGCCATGGAAGAAATGAAGGACCGGGCCAAGGAGCGCGGCCTGTGGAACTTCTTCCTGCCCGAGAGCGAGCGCGGCGCGGGTTTGAACAACGTCGACTACGCCCACATCGCGGAGATGCTTGGTCAGTACCCGCTGTCTTCGGAAGCCATGAACTGCTCGGCGCCGGATACGGGCAACATGGAGGTGATCGAGCGCTACGGGACCGAGCAGCAGAAAGAGCAGTGGCTGCAGCCGCTGCTGGAAGGCAAGATCCGCTCCGCCTTCGCCATGACAGAACCGCAGGTGGCATCTTCTGACGCGACCAACATCTCGCTCGAGGCGCGCCTGGACGGCGACGAGTGGGTCTTGAACGGCGAGAAATGGTGGACCTCCGGCATTGGCGATCCGCGCTGCGAAATCATGATTGTGATGTGTATCACCGAGCCCGACGCGCCCCGGCACTCCCGGCAGTCGCAGATTCTGGTGCCCGTGAATACGCCGGGCGTCGAGGTGCTGAAGATGATGCACGTGTTCGGCTACGACGACGCCCCGCACGGCCACGGTCATGTCCGATTCACAGATGTGCGCGTACCTAAGGACAACATGATTCTCGGCTCCGGCCGCGGTTTCGAGATTGCGCAGGGACGCCTTGGACCGGGCCGCATTCACCACTGCATGCGCTCGATCGGGGTGGCTGAGCGTGCTCTGGAACTCATGTGTCGCCGCAGCATCTCGAAAGAAGCCTTCGGCAAGAAGCTCGCAGACCTGGGCGGCAACATGGACAAGATCGCAGACGCACGGATCAACATCGAGATGGCTCGTCTGCTCACGCTGAAGGCCGCCTGGATGATGGACACGGTCGGCAACAAGATCGCGCGCTCCGAGATCGCACAGATCAAGGTCGCCGTGCCGAACATCGCGTTGCAGGTCATCGACGATGCGATCCAGATTCACGGCGGTGCCGGCGTCAGCCAGGTCTTCCCGCTGGCGAAGATGTACTCCGGGCAACGTACCCTGCGGCTCGCCGACGGGCCAGACGAAGTGCATCGCCGCACCATCGCGCGGCTGGAGCTGGGCAAGTACCCGGAACCGGATCCCGTGCGGACCGACGTCTGGGTGGGCTAACCAGGCGCGGCGCTGATTGCAGATCGTCGAGCTAGGCGGCTCGACGGTCTGCTCAGCAAATCCCGATCAGTGCATTGCGACTGTCGCGACGGCGACACCGCGATAGCGACACCGTGACAGCGACGCGCCCGTTAGCGGCGCCGATCCCGGAGGCTGACGACGTTGTCTCCGGCCGCGCTCGCGGCGAAGGGAAACAGCGCGATTTCCCAGGTATAGGTCGCCTCCTCCAGCTTGGCGAATCCACGGCAGCCATAGCTTTCGCGCGCCTCGAATAGCGCAAAACTCGCCGTCGTGCTGTGGGTGTCCAACCACAGGAAGCCCATGTTCGGCAGGCTTTCCATCTTCGCGCTGCCTTCCAGCGCGCGCCCGCCCAGGTGCAGATCGACAGCGTAGAGGCCGGTGTCGTCCTCGGCCACGCGAACGGACAGCGGCAGCTCGCCGAAGCCCGGCAAGGTCAGCTCGCCGCTTAAGGTCGCTCCGGTGTCATCTACGGCGACCGTCGCCTCGAGCACCAGCGGCTGACTGCGCGTACTACCCAGCGTCAGCAGGTTGCCCTTGCCCTGCCAGCGACCGTTTTCTCGCAGGATCACGGGTTGGCTCCAATCAGCAGCGCATCGCCCACGGGGGTCACACAGCGCTCGCCATCGTTTCTGGCATTGTTGACGAAGGTGGACACGGGCACGGCTTCCAGGCTCATCGGCAGCACCGAATCGTACAGGTCTTCGAGTTCCTGTGTCGGCGTCTCCATGTCGAGCCAGCGCCTCGCATCCGCGACGGACAACATCACCGGCTGACGGTGGTGGACGAACTCGAGCGCAGGGTTGGCGACGGTGGTCAGAATCGTGAAGCTTTCAAGCAGCGGCGCATCCTCCGCCGCTTTGGGGTCGCGCCAGCGATCCCAAAGCCCGGCCAGCAGCAGCGCGGCGCCGCCTTCCGCCACCGCTTCCGCCGGGCGGATCAGGTAGGGCAGTTTGACCGGCTCGCCGTCAAGGCGTCCTTTCGCCCACTCATAAAAGCCACTGATGGGAACCACGCAGCGCCGCTTGCGATAGGGCTCCCGAAAGGCGGGGCTGCGTGCAGCGCTTTCGCTCTTGGCATTAAACATGCTGTAGCGCGTGCCGCTCTCCTTCGCCCAGAAGGGGGTCAGCCACCACCGCATCGGCACTAGTTCCGGCTCCCCTTGCTCACCCTGACGCAGCACCGGCACCGTTTCCGTGGGTGCGATATTGAAGCGGTCGCCACCGGGGTAGCTGATATCGAGCAGCTGCATGAGCAGTGCCGACAGCGGATCAGCGGTGACGTTGAAGCGTCCGCACATGGTCAGGAATGCTTGCCGGCCTGCCAGCCGAGCGTGCCCAGAGCACCTTCCGCAAAGCCCGCGGGCTGCGCTTCCAGCGCGGTCGCCATGGTGTCGTTCCAGCGATTCAGAAAGCCAAAGGTCGCGATGACGGCGACCAGCTGAGCGATCTGCCGCTCGCTATAGTGTGCACGCAGCGCTTCGAAGTGCGCTGCCTCGGCCTCATTCGGCACGGCGGCCGCGGCAAAGGCCAGCGCGACCGCCGCACGCTCCGCCGGACTGAAGGCCGGGCTGGATTCAAAATTCAGGATCTCGGCAAACTGCGCCTGCGAGCCCCCGGCCCGATGGCCGCTGTGTGCGGTGTGGGCCTGGCAGTACTGGCAGCCGGCGCGGGTACTGCAGGCAAAGGCGACGAGCTGAATGAGCTCTGGCGGCAGCGCCATCTGGGCCTCGGTGTTGTCAGGGATCTGATCGCCCAGTTGCGCAACGATCGCTTTGAGGTCACCCCCGAAACTCGTCGAGGCCAGGAGCATCAGCGCCACCGGCAATTGCGGCAGATGCGCCATGGTCTTCATGGAGTTGGGGACGAAACCCATACTCGCCGCGGTGGCTGCGAAGAACGGCCCGTAGGCCTCGAGCGCCTCTTCTGGCAAGGGGGAAAGGTGGGCCATGTCGGGCAGCTCTGTCGCAGGGCGCGAGGTGCGCCGGTCGCCCGATCATACCGAATCTTTTCAGGCAGGCGCCGCCTGGGGCGCCGCGCCGCGGGGTGGGTGGCTCAGCCGGCCTGAGCCCGGAAGCGCCGAGCCTTAGCCGCATTGGCATCCAGCATGCGCTTTTTGATGATGTTCTGTACGACGTTCACCGTCGTCCAATCGTGCTTCATGATGCGATGGCAGCTCTGGCACTCCACATCCTCATGATCGACGACCAGTTCCAGCAGCTGGCTGTAGGCGATGCGGGAAATCTGCTTGCATTCCGCGCACTCAAGCCCAACGGCCGGATCGATGCCGATGTAATCCATGTCCTTCGGTCTCCGTTGCCTTGCGGCCCGGTATGCTCCGGGCTCGCGCCTCCCTTTCATGAGGCTTGCAGGCATTCTAGGGGGCCGGGCTGCTCGCCGCTACCGGCGCCCACTTAGGCTGTGCGGAGCGCCCGCCCGGAACGCTAAGCCGATCACAGATCCCCGGCGCGGAGCGCGTCGCGAAAGCCGGGCGCGGCGATCTCGATCAGCGCCTCCCGCCGTGCCGGCAGCGGCAAGTCGCGCAGCCGGGCAACCCCATGCTCGGTCACGACCATGTCAACATCGGTCCGCAGCGCCGTCACGTGCTCGACGGCGGAGACGATGCGAGACACCGTGCCCCCTCGAGCTGTCGCGCCCAACGCCACGATCGATCGACCACCAGGTGAGCGCCGGGCCGCACGCATGAAATCAACGCTACCGCCGGTTCCAGAGATCTGCCGGCCGGCAACCACCTCCGCATTCACCTGGCCGCTCAGATCGACCTGCACCGCCGAGTTCACAGAGACGAAGCCGCGCAGGCGCCGGATGACCTCCGCATCATGGGTGTAGTTCGCGCCGCGAAAGTGCACCGCATCCAGCTCCGCGAGCTGCGCGTGTCCGGCCGCGCTGCACAGGGCCATGCCGGTCACGTGCACATGGCGATCGATCGATTTGCTGGCGCCGGTGACCACGCCGCGGCGGATCAGCGCCAGCACCGCATCGTCGATCAGGCCACCGTGCCAGCCCAGATCATTCTTCTGCGCCAGCGCTTCCAGAATCGCTGCAGGAATCGCCCCGATACCGGTCTGAACGCAGTCCCCATCGTCAATCAGGTCGGCGACGCGCTCGCCAATTGCCCGGGCTACGGCGTCGGGCGCCGGCGTCGCCGGTGTCGGCAGCGGGCGCGCGGTTCGCAGCACGGCAGCGAGTCGTTGTGGGGGCACCAATGGCGCGCCCCGCGGCACGATGAGCGCTTCATTGAGCTCGGCGAGCACCTGCGCCGGGCTATCGAGCACCGCGCCCAGAAAATCGACGTTTGGCGCGGCCCGCAGGTTGCCATCGGGGTCCCTGCCGACCTGGATCAGCGCGACGTCGACGCCCGTCGCCAGATAGTCGTAGAACTGCCGCATGTGCATAGGCAGAAAAGCGAGCCGGTCCGGGTTGGCCTGTTTCAGGGCGGGCGTCATGAACACGCAGGTCAGCCGCGCATCAGCGGTCAGCGCGGTGAAGTCGATCTCGTTGAACCCCGCCAGGGGGAACTGCACGAACGTCAGACCCCTGGGCAGCGACTGCGTTGCCAGGGCCGAGACCAGTGCGCTGGGCTCGGCCACAGCGCCGGCGACGAACACCCGCTGCCCAGGGTGCAGCAAGGCCGCGATCTGTGCGGCATCGTCCGTCACGATGCTTCCCGGCAGGGCCGGTTGAGCGCGTTCGCCCATGGTCACCTCCATCCATCTGCAGGCCTGTGCCGAGGAGGCTCCCACGTCCGACAGGGCAATAGAAGAGCTGCGTCTCCAGACGCAGCCCGCTACTGCGGCAACGCGCCAAGGGGTCTACACTCGATCGCCATGAGCGCGCTGGACCGCTTTCACCCGTCGACCCGCCGCTGGTTCGAGGATCGATTCGCCGCCCCGACCCGCGCGCAGGCCGAGAGCTGGCCGCTCATCGCCGACGGGGACCACGTGCTGGTGACCGCGCCCACGGGCAGCGGCAAGACCTTAACGGCCTTTCTGTGGTCCCTCGACGGCTTCACCAGCGGACGCCTTACGCCCGGTGCGACGCGAGTGCTGTACGTGTCCCCCCTGAAGGCGCTGAACAATGACATCCAGCGCAACCTGCTGGGGCCCCTGCGGGAACTGGCCGGCGACTACGGCGCGCCGGAAATCCGCGTCGCGACCCGCAGTGGCGACACGGACAACGCCGAGCGACAGAGGCTGTTGCGCCGGCCTCCGGAGATTCTCGTCACCACTCCGGAAAGCCTGAACCTGATGCTGTCCACCCGGCGCGGTCAGCAGGCCCTGGCGACGATCGAATGTGTGATCGTGGACGAGATTCACGCGATCATCGACAACCGCCGCGGGACCTCCCTCCTGACCAGCCTGGAGCGACTGGTCGAGCTGTGCGGGGAGTTTCAGCGTATTGCCCTGTCGGCGACGGTGCGGCCCCTGGAAGCCGTTGCCGCCGCAGTCGCCGGGCGCGACGCCGACGGCAAGCCGCGGCCGATGGCGCTGGTCAATGCCGCAACGGACAAGCAGATCGTGCTGAGCGTCCACTTTCCCGAGGCCGCACGGCGCGCGGCGGAAGACGGTGTGCCGCTCTGGGAGCCACTGGCCGATGCGTTTCGCGAGCACGTCGGCCGCAACCGGTCGACCCTGTTCTTTACCAACTCACGGCGCCTGACCGAGAAGATCACGCTGAAGATCAATGAGGGGACCGAGCGTACCCTCGCCTACGCGCATCACGGCTCCCTGGCCCGGGACCTGCGGCAGGAGGTGGAGCGACGCCTGAAAGCGGGCGAGCTCAGCGCGATCGTCGCGACCAATTCCCTGGAGATGGGCATCGACATCGGCGCGCTGGACGAAGTCGTCCTGGTGCAGTCGCCCACCTCCATCGCCTCGGCCCTGCAGCGCCTGGGCCGGGCGGGGCATCAGGTTGACGCTGTCAGCCGCGGGGCCCTGTACCCGACGCACGCGCACGATTTTCTGGAGGCTGCCGTCGTCGCCACAGGGATCGCGCAGCGCGACATCGAGCCCGCTGCGCCGCTGCGCAACCCCCTGGACGTGCTGGCGCAAATCATCATCTCGATCTGTGCCTTCGAGCCTCGGGATGTGAACGAGCTGTTCGAGCTGCTGCGTCGCAGCGGTCCTTACGAAACGCTGCCCCGGGAGAGTTTCGACGCGCTCATCGAGATGCTGGCGGGCCGCTATCAGGGCTCGAAAATTCGCGAGCTCAAGGCCCGCTTACGCTTCGACCGCGTCGCCAATCAGATCCAGGCCAACCGCGGCGCCGTGCTTGCCATGTACCTGGGCGGCGGCAGCATTCCCGAGCGCGGCTACTACCAGCTCCGACACGTGGACAACGGCGCGCTCATCGGCGAGCTCGACGAGGAGTTCGTCTGGGAAGCCACTACCGGGCAGACCTTTACCCTGGGCTCTCAGGCCTGGCAGATCACGCGCATCACCCACAACGACGTGCTGGTGCGGCCCGCAAGCCAGGGCAGCGAGCTGCCGCCCTTCTGGCGCGCCGAGGCCTTCAATCGCAGCAGCCACTTCTCGCAGGCGATCGTGCACTACCTCGATCACGCCGAGGCGGCGCTCGCGGCCGGGGAATCGGCCGCCCTGATCCGCGAGCTGAGCTGTGAACGCGGTTTCGACGAAGCGGCGGCCACGGAACTGGTCGACTATCTTCAGGCTCAGCGCGAGGCGCTCGGGCTGCCGCTCCCGGGGCCGCACCGTCTGATCATCGAGCAGGTGCACACGGCGCCGGGCGGCTACGCCGGCCCCATGGACCCGCGGCAAACGATCATCCACAGCTACTGGGGCGGGGGCGTCAACCGACCCTGGGCCCTGGCGCTGGCCGCCGTCTGGCCGGACCACCGCGCCGGCAGCGCTGAGGTCCATGCAGACAACAACGCCATCGTCCTGCAGCATCGCGGACCGCTGGACATCGAGGCGCTGCTCGGCGCCGTCACCAGCGCCACGCTGCTGCCGCTGCTGAAAGGATCCCTCGAAGGGTCCGGCTTTTTCGGCGCCCGCTTTCGCGAGTGCGCCGGTCGTGCCCTGCTGCTCGGTCGCGCGCGATTCAAGCAGCGCCTGCCGCTGTGGCTGATTCGCATGCAGGCCAAGAAGCTTATGCAGTCCGTACAACAGTTCGAGGACTTTCCCCTGCTGCAGGAAACCTGGCGCAGCTGCCTGCACGACGAATTTGATCTGCCACTCCTGACCGAGATCCTGGACCAACTGGCGGACGGCGCCCTGCGCGTAGACATCGGCGAGCGCCGCACGCCCAGCCCCTTCGCCGCCAACGTGACCTTCGAGCAGATCAGTCGCTACATGTACGCAAGCGATGACCCGGAGGGCAACCCCGAGACCGCCCTGCGCGATGACGTGCTCGCGCTCGCGATGGCGGATCGTGAGGGCCATCCGCAGGTGCCGCCGGAAATCATCGAGCGCTTCGAGGAAAAGCGGCAACGCCGCGCGCCCGGCTACGAGCCTACGGATGCAGCAGACTGGATCGAGTGGATCAAGGAACGGGCGCTGTTACCGCGTGCGGAATGGCCCGCGGATGAGACGCTACGGAGCGCAATTGAAGCCAGCGGCCGGATCCTGCGCGTCACGCTGGCGCCTGCGGAGTGGTGGCTGCACACGGAGCTGGCGCTCACCTGGCAGCGCGCCGGCGCGCTCGGCGACGCCGTGCTGACCGACCGCACCGGCGCAACGGTGGCGGCGGCAGAACTGCCGCTCATCGATGATGAACGCGAGGCGAGCACGCTGCTGCTCGAATGTCTCACGTACTTCGGACCGCGGACAGAAGCCGAGCTGCGCCTGCTGCTGCCCGCCCTGCCCGAGACGCTGCTCACCCGGGAGGAGTTGCTCCGCGGCCAGCTGGTCAAGGACTCCGATGCGGTGTGGTACTGCGACGCCGAGAACTTTGAGGCCCTGCTGCGATTCGCCCGGGCGGCACGACGCAGCACCCTGCCGCCGCTGCCGCTGACCGACTGGCCCGAGCGCGCCTGGCGACATCAGGGCGGGCACGCGCTGGGAACAGGGAGCACCACGCCGGAGCCCGATGCGGACCGCTCGGCAATGATCATCGAGCGGTGCCGAGGCTATCCGGGCCCGCCCGGCCTGTGGCTGGAAGATCTTCTCACCGCCCGCCTGCCCGGTTGGGATCCGCACCGGCTGGAGACCCGGTTCGCCGAAGACGATCTGCGCTGGACCGGCATCGGCCGGGAAACCGTGAGCTTCTTCTACCCGGAGGAGTTGCCGCTGCTCGCGACCGCGACGGTCGCGCAGGCGGATCGGGAAAAGATAGACACAGAGCTCGAACGCTGCTTCGCCGATCCGCACGGCCGCTACGACTTTGCGCAGCTGGCCGAGCGCAGCAGCGCGGGCACCAGCGCCGGCTTCAACGATCACTTCTGGGAGGCCGTCTGGCACGGCCTGCTGAGCAGCGACAGCCTTGCGGCGCTGCGCGCCGGGGTGCGCGATCGCTTTCGGCTGGGCGAAGGGCTCCGGGCCGGGCGACGGCGGCTGCTGCGACCCGGGCCCGGTTGGCCGGGTACCTGGCACTGGCAACCGCTCGATGCGGCGCACGCGACCGATCCCTTGAGCGAACTTGAAAGCGCGAAGGAGGCGGCCCGGCTGCTGCTGGATCGCCACGGGGTGATCTGCCGCGAACTGGCCAACCGCGACCATCCGGCCCTGCGCTGGAGCGCGGTGTTCAAAGCGCTGCGCATTATGGAACTTGCGGGCGAAGTCCAGGCTGGCTTGTTCTACGAAGGGTTCAGCGGGCCGCAGTTCGCACGGCCCGAAGTGCCCGCACAACTGCACCGGGCCCGGTCACCGGCGGCCTTCTGGCTGGCAGCGAGCGATCCTGCCGCGCCCTGTGGTCTCGGCCTGAAGTGGCCGGGGCCGCTGAAGCCACCGGCACGGCGGCGGGGCAATTATCTGGCGTTCGCAGAGGGTGAGCTGGCGCTGGTGGTGCACAACGATGGGCGTCGACTGGCGTTCGCACCTGCCCCCAGCGATGCGGGGGTGCTGGCGCTGCTGCCCGTGCTCGTTCACCTGGCGCGCTCGCGGCGCTCGATCACCGTCGAGCGGATCAATGATGAGCCGGCGCTCACGTCGCCTTACCGGAGCGCTCTGGCACAGTGTCTGAACGTGACCAGTGATCATCGCCATCTGTATCTGAGCCCTCTGCCATGACCGAGCCACCTTCCCGAACACCTGACACAACAGATGCCTCGCCAGGGCGCTATCTGCTGCTTCGGGACGGGCTCTTCACCGGACACGACACGGGCGCTGAACATCCGGAGAGCCCGGCACGCCTGCACGCGCTATACGCGTCTTTCGATGCTCACCCAGAGCAGCTCACCGCTTGGCAACAGGCCAGCTCACGGGCCGCAACGGAGGCGGAGCTGGCGCTCGTGCATGGGCCAGCGCACGCGCGGCGCCTGGAGGCCCTCGCGACGAGCATCGACGATCAGGCTCACTATGCCTACATCGATCCGGACACGCGCCTCGCAGCGGACTCCCTATCGGTGGCGCGTCACGCCGCCGGCGCCGTGCTGACCGCGCTGGATTTTGTACTGGCGGCACCCGCGCGGCGTGCGTTCTGCGCGGTGCGTCCCCCGGGACACCATGCCGAGCGCGCCGATGCCATGGGATTCTGTCTGTTCAACAGCATCGCGGTCGGCGCAGCGGCGGCACTGGCGCAGCGACGCGTCGAGCGCGTCGCCCTCCTCGATTTCGACGTCCACCACGGCAATGGCACCTTCGATATCTTCCGCGACGATCCACGCGTGCTGGTCTGCTCCAGCTTCCAGCATCCCTTCTACCCGAACCGGCAGCTCGATCTGCGCGCGCCACATCTGCGCTATACACCGCTGGCCGCAGGAACAGACGGCAGCGCGTTCCGGCAGGCCATCGAGCGGGACTGGCTCCCCGCGCTTGCCGCTCACCAGCCGGACCTGCTGCTGCTTTCCGCCGGCTTCGATGCGCATCGCGATGACCCACTGGCGGGCCTGAATCTGAGCACAGAAGACTTTAAGTGGCTGACCGCACTGCTGGTCGACCAGAGCGAGTCCCTATGCGGCGGACGCCTCGTCTCGACGCTCGAAGGCGGTTACGATCTGCGCGCGCTCTGCGACTGCGTGGCGGTGCACTTGAGTGCTCTAGCGGGGCACGCGATGTCCGGGCTTGCACCGGACACCTGATGAGCCGATGCCGGGTCAGTGGCCCTTGAACTGCGCCTCACGCTTCTCGAGAAAAGCCTTGACGCCTTCCCTGTGGTCAGCGGTCGCACCGGCCTGATCCTGCAGCTGTGCCTCCAGGTCGAGCTGAGCCTCGAAGCTGTTGTTCCAGGTATTCCAGTACGCCTTGCGGATCAGCCCGAGGGAGCGCGGCCCGGCAGCGAGCCGCGCAGCCAAAGCGAGCGCACCGTCCATCAATGCGTCATTGTCCAGGAACACGCGGTTGACGAGGCCCCATTCCTGAGCCTGCGTCGCCGGTAGCCGTTCGGCCAGCAGGGACAGCTCCATGGCCCGTCCCCAGCCTGCCAGGCGCGGCAACATGTAGGTTGCACCACCGTCCGGGACCAGCCCGATACGGGCGAAGGCCTGCAGGAAGTAAGCCTGCTCCGAAGCACACACCAGGTCCCCGATCAGGGCGAAGCTCATACCGACGCCGGCCGCTGCGCCGTTCACGGCGGTCACGATCGGAAAGGGCAGATCGCGCAGGCCCAGCAGGATCGGATGGTAGCCGCTGCGCAGACCAGCGCCGGCACCGCCGCGACGCTTGCCTCGCCCCTCGTCCTGCAGATTGGCTCCGGCACAGAACGCACGGCCTTCACCGGTCATGACCAGGCAACGCACGCCATGCTCCCCGTCGCGCAGCTCAAAGAACGCCTCGGTCATGTCCTCGAGCATCTGTGCCCCCACAGCGTTCAGGACTTCGGGGTGATTGAATCGAAGCACGGCGATGCCGTCACTGATATCCAGCTTGATGCGCTCCATGGCGCCCTCCTTTCTCGGTCGTACTGCGCCCAGTCTAGGGCCTGTTCGCCGCAATTTCGACGCTGGGCGCGCTCCGCGCGCCTAAGCGCCAGTCACGGCGCCACTGGGCGCGCTCCGCGCGCCTAAGCGCCAGTCACGGCGCGGGTGGGCGCTTCGCGTCCGGTTGCAGATCACTGGCGAGCACAAGGGCTGCCAGGGATAATCACGCGATGGCGCAGCTACATGCAGATCATCTGGACCCGTCGCGCGGCGCCGCCAGCGCGCGCGACCGGGCCACACTCGAGCCAGGTTGGCAAGCGAACGCGTCTGATGCCTAAGCCAGGCGCGACCGGGCTGCGCCGGATCATCAACGCCGCCGGCTATTCGAACCTGGGACTCCGCGCGGCCTGGCAGCACGAATCCGCGTTCCGCCAGGAGTGCGTCCTGTTCGTGGTCCTGCTGCCGGTGGCCGGGTGGCTCGCAGAAACTCCGCTTCATTTCGCGCTGCTGGTGGCTGCAGCGTTGCAGGTGTTGATCGTGGAACTTCTGAACTCGGCGATCGAGGCCGTGGTCGACCGCGTCGGGCATGAACATCACACCCTGGCCGGGCGCGCCAAGGACATGGCATCGGCGAGCGTCGCACTGAGCATCGCTCTGCTGGCGCTGGTTTGGGGTGCTTACGGCTGGCAGCGCTTTACCTAAAGGCGCGCGTACGGACCCACACTCAGGCGCTGCGGCCGCGCGCCTCGATCGGCCACAGGTCCACGAGCGTATCGCCGCGCACCACGTGCAGCACGTCGTAGAGGTTGATTGTCGGATCACAGTGCGGCGTGACCGCGCGCAACACAGCCCCTGGCCGCACCGTCTCGCCACTGTCCCAGCGCAGCCCGCCCTGCTCGTCGCCGAAGAAGAACGCGCTCGCGCCCTGCGGCCCACCGCTGGCGATCTCCGGTGCCCGATCATCCGTCGCGAACGCCTTCAGCCCGGCGTCGGTGGTGGCCAGCCCTGGATGATTGCAGGAGATGACCCGCGTTTGCACATACAGGGAGGTGAGAAACCGATGGCTTCCGGTCGCCGCTTCTATCCGGTTGTACTGACTATCCATGAAGATGTAGCTGCCCGCCTGCAGATCGGTCAGTACGCCAGCAGCGGGATCGATATCGTAGGTGCCCGTGCCGCCACCGCTGCGGATTGGGGCCGCGAGGCCCACACGCTCAAGGGTCTCCAAAAACGCGGCCAATGTTTCCAGAGCTTCAAGGGATCGCTGCTGACGCTCGGCGAAGTCCGACACGTGCATCAGATGACCTGCGTAGAACTGCACCCCAGCGAGCTCCAGAGAGGGCGCAGCGTCGATCTGCTGCGCCAGGGTGAGCGCCTCTTCCGTCAGAGGCATCCCGGTGCGATGCAGACCGGGATCCAGATCGAGGAGCACGCGCAGCGGCTTGACCGGCTGGCGAGACCGGGGGCGCGCCGCGGTCAGCTGGGTGAGCGCTGCCACCGCATCAGCATGATCGACGACGACCAGCAACTCCTCGAGCGTCTCGTTGAGCGCCAGCAGTCGCTCGCGGCTCCGGTCCCCTACGACCGGCGCCGTCAGCAGCAGCCGGGGCAGACCACCGCCGGCGAACACCTCCGCTTCGCCAATCCGCGCACAGCACAGGCCAACCGCTCCCGCAGCCATCTGGCGCCGGCCAATCTCGAGGCACTTGTGCGTTTTGGTGTGCGGGCGCAATGCCAGTGCCTGGTGCCGCAGGTACCGGCGCATTGTCTCAAGGTTGGCCTCAAAGCGATCCAGATCAAGGACCAGTGCCGGCGTCTCCAACTCCAGTGCGCCACCGGCGATATCGAGGAGGGCCTCGTTCAGATCGGTCATGCAATGGTTCCCAACAGCGGCGGGCTAACCATACCGCAGCATGGGTCTGCCGCAGCACAGGGCCGCGGCGGGCTGAGTTGGCTATGATGGTCAGCGCCAAGGAGAGTTTCATGATCCACAGCCCAAACGTCCGCCAATACACCGGGCCCGGTGCCGCCGCTCGTACCTTCGTCGCGTTCCTGACCGGCGCGGCCTTCGCGGCCACGGCGCTCGCCCAGGAACCACGCCAGCTACTGTGGGGCGATACGCACCTGCACACGAGCTACTCCTTCGACGCCTTTCTGAACGGCAACCTGACCGCAGATCCGGATGCGGCCTACCGCTACGCCCGCGGCATGCCCGTCACACATCCCTACCACAAGGCGCGAATCCAGATCGATACGCCTCTGGACTTCCTGGTGATCTCTGATCACGCGGAATTCTACGGCGGCATTCGCGACATCTACTACGAAGGCGTCCAGGAGAGTAACCCCAACCCGCTGCAACGGCTCGCCTACTGGTACGCCGAGCGCCAGATCCGCGGCGCCATCGACGAGGACCGCGGCCCGGCGTATTTCTCGGACCAGCTGCCGGAACGGGAAGACCCGGTGGCGGCGGCGCGCCTGTGGGCGGAACGCGTTGGGGACAGCACTCCGCCCGGCGCGGAAACCTCGGCGCGGAGCGCCTGGGCGCGCTATCGCGAGATCGCCGACAACCACAACGCTGCAGACAACTTCACGGCGCTGCTGGGCTGGGAATGGAGCAGTATCCCCGGAGGGGCCAATCTGCACCGGGTCGTCGTCACCGACGCCGACGGGGCGACCGCCGGCGGGTTCCTGCCGCTGTCCTCGGGCGAGAGTCCACACCCCGATGATCTGTGGCGCTGGCTGGCGGAGACCGGCGCGCGTACTGGCGCGCGGTTCGTCGCGATCCCGCACAACCCGAACATTTCCAAGGGATTCATGTTCGGCAACGACACGCTGCGGGGCGAGCCGGTCGATGCCGACTACGCGCGGCTGCAGCAGCGATTCGAGCCGATCGCCGAAGTGACGCAGATCAAGGGCGACTCGGAGACCCACCCGAGCCTGTCGCCCGACGATGCCTTCGCCGACTTCGAAGACTACCCCTGGTACATCCAGCGCAACCCCTACCGGCGTGCAGAGCATCCGGCGGGCAGCTTCATCCGCTCGGGGCTGCGGACCGGGCTGCAGATCGAGCGCCGCACCGGCGAGAACCCATACCGCTTCGGGATGATCGGATCGACCGATAGCCATACCAGCATGGCGTCCGCGGAAGAGCCCAATTTCTGGGGCAAGATGGCACGCGACTCGGTGCCCGGAAACAAGCAGGGCAACGCGCTTGGCTCGGGCCCCACCGGGTGGAGCATGCAGGCCGGCGGACTGGCCGCCGTATGGGCCGACACCAACAGTCGTGGGGGCATCGTCGATGCCTTCCAGCGCCGCGAGGTGTACGCCACGACCGGTACCCGCATCGCGCTGCGACTCTTCGCTGGCTACGCCCTGAGCGAGTCAGACCTCGAGCGCGCCGATCTTGCCAGTCACGGCTACGCTAACGGTGTGCCCATGGGCGGCGAACTGGCCAGCAGCGAGACGGCGCCCCGGTTCCTGATCACCGCAACCCGGGACCCCAAAGGCGCTAATCTGGATCGCATCCAGATCATCAAAGGCTGGATCGACAGCGACGGCGAAACCCATGAGCAGGTCTACGACGTCGCGGCGGAGGCGGGGCGCGCGAGAGATGCGCAGGGGCGCTTCGAGCCCGTGGGCGACACGGTCGACCGGAAATCCGGTCGCTACCGCAACACAATCGGTGCGCCGGCGCTGCAGGCGTTCTGGCAGGACCCGTCGTTCGCCCCAGACCAGGACGCGTTCTACTACGTGCGGGTGCTGGAGATCCCAACCCCGCGCCACGCGCTCCTCGATGCGCTGGCGCTGGGCATGGCAGAGCCTTCCGAGGGGCCTGCGGTCATCCAGGAGCGCGCCTATTCATCCCCGGTCTGGTATCGCAGCACCGGGGACCGCTAGCACAAAGCGAAGGGTCAGCCACCCAGGGGAACGCCCTGCTCGACGGGGACCGGTTGCGGTTCCTGCGCGGCGTCACCGGAGAACGTTCGCTCGCTCGGGGTGCTGGTGCTGCCGGTGCTCGTTGTCGCCGGCACCGCGCCCACGGGGCTGAACGCGAACTTTTGCCCGGCCAGCCCGACCTCAAGCATCAGGCCACCCTTGGCCACCGTGAAGACGGACGTGCCCTTGTAGTAGCTGTTGCCGAGGGTGCGCGCGTCGTTGCGGCCACCGCTGATCGCGGCGGAGGCGCCGGTCGTGCCCGCACCGGCGTTGGCACCGGCCGTGATCACCACGGCCGCAGCCTGGGCGCCGAACTCGAAATTGCCCCCGCGAAACTCATCCAGCGCCCGTCGGTCCTCGAAGAAGATGATCTGACTGTAGGCCTGGCCACCCGCGACGAGCCCGGCGATCAGCTGGGTCATTACCGCTTCGCCGACGTAGGCGCCCTGTTCGTACACGCGCCCGGTGCCCCGGGCACCACCGACCGCAAGACCGGCCTTGCCGATGGTCGGGAACACCGCGTAGCCGTAGGCTGTGTTGAAGAAGCCGGCGCTTTCCCCAGCGTTGCGGAACACCTGCAACGTCGATTCATAAGGCTGATTCGGATTGCTGGTGCCGTTGGAGGCACAGGCGCTCAGCAGCGCGATGGCCAGCAACGAGACAGATTGCATCACTCGACGGTGATTCATGATGGTTCCCCCTAACAATGGCTGGCGAGTCCAAGCGCCCGCCGAAACGTTCCGGAGCCTACCATAGGGATCCGGCCTGAATTCAGTCTGAAGGCGCTCACCCGGGTGCGCGCAACGTCTTTGTAACGATCAACGCTTGGTAACGATCAACGCGCGTCTTGCTCGCCCCCGGGGAACTGTATATATATACAGCCCATGGAAACCATCGAAAAACTGAAGATCCTGGCCGATGCCGCCAAGTACGATGCAAGCTGCGCGTCCTCCGGGACCTCACGCCGTGATTCCGTCGGCGGGCGAGGCCTGGGGTCGACGGAAGGTATGGGCATCTGCCATTCCTATGCGCCGGACGGTCGCTGCATCTCCCTGCTCAAGATCCTCCTGACCAATTTCTGCATCTACGAGTGCAGCTACTGCGTGAATCGCAACTCATCTGCCGTGCCGCGGGCACGGTTTCGCGTCGACGAGGTGGTCGATCTCACTCTCAGCTTCTACCGCCGCAACTACATCGAGGGCCTGTTCTTAAGCAGCGGGATCATCCGCAACCCCGACTACACCATGGCCCAGCTCGTGGAAGTCGCCCGCAAGTTGCGGGAAGAACACGACTTTCGCGGCTACATCCACCTCAAGACGATCCCCGATGCAGACGGCGAGCTGCTCGCGGCCGCGGGTCGTTACGCGGATCGCCTGAGCATCAACGTCGAGTTGCCCAGCCGGGCATCATTACAGACCCTCGCGCCGGAAAAGGACCCGACGTCCATTCGCCGCTCCATGGCGCGCATCCGCACAGCGCGCGAGGCCCAGCAGCAGGATGAGCGCGACGCCCGCAAGATCAGCACCCTGCGACCGAAGCCGGTGGCCGCCTTCGCCCCGGCCGGGCAGTCCACGCAGATGATCGTCGGCGCCGACGCGTCGAGCGATGCCCGGATCCTGCAGACGGCCACCCGGCTCTACGCCGGTTACGGGCTGCGCCGGGTCTACTACTCGGCGTTCAGCCCGATCCCGAACGCGAGTCCAGCGCTGCCGGCGCGCGGTGCGCCGCTGCTGCGCGAGCACCGGCTCTACCAGTCGGACTGGCTGGTGCGCTTCTACGGCTTCGAGCCGGAGGAAATCGTGCAGCAGAATGGGCCCGAGGACGGCATGCTCGATCTCGCGATCGACCCGAAACTGGCCTGGGCGCTGCGCCATCGAGATCGCTTTCCCGTCGATCTCAATCGCGCCTGCCGCGAGTCGCTGCTGCGTGTCCCGGGACTGGGCACCCGCAGCGTCGACCGGCTGCTCAAGGTCCGGCGCTGGCGATCGATCCGCCTGCAGGATCTCAAGGCCCTGCGCGTGAGCACTCGCAAGTGCATGCCCTTCATCGTCTGCCGCGACTACCGCCCGCCCTTGCGCGAAACCGGCAGCGATGCGCTGCGCGCCCGCTTTGGCGCAACCGGGGCGCAACTTGCACTGGCGCTCTAGGGTCACGCCTTGAACCAGGAGAGCCTGTTCGGCAACCACGGCCCTGACAGCGACGTCACGGTCGTGTCCTTTGCAAGCCGCTTTGAAGACTGGCAGGCCGCAGCCCGGCAACAGCTCGCGGCACAGCGCCCGCCGGAGCAGCTGTGGTGGCATGCCACAGCGCCCGACGTCTCGGACATCAGCCCGCCGGGCGCAATGCGCGCTCAGCAGCCAGGCCACGCTGCGCCCCGGGTCCCGGCGGCCTTCCTGACCAGCGCCCGCGCGGTCGCCTGCCACCGGGCCGCGGATCGCTGGTCATTGCTGTACGCCCTCCTGTGGCGCCTGACGCACGGGGAGCCCAGGCTGCTCCAGGACAGCGCCGATCCTGCGGTCGCACGCCTGCAACGCTACCGCAGCGCGGTGGCCCGGGACGTTCACAAGATGAAAGCGTTCGTGCGCTTCAAGGAGCTGTCCAGCTCCGCCGGGGAGCCCACACGCTACGTCGCCTGGTTCGAGCCCGAGCATCACATCGTCGAGTATGCGAGCGGTTTCTTTCGCAGGCGCTTCGCCAACATGCGCTGGAGCATCCTGACGCCGGAACGCTGCGCCCATTGGGACGGCGCTGCGGAACTGCGCTTCAGCCCAGGGGTCTCCCGCGCCCAGGCGCCGACGTCCGATCGCCTGGATGACGCCTGGCGCACCTACTTCGCCAGCATCTTCAACCCGGCCCGGGTCAAGGAGCGCGCCATGTGCTCCGAGATGCCTCAGAAGTACTGGCACAACCTGCCCGAGGCCGCTCTCATCGGCAGCCTGCTGCAAGAGGCGGACATCCGAACGGCAGCCATGACCGGGCGCACGCAGGACGACCTGCGACTGCGCTGCGGTCCACGACCGGGTGCGCACGATGCGGGCGCTGCCGGGACCGCGGAGTCGGGCGCGGCCCCCGACGGAACCCCGAGCGCGGCAACCCTCGCGACGCTGGCTTCAACAATCGCGCGCTGTGACCGCTGCGCCTGGGCGTGCCACAGCACGCAGGCGATTCCCGGCGAAGGCCCGGCACAGGCGCAGATCATGCTGATCGGCGAGCAGCCGGGGGATGCGGAGGACCTGGCCGGGCGACCCTTTGTCGGCCCTGCGGGCCGCCTGCTGGACCAGGCGCTGCGCGACGCCGGCCTCGATCGTCGGTCGCTCTATCTCACCAACGCCGTCAAACACTTCAAGTTTCGACCGAGCGGTCGCCGGCGGCTGCACGAGACGCCGAACGCGCAGGACCTGTTCGCCTGCAGCGACTGGTTGAATCGGGAGATCGATCTCGTCGCGCCGCAGATCATTGTCTGCCTGGGACGCAGCGCAGCCCACAGCGTGCTGGGTAATGGCATCAGGATCCAGCGGGATCGGGGCAAAGTGCTGCAGCAGCGTGGGCGGACCGCTCTGGTAACCACCCACCCGGCGCACGTGTTGCGCAGCACCGGCGAGTCCTGCGGGTCGGTCCGGCGCAGCGGGCCCTACCAGCAGTTGGTGGCAGACCTGCGCCAGGCCCGGGCCATGATCGCTGCTGCGCCGACGCCCAGCGGAAGCGTGCTACTCCCGTGAATCGCGGAGCAGATCGAACTCGAACGCGTCGATGCGACCGCTGCTGTCGACGTCCACTGCGGTAAAGGTTTCGCTGCGCCCCAGGCGCGGACCGATCTCGCGCCGATCAAGCAAGCCATCGCCGTCGCGATCGAGCTCGCTGAAGGCGGGTAACGCCAGCGACTGAGGATCGATCGCGGCGTTAGCAGACGCGGCTGCGTTAGCAGACGAGGTTGCATCTGCTGCCGTCGCGGATCCGCGGCGGAGCGGCTCGATGCGACGCTCGCCGTCGGCGAAGATCGCCTGTCGGCGCCCGTCACTGATCGTCGCCGAGCCGGAGCGGGTGAAGCCCGGTTGCGACGGTGGAGCATCTTCAGCGGCACTCACCAGCTGCGCATCATCGGGCGGGTCAACGGCCAGCACGTCGGGCGCGTCAGGCCAGTTCGACTCGTTGAAGCGCCGCGCCTGGGCCAGGCGATCGCTGTGCAGTACGAGCGCATCGCCCTGAGCAGAAGGCCCGAGCGCGTCCGGGTGCACGGCGATCAGGCTGTCTTCGATCAGGAAACTGCCCACGGAGATGACCCAGAACGCGATCCGGCCGGTTTCCACATCGAGCGCCAGATCTTCGATGCGACCGAGGGGCTCACCGTCGGTGGTCACCACCGTGCGCCCGACCCAGTCGCTGGCCTTGGAGACGTCCGCCCAGGTGGGGGACAGCATGGCGCTGAGCCACAGCGCCAGGAACCATCGTTTCATCGCTTCACTCCTCGATTCGATCCAGGAGCGTCGTCCCTTACGCTGTGGGTCATGTTGACCGGTCCCCAGTATGCCCGGGGACCGTGCTGGTGCGGGCACTGCAATGCCCGGCCACAGGGTCCGATTGTGATCGCGTTCGCTTTTCCCGGCCACCCGCTCATGCCGGCGCTGGACCGGGAAAGTCCTCGCGCAGCAGGCGCTTAAGAATCTTGCCGCTCGGGTTACGGGGAATCTCGTCGATGAACGCCACGCCGCAGGGCTGCTTGTAGCGGGCGAGCTTGCCCTGGCAGTGCTGCAGAACATCCGCTTCGGACACGGCGCTGTCGCTGCGCACCACGATGGCGAAGGGGCTTTCGCCCCAGCGCTCGCTCGGCTGGCCGATCACCGCCGCCTCGCTGATCTGCGGGTGCGTCATCAGCGCCGCTTCGACCTCCGCCGGGTACACGTTCTCGCCACCGGAGATGATCATGTCCTTCTTGCGGTCCGCGATGCTGACGAAACCCTCTTCGTCCATGACAGCGACGTCGCCGGTATACAGCCAGCCATCGCGCAGCGTTTCTGCCGTCGCGTCCGGGCGATTCCAGTACTCCACCATGATGTGTGGACCGCCGACG
Source organism: Pseudomonadota bacterium (assembly GCA_038749065.1). GTDB lineage: Bacteria > Pseudomonadota > Gammaproteobacteria > Pseudomonadales > Azotimanducaceae > CALHVX01. The sequence continues at coordinate 5,361 of JBCDIK010000022.1, read as the reverse complement.
ATCACCTCACCGGCGACGCCGGGGGCACAGTCCTGGCCGGCCTCATCGACGATGCGCACATCCGTATGGAAGAAGGCCCGGCCCGTGGAGCTGGGCTTGCGCAGGGCATTCGCGCCATCCATGAGGCAGGCCGGGCCACAGCTCTCGGTCAGCCCGTAGACCTGCAGCACTTCGATATCGAGCTCCGCATAGCGGGCGATCAGTTCCGCCGGCACCGGCGCTGCGCCGGTCATCACCCAGCGAAGGCTGGAGCGGTCGAAGCGCTCGAGCTGGGGCACCTGATTCATGAAGTTCAGCATCGCGGGCACCATCAGCGCCGTGGACACCCGCTCGCTCTGGATCAGTTCCCAGGCCCGCACCGGGTCGAAGCTGCGCATCACCACGCTGGTGACGCCCTTGTAGACGTTCACCGCCAGCGGGGTAAGCGCGCCGACGTGAAACATCGGCAGGCAGGCCAGATACCGGTCGCCAGCGTGATACACCGGGGCCTGCCCGATGGTCAGCGTCGCCCAGAGCATGGTCTTGTGCGTGTGCACGACCCCCTTGGGCAGGCCCGTCGTGCCGCTCGTGTACATGATGAACAGCATGTCGCCATCACGAGCGCCGAGCGCTGGCTCCGTATCGGGAGCGCCATCCCGGAAGGCCGCGTAGCTGATGGCGAAGGCATCCGCCGCGCCGTCGGTGACGTGCAGCCACTGCTCGATGTCGGTCTTGTCGCCCCGGCCGTGCAGTTCGCTCACCACATCCGCAAAGGCGTCGTCGAAGATCAGACGCCGGGTGCCGCTGTCTTTGAGGATGAACTCGAGCTCATCGGCTACGAGCCGCCAGTTCAGGGGGACCACCACCGCGCCGATCTTCGCCAGCGCGAAGAAGGACTCAATGAACTCGACGCCGTTCATGAGCAACAGCCCGACGCGCTCGCCCTTCTCTATGCCTGCCGCCAGGAAGGCATTGGCAAGCTGGTTGCTGCGCCCGTTGAGGGCCGCGAAGGTCAGTCGCAGCCCGGAGTAGTCGTCGGCGTAGGCCTCGGTGCCGGTATTGAGAAAAGCCTGCTTGGTCAGCAGTGCTCCGATGTTGTCGTTCATAGCGCCCTCCCGCGCGGTCGGGGGCTATCTTATGCAATGCGAAGCCGTTGCGCCGCATGACAGGGCGGTCTGCGGAGCAGGTACTGGACATACCCTGTACGGAGCGTACTATCAGGCCCCCGCCGCTCTTTAACCCTGGACATGCAGGACGCAGAGGACCTCTATCGCATCGGCAGTGTCGCCCGGCTCACCGGGATCGCCGTCGAGCGCCTGCGCGCCTGGGAGCGGCGCCACGGTCTGGCGCCCGCGCGTAAGGTCGGCAAGACCCGGTACTACAGCGATGAACAGGTGCTCTGGCTGAAGACCGTCAAGCACCTGATTGATGCCGGCCAGCCGATCAGCTCCCTGGTCGATCTCAGCCAGGCGCAGCTCGATGCCCGCCTGACCCCCGCTCGCGCCGAGCAGGCCACGACCGCACGCAGCGCCCGGGTCGCCCTGATCGGCAGCAACCTGCTGCTGCTCGAGCAACAGGTCACCCCGCGGCTGCAGATCGTGCGGCGCAGCGCCAACGTGGATGCGTTCCTGGCGGGCTGGGACCTGGAGTCACCGGACGAGCTGATGCCCGACGTCATCGTTGTCCAGGTGCCAGTGCTGCAGCTCACGCCCCTGGAACAGCTGCAGGACAGCGTGCCCGATGCGCAGCTGCTGGTGCTCTACGAGTTCGCCACGCCCGGCCAGCGCAGTGCGGCCACCGCCGCCGACTTCGAGCTTTTGAGCTGGCCGCAGTCCTTTGCGGAGATTGAGCGCCTCGCCACCGCGGCCGCGGGCACGGCGCTCATCAGCAGTCAGGCCGCAGAGCGCCATTTCAGCGACGAAGAGCTGATCGCCATCGCGGCCAGCCACGACGATGAGACCGAGTGCCCCCGGCATCTCACTCGACTGATCACCGACCTCAACGCGTTTGCGGCCTTTGCGGAAGCGTTGGTGGCCGAGACGCACAACCCAGCCGGGCGCTATCGCCAGGTGCATGCGGACGCGACCCAGGCTCGCGCCCTGCTGGAGCGCAGCCTGGACCAGCTGATGGATCAGGCGGTGGTCCCGGAACAAAAGCACAGCGGTCGCTAGAAAAACGCACCCGTCAGCAAAAAAAACGTTGACACAGGTTTTGTCCTGTACATAATGTCTACATATTCAGTTTCCGGCGTGCATACAGCTCCAGCAGTCCTCCCTTTCAAGTGTCCTTCCCCCAGAAGACGGAGCTGTTTCAACGGGTAACCGCTGACACGCCTTTTTTATTCCAACGCCTCTCCCTGACCCGCTGCACAGCGGGCCCGGGAGCTGCGCGCACGCGTTTTCATTGCCGGGATCTGTGACACAGTTCCGTGGTCCAAGCCCACAACCGCCCGCCCCGGAGACTACCGTGAGTGGGACAATCGGCCCCTGATAGCGCCGTCCCTGACTCCTGTGGGCGCGGAACAGAAGGACTCCCTGCAATGCTCGACCTGTGCACCCTCCCCCGCTCCCGGATGCGCGCCCTAACCCTGCTGGGCGCGCTGCTCCTGGCAGGCTGTGGTGGCGGTGGCGGCGGCAGCAGCACCCCACCACCAGTGGCGACACCGCCTCCCGCGCCGGCACCGCCGACAAACGCAGCGCCGAGTGCAAGCTTCGTGGTCAGCCCCGGGAGCGGTGGCCCCGCACCCCTGACCGTGTCCGTCGATGCGAGCGCCTCCAGCGACAGCGATGGCGCGATCAGCAGCTATCGCTGGGATTTCGGCGATGGCTCCAGCGAGCGGATCGGCATCACGGCGCAGCACACCTATACCGACGCGGGCAACTTCACCATTGCCCTGACCGTTACGGACGATGACGGTGATGATGGCAACACCACGCGCAGCCTCGACATCACCACCGCCAGCGGGAACGGCAGTGTCACGGGGACGGCGCGCATCCTCGGCAGCAGCGCGATCGATTCGGATGTCAACGACCGCCTGACGACCACGGCGTCAAACAACAGCATTGCCGAAGCGCAGCCGCTACCGAACCCGGTGACCCTCGGAGGGTTCGCAAACGTGCCCAACACCGGCGCGGACACCGGCAACCTGTTCGCCAGCGGCGATCCCGGTGACTTCTACCGCATCGACCTCACGGGCAACGAGACGATCTTCCTCGCCGTCGCCGAAGGCACCGCAGACCTGGACCTGTATCTGTACGACGCTGGCGGCGCGCTGCAGGATGCATCGGTTGGCGACAACGCAACGGAAAGCCTGACGGTCACTGTCTCCGGGAGCTACTTCGTCGAAGTACGACCGGTGGCCGGCGCGACCAACTACTCCATGACCGTTGGCCTGTCCGTCAGCACCACCGGCGCGCCGCGGCCCCTGAGCCGCTTGAGCGATCCGTTCGCGGCCGGCGAAATGGTCGTTGCTGACAAGGCGACCAACGTGCCCACACTGATGCGGCTGCAACGCACAGCCCCTGGAGGCGCGCGCACCAGCGCAACACTTAGCGGCAGACCCGGCATGCACATGCCAACCCGCTCCGCCGCAGCGATCGCGCGACAGGACCTGGTCCAGGTGCCGGTCGGTGCGAGCATGACCGATCGCCAGCGTCTGCGGCTGGAGACGTTGCTGAAGGCCAAGGCGCTGCGCGGCACCGCTGACTGGCGCAGCGCAGAGGTGAACGGCCTGCGCCGCCCCATGCTGACACCGGACGATCCGTTCTACGATTTCCAGTGGCACTACCGCAACATCAACCTGCCGCTCGCCTGGGACGTCACCACTGGCAGCAGCGACGTCATCGTTGCGGTGATCGACAGCGGTATCCTGTTGAATCACCCGGATCTCAATGACCGGCTGGTGTCCGGCTACGATTTCATTGCCGACGCGGCGCGCGCGCGCGACGGCGACGGGCTGGACGCCAACCCGGACGATCCCGGTGATCTTGCGTTCGGTGGCTCCAGCAGCTTCCATGGGACCCACGTCGCCGGCACGATCGGCGCAGAAACCAACAACGGCAGCGGCGCCAGCGGCGTGGACTGGTCCGCCCGCATCATGCCCCTGCGGGCTCTGGGCGTGGACGGGGGCACGACCTTCGACGTACTGCAGGCGATGCGCTTCGCCGCCGGGCTCAGCAATGACTCAGGCACGACCCCCCCACAGGCCGCAGACATCATCAACCTGAGCCTCGGCAGCGAGTTTTCATCGCAAACCGAGCAGAACACCATCGACGAGATCCGCAATCTCGGCATCCTGATCGTCGCCAGCGCCGGCAACGAGTCGAGCGATCTACCCAGCTATCCGGCCGCCTACGATGGCGTCGTGTCGGTCGCCGCAACGACCATCAGCAACACCGTCGCCAGCTACTCCAATTTTGGCGCAACGATCGACATCGCCGCACCCGGTGGTGACAACGGCACCGATCTCAATGGCGATGGCATCTCCGATGGCGTGGTCAGCACCATCGGCGAAGATGGCTCTGCCGGGCCCATCGAGTTCGGCTACGCGGCCCTCAATGGCACGTCCATGGCATCACCGCACGTCGCCGGCGTTATGGCACTCATGAAATCGCTCCACCCGGCACTCACGCCGGACGAATTCGACATGGCGCTCGTCGCCGGTGATCTGACCGATGATCTCGGTGGTCCCGGCCGCGATGACCGGTTCGGCTGGGGTCTCATCAACGCGCAGAAAGCGGTCATCGCAGCGCTGGAGCTGGCCAACGGCGCGGGCTCCGATCCGGGTCCGGTCCTGACCGCGAGCGCCAGCAGCCTGAACTTCGGCGCCTTCGGCACGCAGCTCGAGCTGACCCTGGCCAATGTCGGAACCGGCGCGGTCAACGTCGCCACGGTCACCAGCGACGAGCCCTGGCTCACCGTGGACGGCAGCGCAGCCGATAGCACCGGGCTCGGTACCTATCAGTTGATCGTCGATCGCAGCGCGCTCACAGACGGCGCCTACAGTGCCACGGTCACCGCCGATTCCGACGCCAACGACGTGCAGGTCTCGGTCATCATGCAGGTCGCGAGCAGCAATCAGGCCGCGGACGCCGGGCTGCATTTCATCATCCTGGTCGACAGCAATGGCGAGTCAAATCTGCCTGCCGCGGTGGTATCGGTAACCGACGGCGAGTATCGCTTCACGATCCCCAATGTGCCCTTCGGACAGTACCGGGTGTTTGGCGGTACGGACTCAGATGACGACAACTTCCTCTGCGACGACGGCGAGGCCTGCGGTGCCTTCCGCACGCTGGACGATCCGGAGACCCTGTCGGTGAACGGCGATCTCACGGACATCGACTTCACCTCAGTGCTGCGGACGAGTATCAGCGCCGCAAGCCT
>JBCDIK010000021.1:0-26889 GCA_038749065.1 Pseudomonadota bacterium | reverse complement strand
AGCACCTGCTTCGATCCGCAGAGTGCGGGGATCCCGGCGTTCTTAGGCGCCAGTGCCCAGCGGTTCAACGGGCCGTTCAGCCTGGAGACCCTGGGGCCCTGTGAGGACGATGATGGGGGCAGCGGCAATCCCCCGATCACGGGCCCGCAGTGCAATGCACCGCTGGTGGATCCGGGGTCGAACCCCGGGCTGTACCTGTGGCAGGACTGCACCGAGACGAGCGCCAATGTGTGGGAGGGCATCGCCAACGGCGGCGGGGGCCGGTTCCAGCGCTATACGGGCACGTTCGAGTCGATCGCGACGCTGGTGGCAGAAGGGTCACTCCTTGAGAGCACCGACACGGTGGACGCAAGTCCCGGCGACGGCATCGTCGACTTCGATCTGCGGGTGCTGAACCTGGGTCAGGATGGACTGAAGGTGACGATCCCGCTGGGGGAAGCGGCGTGCGTGAATCCGCAGAGCATCCCGGGGGGCAATCTGTTCGTGGGGCAGAACAAGCTGCGGATGAATGCGCCGTTCAGTACCGATGGGCTTACGGCGTGTAACTAGCGATGGGTCGCGTGGATCAGATCAGCGCAGCCTTTTACGCTGATCCGAGCTAGGCGAAGTCTTTAAACCTGAGCTGGCCGATCAACTGGACCAGCTCGATCTGAGAGCGGGCGCTGGTCTTGGTGAAAACGCTCTTCAGTTGCTTGCGCACGGTATGCACTGAGACGCCTCGATACTCAGCGAGGGCGTTCAGTGTACGTCCGCTGACCAGCCAATCACACAGCCTGAATCACTACAGCTAGGCAGAGCGCTGGAGTTGCGCGCAAGCCCGCTGCAACCACCTCTGCTCCTCACCATCCAGAAGTGACGCAAGCGATTCGTACACGCGCACGTGATACCCGTTCAACCACGAGAGCTCATCATCTGACAGCGCAGACACCACCAGCGGTGCGGTCTGAATCGGCGCCAAAGTCAGCGTCTCGAAGCCATAGAACACACCAAACTCCGTCTCCTCCGCCTCGACGACCGCCATGATGTTCTCAATGCGCACCCCGTGACGGCCCTCGCGGTAGATCCCCGGCTCGTTAGTGATGGACATGCCCGGCACCAGCGGCGCATCCACCAGTCGCTGGGAAAAATTCTGCGGCCCTTCGTGCACCACCAGACACTGACCGACGCCGTGGCCGGTCCCGCACTCGTAGTCGATGCCGTGCTGCCAGAGCACGCCGCGAGCCATGATGTCCAGATTGCAGCCCCGCGCGCCTTTGCGAAAACGCGTCTGCGTGAGGCGAATCACCGCCTGCAGGACCCGCGTGTAGTCCAGACGTTCAAGCTCACTCAGCTCACCGAAGGCGAAGGTTCGGGTGATGTCTGTCGTGCCGCCCAGGTACTGACCACCGGAATCGACCAGGAACAGTGTATCCGTCCCGACGGTGACATCGGTCTCAGCGGTCGCCGCGTAGTGCATCAGGGCACCGTGCGCGCCGTAGGCGGCAATGGTGTGAAAACTCTCTTCCAGAAAGTGCGGCTGTGTGGCACGGAGCGCCCGCAGGTGCGCTTCAGCAGAGCGCTCGGTCACCGTTCCCGTAGGGACCTGAGCTTCCAGCCAGCGCGCAAAGCGCACCATAGCAACACCGTCATGGCGGAGCGCTTCACGAAAGGCTGCGAGCTCCACCGGGTTTTTGCAGGCTTTACGGACCTCCGTCGGCGGTGGAGCCAAGGTCACATCCACCCCCTGGGGGACGCTGCGATAGAGCGCGGCGCTGGTGGATTGGGGACACAGGCTCAACGCGCCGGTGGCATCACTGACCAGAGCGCTGATCTCATCGTAGCCGGCGAGCGCCACCCCCTCCCCTTCCAGCCGCGCTCGTAATGCCCCATCGATCTTCTGCAAATCGACACAGAACACCGCGCGGGCGCGATCCACATAGAGAAAGCCCTCAAGCAACGGGCAGAACGGCACATCGCCGCCGCGCACGTTCAGCAACCAGCACACGTCGGGAAGTGCGCTGATCACAATGGCATCGCGCCGCGCTGCTGCGAGATCCGAGCGCAAGTCGCCCAGCTTGTCCGCGGTGCTCGCACCGGCAAACTCGAGCGGGTAGTCGAGCGCTTTCGCATCAGCCCGCGGCGGGCGGTCCGCCCAGACCTGATCCGGCAGGTCCAGATCGGTCCGCACCGCGAACCCGGCTTGGGCTGAGGCCGCTTCGAGCGCCTGATACATGGCGACGTTCACGGTGTGACCGGCCACAGCCACCGTATCGCCCGCACCGAGCACGCTCGCCAGGTGATCGGCCAGGCTAGGTAATCCTTCCACGCGGGTCATGAACACCGCAATGTCCGTCCCCCTGAGCTGCTCGGCAGCCTGGATACTGTAGCGGCCGTCCGTCCATAGGCCACCGCCATCCGCCAGCACGAGCAGATCACCCGCGGAGCCTGTAAATCCGGAGAAGTACTCGCGGGCGAGCCAGTGCACCCCGGAGTACTCGCTGTGGTGGGGATCGAAGTTGGTGACGATGCAGGCGGTGATGCCGGCCTCGACCATGGCGGCTCGCAAACGGGCAAGCGCTGCTGGGGCTTCATTCATGGCGGGACTATGTGCCCTGCTGGGAGCCGGGGCAACTTTCTGCTCCGGACCCGGTGCTAGCATCAAAGCAAACCCAACACAGATGTGGATCCATGCGAGGACACTTGCGATACCGAACACTAAGCATCCTACTGAGCCTGGTCATTGCGCTAGCGAGCGGCTGTGCTTCGGAGCGACACCTGGTGCCCGAGGGCTACGATGGTCCGCTGGCAGCCATCAACGACACCTTCGAACGCCGACGGGGCAACAAGGTTTACGTCTTCTACGTCGACAAGATCAACGGGAAACGGGTTCCGAGCGCGGCTTTGGGTTCGGATCGAGTTTCCGCAGGGCGGATCGACGCAGCAGGATACAGTCGCGATGTGCTTCCTGAGATCCTGCAACTGACCCTGATGGCGCATCCGCAACACGGCGCTCCAATCGCGGAATGGCTTTCCAGTCAGATTCGGGCAGAGGGGGAGATCGAGTTCAAACCAGAGCCAGGCAAAACCTACCTGGTCAAGGGAAAGGTAGAGGGCAACTTGACGCAAGTCTGGCTGGCAGACGCCTTCGGGAATCGGGTGAGCAGAATCATCAGCAGCGATGAGTCCGGCCCCAGCACAGCGACAAGCGAAACTGAGCCGTTGCCGACTCCTGAGCCAGCCCCAGCGGTGAAGGCGCCCGTCTCACCTCAGATCGCATTCGCGCGGATCACCGCAGGCGAAAGCGAAAGCCTGGTCCGGGAGAAATTCGGATCACCCGCGTCGGTGACCCGGGATGCTGGCAACATGTTCACCCAGCGCCCGCCCACGGAAACCCACCACTATCCAAAACTGGGCCAGGTCACCTACGTCTACGGTGCCCGCAAAGCCCTCTTCGTAGACAAGGTCGAGCCGATCGCACGCGCCCAGCGCCTTACGCCAGAGTTGCTGGCCGAACAGCTCGACACGGACAACGGCCTGACGCTGATCGAGCTGACGGAGAGCTATCACCGGGCTGGTGTGTCGAAGCCGGAACTGCTGTCGGTGTTCGCGCTTAAACTCGAGGCGGACTACACCACCCGGGACAAGTACGTCGCCAAGGGCATGGCCTATATCTGTCGTATTCTGGGCGAAGGGAGCCCCGGAACCTACGATCCGTTGTTGCGCACCGTGGCCGAGGAAGCGCGCCACCGCGGCCTTCGCAGGCACGCACGGGCCAATACGAGCAGCGGGCCCTGAGGGTCTCGTCAGGGCGGTCTAGCTGCTGGACGCCCCGATGAACTTCACCACCGCATTCACCAGCTGACCGGGCACCTGCTCCTGCAGGAAGTGCCCGGCGCCTTTCAGCGTGACGTGCGGCTGCCCCTGGGCGCCCGGTACCGTGTCCCGAAAGCGGACATCACCACCGGCGGTCACCGGATCGCTGTCGCTGAACGCCGTGAGGAACGGTTTGTCCCAGGCCGCAAGCGCTGCCCAGGCCGCACGGTTCGCGGGGATAGCCGGGTTGTCCGGCGTGACCGGCACCAGTGAGGGAAACTGTCGCGCGCCGGCGAGAACGCTATCGTCAGGGAACGGCGCATCATAGGCCGCGACTTCTTCCGGACTCAGCTGGCCGGCGGTGCTTCCAGCGAGCACCTCGCTGGCCTTGAAACCGGGCGATTCTGCGCAGAACTTCACCCAGTGAAGGAAGCCCATGCCCGTGCTGTCAGTGGCCATGGCCGGCATCATCGCCGCCGCGTCCGCATGTACCGGTAGGGAATCGTAGTAGGCGCGCATGCGCTCGCTGATCGGCTGCACCTGATCCTCCGGCACGCCGGCGGCGTCCGGCAGACCGGTGTTGGCGGTAGCGATCCGTGCAAAGCGATCCGGGTGCGCCATGGCCACGCGCAGCCCGATAAGGCCGCCCCAGTCCTGACAGACCAGGGTGATGTCGGTCAGATCCAGCTTCAGGATCAGTCCGCTAAGCCAGTCCACATGCCGAGCATAGGTGTAATCCTCGCGCGCGGCCGGCTTGTCCGAGCGCCCGAAGCCCACCAGGTCCGGCGCAATGACCCGATATCCGCGCGCCGCGAACAGCGGAATCATCTTGCGATAGAGATAGGACCAGGAGGGCTGCCCGTGCAGACACAGCACCAGCTCGCCGTCCGCGGGCCCTTCGTCAATGTAGTGCATCCGCAGCTCGCCCCCGTCACCATCCGCCACGGTCGCGTAGTTCGGGGCAAAGTCATAGCCGGGCAGATTCGCAAAGCGGTCATCTGGCGTTCTCAGCGACTTCATCAGGAAGGCTCCTCGCTGGAGCGAACGCCACCAGTGGCATCCGCAGGGTTCAGATCAGGCTCAGCGTGCAGTACACCCTGCGCCACGAGTTCGCGCACCGTTTCCGGCGCGGCGCCCAGCCAATCTGTGATCACGGTCTCATTATGCTCGCCGCGATGGGGCGCCGGGCCACGCACGCCACTGCGCGCATCAGAAAACCGATAGGGCGACTGGGTAATCGGTCGCGTGCCGCCAGCGCGATCGTCAATATCAACGATCGCACCCCGGGCGGCGACGGTCGGCTGTTCCCGCAGGGTCGCCGCATCCCGCACGAGACCCCAGGCCACGTTTAGCGTGCGCATGAGAGACTCGAAGGCAGCCGCATCGGGCAACCCTGCCAGATAGGCGGCGATCGCGTCATGGCGGGCGGCAATCTTGCGCGCGAAATCAGCGTCTGTCGGCAGCTCCACCGTCACCCCGCAATGCTCGCTGAGCAGCTGCCAGAGGTAGCGCACATCGGCCGTCAGCAGCACCGGCCCGGCCGGCGTGTCCCAGACCTCGTTTGGCAAAGGCCCGGTTGCCGCCGCCGCTTCAAGGTCGTAGTGCATGTGATCATCGGTTGCGAGCGTGGCGTCGATCATCGCCATGTCGATGTGCTGGCCCCGACCCGTGCGGGACCGCAGATGCAGCGCCGACAATATTCCGACCAACCCATGGAGCGAAGCGTTGGTGTCAGCAACGGAGAGCGGCAGATCGTGCGGGACCACCCCGAAGCGCTCCGCCGCGCGTTTCATGAGGCCGGCTTCCGCGTGTACCACCGGCGCGTAGGCGGGGCGCGAGGCCTCAGGACCGGACTGCCCGAAACCGGTGATGGATAGCATGATCAGCGCCGGGTTCGCGGCCGACAGCACCGGGTAATCGATCCCCATCTTGTGCATGACATGCGGGCGATAGTTCTCGATGAGGATATCCGCCTTGGTCGCGAGCTCCAGCACCAGGGCCGACGCGCCGGGCGCGCGCAGGTCGATGCACAGGTTGCGCTTGCCCGCATTCTGCTGATGGTAGTAGCCGGGAAGATTGGCGATCGAGCGGCCCCAGAGCCGGGTCACATCACCGTCCGGCGGCTCGACCTTTACTACGTCCGCACCCAGATCCGCCAGCATGCGGCCGGCAAACGGACCGGCCAGCACGCGAGAAAAATCCAGCACCCGCACCCCGGCGAGGGGATATTCGGAGTCGGTCGTGGTCACAGCTTTTTCCCGTCGCACGTACGACGGGCAGTGTCACACGGCTGGCAGGCGGTGTGTACCGGCAAGCCAAACGCTCGCGATCAGAGCGTCCCGTCGTGCAGCCCGCACTCGCGCTTGAGACCGTCGAAGCGCGTGGCTTCGAGGCTGTCGGCCTGGTGCAGGGGGATCGTTGAGTGCGTATCGCCAATGCTGACGTAGCCCTGCTCCCACAGCGGGTGGTAGGGCAGCTTGTGCTCGGTCAGATAGCGATAGACGTCGCGATCATTCCAATCGGCGATCGGTGCGACCTTGAAACGACCGCCACTCTGGGCAACAAAGGGCGTTGATGAACGCGTGCTCGCCTGATCGCGACGCAAACCGGTAAACCAGGTGCCGGTATCGAGCGCCTCGAGTGCGCGGCGCATCGGTTCGACCTTGTTCTGCCGGTTGTAGGCTTCCAGGCCTTCCAGGCCCTGGTTCCAGCGCTCGCCGAACAGCGCTTCCTGGCGCGCCGGCGACATCGCCGCGCGATAGACCTTGAGGTTCAGATCGAGTTGCTCGGTGAGCGTCTCGACGAACTGGTAGGTTTCGGGGAACAGGTATCCGGTGTCGATCAGCACCACGGGCAGATCGGGCTCTGCCCGGGTGAGCATATGCAGGCTCACCGCCGCCTGAGCACCAAAGGAGGAACTGAGCACATGGGCACCGGGCAAGTCGCGCAGCGCTTCCCGGACGCGCTCTTCCGCAGACAACGTCGCAAAGCGCGCATTCATGGCCCCGAGATCGACGGCGGCCGCGTCCTGGGACGCGCGCCGGAGGACGGCTTCCCGAGAGGGATTGAAATTGTCCGAACGCAGGGGGCTGACACTGCTCACTGTCGGTGGCCGCTCACTAGGTGGACTTATAACCTACCGCTATCAATGAGCCAGACTAAATACTCTTTCGCACTATTCTAAAAGCGAAGCGTGCTACCGCGACCCAGCGCGGCTTTCCGCCCCGGCGGGGGCCAGAACCGCCTTACTGGAACGCAGGTAAGCTGCCGCTTCTTCCCCCAGGGAGAGCGCAACGCTGACCTGCAGGGCATCGAGCAGGCACAGTTGGGCGATCCGGGAACTCATGGGCGTGTAGACGCTGGTGTCCTCGTCGCTGCCGGGATCGAGGCACCAGCTTGACGCTGTCCCCAGCGGCGAATCGGCCCGAGTGAGCGCCAGCACCTTCGCACCACGCGTCGTTGCCAGCGCCGCGGCGCGCGCAAGTTCCGGCCAGTGCCCCAGGTGCGAGATGAACACTAAGAGGTCACCCTCACCGGCAATCGCAGCGCTCTGCAGCGCGGTGGGCGCATCCTGGATGGCCCGCACCGGTCGACCGAGGCGAAAGAACTTGTGCGCCGCATCCGCCGCGACCGTGCCGGAAGCGCCTAGGCCACAGAACTGCCACTGCCGGGCCGCGCCAAAACCCTCGATCACCGGCTCCAGAGGCATGGTCGCCATACGCCGCCGCAACTCATGGAGTGTTGCCAGCGCGCGATCGACGACTTTGCGATGCGCCAGGGCCGCGCTGTCCGCTGGCGACACATCGGCGTGCAGACCCGCCGGCACGCTGTGCACGGCGGCGATGAGATCCGCCTTGAACGCCCGGAAGCCGGAAGCGCCGAAGCGGCGCGCGAAGCGAATGATGGTGGGCTCACTCACACCGATCGCCGCGGCAGCCCCGGCCAGAGCCGCGCGGCTGGCCGCCTCCGGATCGCTCAGCACCCACTGTCCGACCCGCCGTTCCGCCGGGCTCAGCGCGGGCAATTCCTGCTTGATTCGAGCCAACATGTAGTTAAACTACACCAATCATGGCGCGAAAGCGAGCTATAGCCCCTTAACATCGCGCCTCCATCGGCTGATACGTAGTTTTACAACATTCAGCCTTCGCAAAGGTAGCAGCGCTACCTATCCTTTCTCTTGGAAAGGCTGGCAGCAGGACCGCAGCATGGCGCGCTTTGTCCCGGTCGAACGATTCGATCTGATCATCTTTGGAGGCACCGGCGATCTGGCCATGCGCAAGCTGTTGCCCTCCCTCTTCCGCCGGGATCGCGACGGCCAGCTTCCCGAGGGCAGCCGGATCCTGGCCGTGGGCCGCAGCGCCATGACTCAGGAGGACTACATCGGGCAGGTTGCCGAGGCACTCAACGCGCACATCGCCGGCGAAGGGGTGGGCAGCCCGGCCTGGGAGGCCTTTCATCCCAAGCTGCACTACCTGGCGCTCGATGCGCTGGACCCGGCGAGCTGGGATGACCTGGTCGCGCAGCTGCCGGAAGACCATGACAAGCTGCGCGCGGTATACCTCGCGACGGCGCCAAGCCTGTATGGCCCCATCGCCGAAGGCCTCGAGAGCCGCGGGCTGCTCACCCACAACATGCGCATCGTGCTGGAGAAGCCGGTCGGCAGCGACTACGAGAGCGCGCGCGCGATCAACGATGCGGTCGGCAAGCGCTTTCGCGAGAACCAGATCTTTCGGATCGATCACTACCTCGGTAAGGAGACCGTGCAGAACCTGCTGGCGCTGCGCTTTGGCAACTCCCTGTTCGAGCCCCTGTGGCGGCGCGAGGTGATCGACCACGTCCAGATCACTGTGGCGGAGGATCTGGGCGTTGGGAATCGGGTGGAGTTCTACGACAACATCGGCACCCTGCGGGACATGGTCCAGAACCATCTGCTGCAGCTCGTGTGTCTGGTCGCCATGGAGGCGCCCAGCTCCCTTGATGACGACGCGGTGCGCGACGAGAAACTCAAGGTCCTGAAGGCACTGAAACCCATTCAGGGGGATGCGGTGCTGCGGCAAACAGTGCGGGCGCAGTATCAGGCTGGCGCGATCAAAGGCACTGCGGTCGATGGCTATCTCAACGAACTCGGCAAAGCATCGTCCACGGAAACCTTCGTCGCTCTGAAACTGGCCATCGACAACTGGCGCTGGTCTGGAGTGCCCTTCTACCTGCGCAGCGGCAAGCGCATGGCAGAGAAGCACTCCGAGATCGTCATCCAGTTCAAACCCGTGCCGCACGTGATCTTCGATGAGCGCTATGCGATACCGCCCAACCGGCTGTCGATTCGCCTGCAGCCGAACGAAGGCGTCAAGCTGTCGATCATGGCGAAGGAGCCCGGACCGGGAACCTTTGACCTGCGGCAGACGTCGCTGGATCTGAGCTTCGCGGACACCTTCGTGCCCGCCTATGCCGATGCCTACGAGCGACTGCTGATCGAAGTGCTTCGCGGCAATCCCGCCCTGTTCATGCGCCGCGACGAGATCGAGGCGGCCTGGCGCTGGACCGACGACATCATCGCCGGCTGGGACAGCGCCCAGCACAAGGTGGAGTCCTACGTGGCCGGAAGCTGGGGCCCGACAGCATCGTCCATGCTGCTCGATCGCGACGATCGTCACTGGCAGGTGGGCGCTTAAGGTGGACCCGTCCGCAGCGCCGCCTATGCACCGCTTTGAGGATCGGGACAGCGCGAGCCGGGCGGCTGCCGACCATATCGCAACGGTCCTGCACGACGCGCTGCAAGAGCACGCCGCAGTCACGCTCGTGGTCAGCGGCGGCAGCACGCCGGCGCCCTGCTATCGCTACCTGGCCCAGGCGCCCCTGTCCTGGGAGCGGATCAGCATCGTGCCGAGCGATGAACGTTGCGTCCCGGCAGACCACAGCGACAGCAATGCCCGCATGCTGCGGGAAACACTGCTGCAGCATCGCGCCGCAGCAGCATCGCTGGTTCCGCTAGAGGAAGCGACCCTGTCGCAGGCACCCCAACCCTGGACGCTGGCACTCCTGGGCATGGGCACCGACGGTCATTTCGCTTCCCTCTTCCCGGACGCCGCCAATCTGGACCCGGCGCTCGCGATCGACAATCCCGCGCTGATCGCGCCCATCGACACTGCTGCGAGTCCCTACCGGCGCATCACCCTGACCTGGTCGGCGCTGGCACGCTGCGATCACCGCCTGCTGCTGATTTTCGGCGATGACAAGGCACGGACCCTCGCGCACGCCGATGACAAGCCAATCGCAACACTGCTGACAGGACCCGACCATGACATCTACTGGGCCCCTTGAGGGCCATCAGGAATCGCGATGACACATCCCGTTCTAGAACAGGTCACCGAGCGTGTTCGCCAGCGCAGCGCCCGGACGCGCGCTACCTATCTGCGCCAGATGGATGCGGCAGCGGACGACGGTGTCGCCCGCGCGTCCCTGTCCTGCAGCAATCTGGCCCACGGCATGGCGGCCTGCGGCGCCACCGAAAAGTCGCGGCTCAGCGCCGAGAGCACACCGAATATCGGCATCGTCACCGCCTACAACGATATGCTGAGCGCACACGCGCCCTACGAAGACTACCCGCAGCAGATTCGCCGGACGGCCGAGCGCGCGGGGGCGACCGCACAGGTCGCCGGCGGCGTGCCGGCGATGTGCGACGGCGTGACCCAGGGACAGGCAGGCATGGACCTGTCTCTGTTCAGCCGCGATCTCATTGCCATGAGCACCGCCATTGCGCTCAGTCACAATCTGTTCGACGCGGTGCTGTGCCTGGGCATCTGCGACAAGATCGTCCCCGGGCAGCTCATGGGCGCGCTGCGCTTCGGACATCTGCCGGTGCTGTTCGTCCCGGCGGGCCCCATGCCGTCGGGGCTCCCGAACAAGGAAAAAGCCGCTGTGCGCGAAGCTTACGCGGCCGGCACCGTCGGCCGCGGCGAGCTGCTGGCCGCTGAGTCCGCGGCCTACCACAGCCGCGGGACCTGCACTTTCTATGGCACCGCCAACAGCAACCAGATGCTGATGGAGTTCATGGGTCTGCAGTTGCCGGGGAGCAGCTTTGTGCCGCCGGACACCCCCCTGCGATCCGAGCTCACCGATGCCGCGGTGACCCAGGCCCTCGCCAACACCGCTCTGGCGGGCACCGAGCGGCCCCTCGCCCAGATGCTCGACGAGCGCGCCATCCTCAACGCCGTCATCGGCCTGCATGCCACCGGCGGCTCCACCAACCACACACTGCACCTGGTGGCCATCGCTGCCAGCGCCGGGATCCAACTGACCTGGGATGACTTTGCCGATCTGTCCGCAATCATTCCGCTGCTGACCCGCGTCTACCCCAGCGGCCAGGCGGACGTGAATGAGTTCGATGCCGCCGGTGGCCTCGCCTTCGTGATCCGCGAACTGCTGGAGGCGGGGCTGTTGCACGGGGATGTCGATACGGTCGCCGGACCGGGCCTTGAGCGCTACACCACACGGCCCGCACAGGCGGATGAAGGTGCTCTGTCCTGGCAGCCAGTCAGCACCCACAGCGGCGACCGCAGCATCCTGCGAGGTACCGAAGATGCATTTGCACCGCAGGGCGGACTGACGGTGCTGGATGGCAACCTGGGCCGCGCAGTCGTGAAGATCTCAGCCGTTGCCCCAGAGCATCGGGTGATCGAGGCACCAGCGCGCACCTTCAACGGCCAGGCCGCATTCGTGCGCGCCTTCGAAGCCGAAGAGCTGAACGGTGACCTGGTCGCCGTGATTACCCGGCAAGGCCCCAAGGCGAACGGCATGCCCGAGCTGCACAAGCTCACGCCCTACCTGTCGATCCTGCAGAAGCGGGGCCAGAAGGTCGCCCTCATTACTGACGGCCGGATGTCCGGCGCATCCGGCAGTGTGCTGGCCGCGATTCATGTCACGCCGGAAGCCATCAGTGACGGCCCCATCGCACGGCTACGGGACGGCGATCTGATTCGCATCGATGCCAATGCCGGCACCATGGACACCAGCGTCGATCTCAGTGGGCGAAACAGCAACCTGAGCAGCACCGCTGAGATGCACGAGTACGGCCTGGGGCGAGAACTCTTTGCTGGCTTCCGCCGCGGCGTTGGCCCCGCGGAGCGCGGGGCCAGCCAGTTCGCCAACCTGCTGGAGGAGCACGCCTGATGGATGCCAGCACCCTGCTCGCCGCCCAGCGCATCGTGCCCGTCGTGGTGATCGAAGACGCCGCCACCGCGGTCCCCACCGCGCAAGCGCTCCTCGCCGGCGGGCTGAGCGCGATCGAAGTTACGCTTCGCAGTGCGGCGGCAATCGCGGCCATTCGCGCGATCGCGCAGGACGTCCCGGACATGTTGGTCGGCGCGGGCAGCGTGCGAGGCGCACAGGCACTGACGCAGGTGCGCGACGCCGGCGCCCGCTTCGCGGTCAGCCCCGGCCACAGCGCCGCCCTGCTAGAAGCCGCCGCTGCCCAGTCGTTCCCCCTGGTTCCCGGCTCCGCGACGCCCAGCGAGGCCATGACGCTGATGGATGCGGGGTACACCCTGCAGAAACTGTTTCCGGCGGAGATCGTCGGCGGCACCGCGTGGCTGCGCGCGATCGCCGGGCCACTGCCCGCGCTTCGTTTTTTCCCAACCGGAGGCATCCGCCTGCCGCAGGTGGCAGACTACCTTGCGCAACCCAATGTGGCCTGCATCGGCGGCACTTGGCTGACCCCGAGCGACAGCACCCCGGCGGAGATCACCCAACGCGCCAAAGATGCGCTGGCGCAGGTGCCCAATCGAAACTGAGGATCGCGACCCCGTTTCATGCACTACGAGGCAACGACCGCTGATCACCAGCACGGCGCGCTGCCGGCGCAGGCACTGACGCGTCTGAGCGAGCGTCTGGCCAGCGACGGCTATGTGATCATCGCAGGGCTGATTCGCCCGGACGCCTGCCAGCGATTGCGGGCCGCCGTGCTGGAAGATGTCGCCCGGGTTCGGGCGGACGCGCAGCTGACCCCTCACGAGAAACACACGGCCCCCGGTCACCTGCAGCTCGGGCTGCGCCGCTATGCGCCTTTTGTCGCCGCAGAAGTTGTCGCCAATCCGCTGATCGAGCAGATGGTCGCGCAAACGCTCGGCGCGCGGGCCTGGCTGGGATTTTTCAATGGCAACGTCAACTGCCCGGGCAGTGGTCACCAGCCCCTGCACTTTGATCGGCCCTTCAGCTGGCGCAGCGCAGAGGAAGCTGCCGCGGATGGCGTGTCCTGGCCACCACCCACCACGACCCTGTCCTGTTCCATCGCCCTAACGGACATCACCGTGGAGACCGGAGCGACGGAGATCTATCCGGGCACCCACCGGGAAACAGCCTGCGCGGACTGGACCCAGAACCGTCTGGCGCCCTACCCGGAGCTGATCGAGCGCTGGGGCCCACCGCAGGCCATGGAAATCCCGGCAGGCGGGGTCTGCTTTCGCGATCCACGCATGTGGCATCGGGGCATGCCTAATCACGATGCGCAGCCGCGGCCCATGCCTGCGTTGACGTATCACAGTGCCCGCGCGCTGCACTGGCAGGGTCGCATGCTGCACGATGTAGACCCTTCGGTGCTCAATCAGTGCCAGGCCAACCCTCACTTCAGAGTGCTTGCAGACGGCACCGCTGGCGATGCGCGCCTGGTGTTTCATCGCAGCGCCGAAGATGCGTTCTTGGAGCCGTCATTGCACGGCGTCGAGCGCAACGTGCGTTTCGTAGACGCGACCGTGGATCACCTGCACGATGCGCATCGCGTTGGCGGCGCGCGCATTAGCGCGCGTACGAGTCCCGATGGACTCGCCGGCGCGCGTGTAGACGACTGAACGATGGCCACCGTGCTGTTCATCGGCGGCACCGGAGAAATCTCTTTCGCGTGCGTCGAGGCCGCCGCGCGAGCCGGGCATACCGTCACGGTGCTCAACCGCGGTCGCCAGGGAGTAGCACTCCCCGACAGCGTGACGCACCTGTACTGCGACCTGAACGATCCTCAGGCTTACAACGTGCTTGAATCGCGCTGCTACGATGTGGTCTGCCAGTTCATTGCGTTCGATGTTCCGCAAATCGAAAGAGACATCGATACCTTCGCTGGCCGCTGCGGACACTACATCTTTGTCTCCAGCGCATCCGCCTACGAAAAGCCCCCTACTACGCAGGTCATCACTGAAGCGGTGTCCCTGCGCAATCCCTACTGGGAGTACAGCCAGCGCAAGGCCGACTGCGAGACGCGACTGCAGCGCGCGCATCAGGAGGACCAACTGCCGATCACCATCGTCCGCCCGAGCCATACCTATCGAACGCGCCTCCCGGGCACGGTCATGACCGGCGACCACCTCGCATGGCGTATGGTGAACGGTAAAGCCCTTATTGTGCACGGCAACGGGCAATCCCTGTGGACGCTCACTCACGCAGACGACCTCGCTCGTGCCTTTACCAAACTGTTCGGAAACGGCAGAGCAATGGGCGATGCTTTTCACATCACAAGCGATGAGGCCCATCCCTGGAATCATCTGCTGACTCAGGCCGCTGCGGCGCTCGGCTGCACCGCGAAGATCGTGCCTGTGCCCGTGCCTGACCTGTTGCAGGCCAACCCGGACTGGGAAGGCACGCTGTTAGGGGACAAGACCAACGACACACGTTTCGATAACACGAAGCTCCGCGGCGTCATCGGCCACTGGCAGTGTGAAGTCAACTTGCTGGAAGGGCTTCGGCGAGCAGCCGTCGCAACGCGCAAGCGCCTGGGCGCCGGCTACACACCGGATGCAGCAACGGATGCCCTGCTCGATCGCATCGCGGACGTTCACAGCGACTACGGCTGAAGGAGCCGCGTGCTCAGGCTCGAGGCTTGGACGTCCAAGCACACTGACACGATCACCTCCAAAGCGGCCGCCCCCACTCGCGGTCGAAGCCAGCGATGGGCGGGACGAGAGCCTGTGGCACGCTCGCCGGCACAACGTGCAGCCGCAGAATGCGATTGGCTCGACTGGCCTGGCTCAGTACGCTAGCGTCGCCCCCATATCCCGTGAAGGACCCACTCTTGACTCGCAAACTGAACAACGCCAAAGCCCTGTACCTGGAAGGCATTCGCGACGGCAAGGTCCGAGAAGCGGTCACTCGCTATACCGGTGCTCGCTATACGCAGCACAGTACAGGAGTGGCTGACGGCGTCGAAGGATTCGTCGCGTTCTTCACAGACTTCGTCGCCCGCTGCCCGGTACGCGAGATCGAGATCGTCCGCGGCTTCGAAGACGGCCAGCACGTCTTCGTACAGGCGTACCAGAACATCAATCAGGGTGAGGCGCGTTGGCTCACCATGGATCTGTTCGACACCGACGAAGACGACCGGATCATCGAGCACTGGGACGTGATCTCAGCCGTCACTGACGAGTCGGTCTCGGGGCACAGCCAATTCGATGGCCCGACAGCGATCACGGACCTTGAGCGGACGGACGCGAACAAAGCACTCATACAGGCGTACGTTGAAACCGTCCTGTTGGGTGGTCACTTCAGCGAAGCACCCCGCTTCATCTCTGGTGACCAGTTAACTCAGCATAACCCGTTTATCGCGGACGGGCTCGATGGGCTCGCTCGCTACACCGAGAGCCTCGCGGCCGATGGTCGTCCCCTGCGCTACACCCATCTATTCAAGCTGATCGGTCAGGGCAACTTTGTGGTCACTTACGCCGGGATGTCTCTTGGCCAGGAAGACTACGCAGTGTTCGATCTGTATCGGATCGAAGAGGGCAAAATCGTCGAACACTGGGACAACCTGGAGCCCATTCCACCCCGAGACACCTGGGCCAACAGCGGCAAATTCTAGGGTGCGTTGCATTCCTCGGCCCCACCGAGCGTTCGCCGGAAGAACCGCCGCATGGCCGCCACCGCATACGCATAGCGATCACCGCGGCCGCTGTGCGCGTGGTTGGTCCCGGGAAACAGCACCAACTCATAGGGTTTCCCAGCTTCCGCAAGCGCATCAAGCACCCGATAGGTGTTGCTGACCGGCACGTTCACGTCCGCCGTACCGGCGATGAGCTGAAGCGCGGGCTGCCACTCATCCATGCGTTCGGCAAGCTCGCCGTCGGCGTAGGCTGTGGGATTCTCCTTCGGCAGCCCGAGCATGAATTCGATCCAGCTGATGTGGTCGCGCAGGCTCGTCTGCGGCACGCTAGCAGAGACGGCGCGATAGAGCTGCGGCGCATCCAGCCCGGCGAGCAGCGCGCTGTACCCACCCCAGGAGTTGCCCGCGACGCCAACGCGCGCCAGATCCAGCCACTCGTGCTCGACAGCAAGAGCTTCGAGCACCGCGCGATGATCGGCAATCAGTCCCTCCGGCCAGCGACCGTAGCGCGCATTTTCGTTCTCGGCGCCGCGGCCCAGCACCCCGGGCGCATCGATGGTGACCACCGCGAACCCGCTGGCGGTGAGCATATGGATGACGCGTCCGTAGTCATCGGAGACTTCGAATCCTGGATAGCCCCGGGGCGTTGCGGGCAGCGACACAGCCCCGTAGATGCGATCGATCACCGGGTAGCGTTTATCGGGATCAAACCCCGCCGGCGGAAACAACAGCCCGACGGCACGGCCCCGCTCCTGCCCCAGCGCGACTTCAAACTCAATCGGCGACGGACGACGGGCGCGCGCCGTTGGAGGCGCCGCCTGCCACAGCGTCCGCAGCGGTTGACCCTCGCCATCACGCAGCACCGCCGCGGGCAGCCGGTCGACATGAGAGTGCACATCCAGCAGGCGCTTCCCGGTTCGCGACAGCTGCACATCGTGGACCCCTGCCTCTGCAGTGAGCACCGTAGACGCCGGCATAGCAGAATCGGAGGGCTCGGGTAACGCAACACTCAACAGGCGCCGATCGAAGGACCGCACCGGGTCACCGGCACCGTAGTAGTACAGTCGCCGGCGAGGCCCGTCGATGCGCACCACCTCTTCTGCATCGAAGTCGCCAGTCGTAAGTGGCTGCAGCGGCCCACCTCCTTTCGGCAGCCGGTAATACTGCGCGTATCCCGAGCGGTTGCTGCGCCAGAGGTAGCCCGTCTGATCCGGCAGGTAACGCGCCGTCTGCGGGCCACCGGGCCATTTGACCGGGCGCTGTCGCTGCGTCTCAACCAGCAGCCGACGGCTGCGACCGGTCATCGCAGACGTTTCAAGCAGCTCATAGCGCTTCAGATCGCGGCTGACACGCAGCCAGAGGAAGTGCGTTCCCGCCGGGGACCATTCCACAAAGAAGCTGAACGATTCCGGGCGGCCACTGCCGCGCACGCGCGTCACCGTGCGACGCTGTGAATCGACAATCACCAGCGTCTGCCGGGGCAGTGGCTGGCCAACGCGGCTCCAATAGCGAAAATGGATAATCTCGGCGCCGGTGGTCTGAAACGGATCGTGCACGTCGACCGGTGTCGCCTCGCCCGCGTCGTGCTGACGACCAATGAAGTAGCGACCATCTGTTGAGAAAATTTCACCGCTTTGTTCCCAGATGTCGGAGCCCAGGAAATACGGTGCCTGCTCTGTGCCATCGTCCGTCAGAGCGATGGCCTCATCGCGATCCGTTGGCCGCAGCGCAAGCTGGTAACCGGCGAGGCTGGCGAATACGTCACCCTGAGGGGACAATTCTTCGCGCCTGTCGTAGCGGTACATGGGAAACATGGGGCGAACGATGCGACCGACCGGCGGCGCTGGCACGGCGCGGGCGATCCAGCCCGCCGCTTCGAGGCGCAGCTCAAAGCGACGCTCGTGCGCGTCGGTCAATGCAAGCACACAGGGCTGTGGGGCCGGCTGCGGCGCACTGAGCGGTGGTCGCGCGCCGGCCGCCTGCGCTGCGCCTGCAAGGTCCGCCTTACGTTGCGGTACCAGCGCACCGTCAATCGCTGCGAAACGTTTTCGTCCGATACAGACATAGCGTCCGTCGTCGCTGAAGCCGAGCCAGCCCTCTGGCAGTGCGAGCGGTGCGCTGATGGCATCGAGTTCCGTGCGGACCGCCGCCAGATCATAGGGCGCTTGCGTAAGGCCAGGTGCCGACAGCAGCATCAGCAGCGCAACACGCCAGCCAACGCTCATGATGTAGGCCCGCTGTCCGGGTCCCGCTGCCGCCGTGCTGCCCACTGCGTTAACAGCGCCCGATCGACTTTGTTCGTCGCCGCAAGGGGTAGCGCTTCTAGCAGGTAAACTGATCGGGGGTGAGCAAAAGCCGGGCCGTTGGCGAGGCAATGGGCCCTGAGCGCCTCGGCGGTGACGTCCTTATCGTCGTGCAGCACCACAAACGCCACCGGCTTTTCCGCCTTGATCGCGTCAGCTACCGGGACCACCGCAGCCGCCGCAACCGCAGGATGGCTCTCCAGCCGCGCTTCGACTTCTCGCGGATACAGGTTTTCGCCTCCGACCTGCATCATGTCGTCATCGCGGCCCGCAAAGTAGTAAAACCCTTCGGCATCGCGTTCCAGCACGTCCCCCGTTACGTACCACCCATCACGAACACTGTTCACGGTAGCTTCTGGACGATTCAGGTAGCCGCGCAGCGTCATCGGGTTTTTCAGCCACAGCGTGCCGCGATCCTCGCGGTCACCGTCCACCAGCTTCAGCTCAACACCCGGCATGGGATAGCCAAGTGCCGTTGGCGGCGTGGGCCGGCCATCGGGATGTGCACCGAACGACACCGGGCCGGTCTCCGTGGTGCCATAGCCATTGGTGATGAGCGCTCGCGGAAAACACTGCTGCAGCTGTACGTGTAGCGCCTGGGACAGCGGCGCGCTGCCAAGCGCCAGCATCTGGACGCAGGATACTGGCGCCAGCCTGGCCTGCGCCATATGTGCCGCCGCCAGCGCATACATGGTCGGCACCCCCGTCGCGCGATACACCTGATGGCGCTCAATCGCGCTGAGCAGCCCGGCGGCCGAAAAGGAACGCAGCAGCACCACCCGAGCGCCGCAGGACAGGAGGTTGAGCAGATGAAACTGACCATTCATATGAAACAGCGGCGCCGCCACCAGGCCGGTGCGGCGAGCCATGGTGTCGCGTAGCACTGCAAACTGCGCAAAGGCCCAGCAGTACCCACCGTGGCTGATCGGAACGCCCTTGGGTCGGCCTGTGGAGCCCGAGGTGTACATGATCACAGCGGTGTCGCCGGCAGCGACCGGAACGACCGCGGGCGGCATGCCATCGGGCGCGAACTCGAAATCAATCTCAACGACCTTGACGTCCACCAGCGGCGGCGCGGACCCGGATTCGGTCAACAGAACGACAACCCCAGCATCTCGGAGCACATAGCGTAGCGCCTCGTCCTCAAGCTGCAGATTGATCGGCACCACGACCAGCCCGGCCCGCACAGCGGCCAGCAATGTGACCAGATGCGCCACGCCCAGGGGTGCCACAATCCCGACGACCGACCCGCGATCAAGCTCGAGGGAGAGCAGTTGCTGCTGCACCGATGCCAGCGCTGCCCGCAGCTGGGTCGCATCGGTTGCTTGCTGCGAGGTGCCATCGTCCTCGATCAGGACCGGCCCGTCGGATACCAGAGCGTCGCCATCGAGCAAACACCCCAAGTGATGCTGGGCACCGGCCACCGCAGTCAACCGACCATGGATGCGTAGGTGCCGCGACCGACGGCACACAGCCGCTGCTGTGGATCAAACACATCAACATCCGCCACCGACACGGTGCGCCCCTGCCGACGCACAGTCGCCGCAGCCAGCAGGTAGGCCCCGCTGGCGGGCCGCAGAAAATCCACCCGAAAATTGATGGTCGGCACACCGCCGCCCAGCAACAGCGCTACCGCATAATCGCCGGCCGTATCGATGAGCGAAGCGATGGCGCCGCCATGAAACTGTTCCGCCGCTGGAGCGCGCCGCGCGACGTCGGTGAGGGGCAGTCGCAGGATCAGGGACCCAGCGCCCGCCTGGCCGATACGGTGCACGGTCATACCCAGCGCTGTGATCGCTGGACACGCATCGAGTTCCGCCTGCAGCCCGGACAGCCCACTGTCTGCAAGGCTCATGGCAGGAGCACCGATTTGCCGACCACCTGCCGGTCCATCAGCTCCTGGTAAGACATTCTCACGTCCGCTGCATCCCGCACCGCATGCAGGACCGGGTCGAGCTGACCATCCGCCACCATCTGCAGCAGCGTCACCTGGTCCTCAATAAGCCAGCCGTTCGAACCGATAATCTGCTGCTCGAAGCTCCACAGATAGCGCATGTCAACCGGCGCCAGGTAGCCGGCGGTAGCGCCACAGACCAGCACCCGGCCGTGTTGCCGAAGCACTTTCAGGCTGTCGCTGAACTCATCGCCGCCGATGTAATTGATGACGACATCAACACCGCCGCTGGTCTGCCCCGCGTAATCAGGCTTCCCGTAACGTTCGATCACGGCGCTGCGCACGTTCTCTTCTGCGGTATCAATCACATCGTGCGCGCCGATTTCGCGCAGCCGCGCACAACGCGCCGCGCCACGTCCACAGGCGATGACTTCCGCCCCCAGCAGGCGAGCGAGCTGAATCACGCCCACACCCACGCCACCGGTGGCGCCAAGGACCAACAGGCGCTCGCCGGCGCGAACGGTGCCGCGGGCGTGCAGCATGCGCAGGGCCGTGCCATAGGCCACCGGCAGCGCCGCGGCCTGAGCACTGCTGACACCTTCGGGAATCGGAACCAGAACGGAGGTCGGCACCGCAACGTACTCGCACAAACCACCCGCGGTCACTTCGCCCATCATGCCTTTCTCCGGCAGGATCGGGTAAATCGAAACCGGCTGTTCTGGCGCGTATCGCCCGCGATCCACTCCTGGTCCGAGCTGCGCGATGCGCCCGGCCAGGTCTCCACAGGGAATCATCGGCAGGGGCACCTGAAGCCCGGTACTGCCCTCGAGCATCATCGGGTCAAAACCGTTCAGGGCAGCGGCCTCAATGCGAACCAGGACTTCACCGGCGGCCGGTTCCGGCGGCGGGATCTCTTCGCAGCGCAGCTCAGCGACGCCGCCATGGCGATGGAATCGGACCGCTCTCATAAGTGCCTTTGGGAACAGGGACCAAAAACTGTATGCAATCTAGCAACTCTGGTATGCATTTTCGAGCCGGCCGCGAGAAGCCTAGGAGGACCGTGCCGCCACCCGCCGATCGATACCCGGCAGGCTGGCGACAAAACTCGCAAAGCCACAGACACCCACCAGACCCATGAACGCGAAAAAGCCCGGCCAGCCGAGCAGCGCAGCGATCGGGCCGCCGATGGACCCGGGCAGAATGCCGCGAAACACCACATAAGCCGCTTCCTGCACGGTGAAATCCGTGCCCGCCTGGCCTTTGGAGGTCCAGTTCAACCTCGCGGTGTACAGAAAGATCAGCCCCGGGGTCGAGATGAAGCTCGCTGCGAATACGGTGATACCGACTGCCAACGGGCCCGGCTCGGCGAGCAACGCTAGCGCCAGGAAAGCCAGGCCGCTGAATGGCGCCAGAAAGAGCTGGATCCGTGCCGCTTCCGCCAACGTACGGCCCCGACGCAGCCAGGGAGTCAGCGTGAGCCCGGCCACGATTGGCCCGGCGCTGGAGGTCAAACCGAGGACCAAGCCGATCTGGCGGATGTCGAGCCCCAGATCCACCAGAAAGGGACTGATGACCGCGCTGGCGAGACCCGGAGCGATGGCCGCCGCGCCGATCACGCCGATGATCCAGAAATTCTCCCGCCGCGCCGCAAAGTCCGCCAGCGACGGCCGCTGCCGTGACTCGACGCGGCTCACCGGTTCCTCCGGTCGCAGCAGGGCCGGCAGCGTCAGGGCAACGAGGATGCCGGCGGCGAGCGACACCGCCATCTGCCAGCCCGCCAGGAAATACACGGTCATCAGACCGGCGATGGTCAACATCTGGCCGGCTTCTTCGCCCAGAATCCGTGCCGTTGCGCCGGGGCCGCGCTCCGCTGCCAAGAGCCCCTCGACGATATAGGCGTCAACGGCGATTTCCTGCGTGGCCAGGAACAGATAGGCACACACCAGCAGGGCGATGATCCACCACAGGTTTTCGAGCGTCGGTGTCACGAAGCCGGCAACGAGAAACACCGCGGCCGCACCTAGGGTGCAGGGCAGGATCCAGCTCTTGCGGCGCCCGAAGGACTGCGAACCGTAGCGGTCCACCCAGGGGGCCCAGAGCAGTCGCAACGGACTCACGACCAGCGGAATTGCAAACACCGAGAACATCGCAAGGGGGAGCCCCTCCTGCCGATAGATCGCCGGTAGCAGGATGCCTGCCAACGTTCGCGGCACGGTGTTGGCAAAGCTCAGTGACGCAACGGTCACCAAGACCCGCCGCCGAACGGTCGCGCCAGCAGCGGCCGGCAGCTCATTGGCCATAGGGGCCCTTTATTCGTTACGCTCGCGGCGCTGTATAAGAAAAGGGTGCGATTGTATGCAATCGCAAGGTTGGGCTCAGCATACCGGGATCAAGGCACACGGGCGAGCCGGTGCCAGCCACAGCAATCGCGCCAGCCTCTGGCTCGCAGGGCTGCTGCTGGCTTGCGCGGTGCCTGCCCTGGCGGCCGAGGCGCGCTTCGCTGATCTGACCGCGGAGCTTCGCGAGATTCTGGAGCAAAGCGTTATTCCGGGCGCAGCCATCGCCGTATCCAGCGCCGATCGAGCCAAAAGCGGCACCTGGTTCTTCGGCATGGCGGACATCGAAAACGAGACGCCCGTATCTGCGCAGACACTGTTCCGCTATGGGAGCGTGTCGAAGAACATCACCTCGCTCATTGCCCTGCGGCTGATCGCACAGGGGACCGTCTCCCTGGAAGATCCCATCGCCTCTGCGCTGCCGAGCTGGCAGCTGCGTAACCCCTGGCGCACGACTGCGCCAGTGCAACTCGTGCACCTGCTGGAGCACACCAGCGGGCTGGACGGTTCCAGTTACGCGGAGTATGCGTATGACGTCGAGGACCTCGAACCCGCTGCGTATCTCGACTGGCTGGGACCAACGACCCTGCGATGGCGCCCGGGGACCCTCTTCTCCTACGCCAATCCAGGCCACACGATTGCCGCTGCGTACCTGACGACAACAACGGAGCACACCTTCGATTCGCTGGCGCAGACCCAGGTGTTCGACCCGCTGGGCATGTCCACCGCAAGCTTTCGATCCCGCAGCCAGGATCCATCCACGCTCGCGCGCAGCTACAGTGCCCAGGGGACACCGATCAGTGCCTGGCTGATGCCGATCCGGCCGTCGGGCTCGCTCACCGGCACGCTGGCAGACGGACAGAAGCTGCTGCAGATGTACCTGGATCGCGGAGTGACCGCGACGGGGGCGCGCTATCTGCCGCCGGCGCTGCTGGCGCGCATGGAGCGCAGCGACTCCGGCGCCGCCGCCGCGGCCGGGCTGGCGGACAGTGCCTATGGGCTGGGTAACTTTGCCTTTCGCATCGACGATGAGCTATGGCGTGGTCACTGGGGACAGACCGAGGGATTCCGAACCCATCTGGGGTATCAGAGCGACGCCGGCCACGGCTTCGTTGTGCTCTTGAACGGGACCGATGAAGGTGCCGCGCGCGCCATACGCACGGCACTTGGGCGCTTTCTGACCGGTGCGCGGGCTATTGAAAGTGCGACCACAGGCAGAGGGTCGGGATCGGGATCGGGATCGGGATCGGCCACAGCCGAAGCTGATCCAATCCAATCATACGAGGCCTACGCCGGTAGCTACATCAATGCCAGCCACGAAATGGCGCTACGTCACTGGCTGATGCGGGGTCTGGAGCAGCGACAGGTGGCACTGGACGAAGGACAGCTGCAGGTGACCCGCAGCGGCCTGCAGGGCGGCGGCACATCGACGTTCGCTCCAACGGGCGGTGGTGCGTTCCGACCCGTCACCATGCGCACGGCCACCAGCGCACTGAGAACCATCGACAGCAAACGCTACTGGATCGACGGCACCAGCTTCATGCAGGTGTCCTGGATCGAAGCCGCGTTCTGGCGCTACCTGCCCATCGCCACCGCCGTCGCGATAGTGCTGGCACCGCCGCTGGCGTGGCGCCGGCTGCGCGACGCTACCGCCCGCGTCAGCGGTATGACGGCGCCACGCATCACCGCGCTGGCACTTCTGGGCACAGCGCTGGCCGGTGCGGTGACCTTCGGGCTGTTCGCAGTCTACGGACTGACCGGCAACAGCGACCGCCTGGAACGCATTGGGACCTTCAGTCCCGTGTCGATCACCCTGCTCGTGAGCGCTGCGGCGGCGGTACTGCTGCCCATCACGGCCGCGGTCAGCTGGGTGATCGCCTGCGTTCAGCAAGGCTCACAGCGGCAGATGCTGCTACTCGGAGAACTGCTATGCCTGGGACCGTTCCTCGCGATGGCAGCCGTACTCGCCGGCGCGGGTTGGCTGCCGCTCCGCCTGTGGCTACCGTGATCGGTGTAAACTGCCCGTACCGCCTGAGTAGATCAGATCCATGCGCAGCAAGCGCCTAAGCAAAAGTAAAAGTCGCGTGGTGGCGCGACCCGCGAAGCCGAGGAGTCAACGCTCCGGGGCAGGTGAACGCGGTGAACAGCGCGACCCGCATGGTAGCGAGTCCCTCGCACAGCAGATTGCGCTAAAGATCACGGAGGACATCGTCGCCGGTGTCTACCCGCCGGGATCCCGTCTGAACGAGCAGCAGCTGGCCAGCAGCTTCGAGGTGTCCCGCACGCCGGTGCGCGAGGCCGTTCGGCAGCTCGTGTCCCAGCACCTGGTGGAGATCAAGCCGCGGCGCGGCGCTTTCGTCACTCAGATCCCTATGGATGAACTCATCCACATGTTTGAGTTTATGTCCGAGCTGGAAGGCATCTGCGCCCGCTTCTGTGCACGGCGCATGAGCCAGGCCGAAAAAAAGAAGCTGCAGGCTGTGCACAAAGCCTACAAGCGCTATGTCGGCAAGAAAGACACAACCGCCTACTTCGAGGCCAGTAACGAGTTCCACCGACTCGTTTACCAGGGCTCAAAAAATGTCGCTCTGGCAAAGGCCGCGGAGCAGATGTACCAACGGTTGATCCCTTATCGCCACCAGCAACTCAAGCTTTTTGTCCGCACCGAGGAAAGCTACGCCGAGCACGAAAGCGTGCTCGAGGCAATCCTGGCGGGCGATGCGGAGGCCGCAGAGGCGGCCATGCGCTCGCACACGGGCGTGGTCGTGGACTCGGTCATGGCGTTGATTGCGGCGCTACCCAGTCCGGAGCGCTAGCGGAGTGATCGAACAACCTTAAGCAGTGGCGGAACAAGCCCTACGGAAGTGCACCCATGAAGCTCGGACACGTGATCTACAAAGTGGACAACCTCGATCAGGCGGTCCGGAACTACACGGACCAGGGCTTCACCGTCGAGTACGGCAAGGCGAAAAAGCCATACAACGCGCTCATCTACTTCGCCGAGGGCCCCTACTTCGAGCTGCTGGCCTCGACCGGCATGCCGGCGTTCGCCAAGAAGCTCTTCCGACTGTTCGGCAAGCAGGGATTTATCAATCGGCTGGATACCTGGGACTCGGCGGATGAGGGCCTGATCGGTCTGTGCCTGGAAAATGATCGGGCGGACATCGATACCGAACAGCAGATTCTCGATGAGGCCGGACTGACCTATATGAAGGGCACGTCCGGTCGGACCGACGCCAAAGGGAGAAAGCTCCGGTTTCGGGGGATCTTTCCCGATGATATGCAGGTGCCCACGCTCATGAGCGCGTTCAACCTCAACGTTCGGCCTCCGGCCGGTTATGTGCATCCGAATGGCGCGAAGCGCATTACCAGCGTCGCTTTCGGGACCCGGCACGAAGTCATACCCATCATTCACCAGCTCTGTGACGATCCCGGTCTCGTGCTCTACGAGGGGCTAGGGGTGAGAGATGTGGTGTTCGAGTATGAGGACTCTACCGAGCACTCAACCTAACGTAACCAGCAGTCAGGAGAGTACATGGACCATCGGATCATCTATCGAGTCGCAGCGGGCTTGGCGCTCATCGGCGTGATCGCGCACGAACTCGTTGGCGCACCCATGGTGCTGGAACCCCTCGCAGGCGCGGCGCTCCCCGATGAGGTTGTCTGGCTGCATCACTTTTCCTGGCATGTCGGGTCCGTTTCGGTGCTCGCCATGACCGGCATGTACTGGTACGCAAGCGTTCGTCCAGGTAACCATGCGCTCGCGGTGGTCGCCACGGGCATCAGTGCTGGCTTCGCGCTGCTGGGCATCACCCTGGCCCTGTTCGGAGGCCGTATCGGTTGGACCACTCCGGCGCCCTATGTCTGGTTGGTCGTTGGCTGCGTTGGCGGGTGGGGCGTGTTGCGCGAGCTTTCAAACAGGGGGAAGCCCGGTGTCTGACCGTAACGACTCGATCGACTGGACCTTCGCCGGCAACTGGCCCTTTGAGCCAAGCTGGTTCGAAAGCGACGACGGGCGCATGCACTATGTGGACGTCGGCCCCCGCGGCGGCACGCCAGTTGTGATGGTCCATGGCAACCCCACCTGGGGCTATCTGTACCGGCGCTTTATCTCCGCCGTCGTCGCGCAAGGGCACCGCGCCATCGTCATGGACCACCTCGGCTTTGGCCGTTCCGACAAACCCGATGACCCCGCGCTGTACACCATCGAACGCCACGTTCAACGCTGCTCCGCGCTCCTTGAATCGCTCGAACTGCAGGACGCCATCTGCGTCGTACAGGACTGGGGCGGCCCGATCGGCCTGGGTTGGGCTGCGAATCATGCGGATCGGATCGCACAGCTGTTCATCCTCAACACCTACTTTCATCGCCCTACGAGTAAGGTGCCACTGCCGCTACCGCTCAGGCTGTTTCGCACACCCGGTATCGGCGAACTCATGGTCAAGGGCCTGCACGCGTTCGTGCGTGTCTTCTTGTTCAAGGCCGGCCTGGCGAATCCGGAGGTCTTGACCGATACGGACAAAAGGGCGTACCTGGCACCGCACCCCAATTGGTCATCGCGCACAGGCATTCTTGAGTTTCCAAGACAGATCCCCGCAGACGGGAGCGATCCCCTGAACGATCTGTTGGAGCCCTGGCGCCAGCAGCTGGTCACGGCGTTCCGCGACAAGCCGGTGTTTATTGCCTGGCCACGGCTGGATGTGGCGT
>JBCDIK010000020.1:0-27542 GCA_038749065.1 Pseudomonadota bacterium | reverse complement strand
TGCCCAGCAAGACGCTGATCAGTGCGGCCAAAGCGGCGCATCTCATGCGCCACGGCTCGGACTTCGGCCTGCAGTCCGTTGAGCCGGTGGTGGACTTCGCGGCGGTCATGGATCGCGTTCAGGCGGCGATCGATACCATCAAGCCAAAAGACTCCGTGGAACGCTACAGCTCGCTCGGGGTGAACTGCATCATCGGCACTGCCAAGCTGCTCGATGCCCATCGGGTTGAGGTCAACGGTGAAGTCATCAGCGGCAAGTCCATCGTGATCGCCACCGGCGGCTCGCCGTTCATGCCACCGATCCCTGGGTTGGCTGAGGCGGGTGCACTCAATTCAGACACGGTCTGGGCGCTGCGCGAGCAGCCGCAGCGACTCCTGGTGATCGGCGGTGGCCCGATCGGCTGCGAGCTGGCGCAGTCCTTTCAGCGTCTGGGTACGCAGGTCACCCTCGTCAATCGATCGGATCGCCTGATCCCCAAGGAAGATGCGGACGCGGGCGATCACGTGAAGCGGATTTTCGAGGCGGAAGGTATGGTCGTGCGCAATGGCACCGACGCCGTCGCCGTCGAATCGGGTCAGCTGGTGATCGAGCCGCGCGGTGGCGGTGAGCGCGAATATCTACCCTTCGACAAGATTCTCGTTGCCGTTGGCCGGCGCCCGCATACCGAGAGCCTGAATCTCGAAGCGGCCGGGGTTGCCCTTGCGAAGGATGGCACCATCGAAGTGGATGAGTATCTGCGTACGTCAACGCCGAACATCTTCGCCTGCGGCGATGTCGCCGGGCCCTATCAGTTCACGCACATCGCCAGCCATCAGGCCGGCTATGCCTCGCTCAACGCGATGTTCGGAAAGATCTGGAAGAGCAAGGTCAACTACTCCGTGGTGCCCTGGTGCACGTATACGGAGCCGGAAGTGGCCCGGGTGGGCCTCTCCGAAGCCGAGGCCGCCGCGCAGGGGATCGCGGTCGACGTCACCCACTACAACCTCGATGATCTCGATCGCGCGATCGCCGAAGGCGATGCGGAGGGCTGGGTGAAAGTGCTCACGAAACCGGGCAGCGACAAAATCCTCGGCACGACCATCGTCGGGCCCCATGCCGGTGAGCTCATCACAGAGTTCGTCAGTGCCATGACCCATGGCCTGGGGCTGAAGAAAATCATGGGCGTGATCCACATCTACCCGACTTACTCGGAAGCGAACAAGCTGGCGGCGGGCGTGTGGCGCAAGGCCAGGGCGCCGCAGGGCGCCCTCAAGGTGCTCGAGACCGTACAGGGCTGGCTGCGATGACCGACCTGATCAACGCCATGCCCTTTGCCCGTGGCCTCGGGCTGACGCTTCTGAAGGCCGAGCCCGACGCGGTCGAAGCGGAGTTCGAAGTGGTCGAAGCCCTGTGTACGACCGGTAAGATCCTGCATGGAGGCGCTGCGATGAGTGTGGCCGACACCCTCGGTGCGATCGCGGCCTTTGCGAACCTGCCGGAAGGGTCCCGAGGCACAACGACCATCGAGAGCAAAACCAACTTTCTGCGCGCGGCGCCGCTGGGCACCCGCGTGCGAGCAACGACGACACCGGTCAAGGTGGGTCGGCGACTATCGGTGTGGCAGACCACCTTGAGAGATGCGAACGATAAGGAAATCGCCCGGGTGACCCAGTCCCAGCTCGTGCTCTGATTCGCCGCTTACGCCGAGTCTCGCAGCTCGAGCTTCAGGCGCTTGGCCGTGCGTCGCAGCTCCTTCGGTTCCCCCAGCAGCTGGGCGAGCGCGAGGGCGCCGTAGAGTGCACCCAATAGCCGACGGGCGCTGCGCAGCGCGGCCTTGGGCTTCTGCCCGAGGCTTTCGTAGCAGTCCGCAAGCGCCCGGCACCAGTCCTCGAACTGGCTGTGAATCAGCCGCTCATCGAGCACCGGGGCGTGCTCGGCCAGGAAGAGCGCGATGATGCAGTTCTGCTGTCCGCCGGCCGTGTAGGCGACAAACCCGTCGATACAGTCGCTCAGCCGCTGGGTGCCGCTGCCGCCGCGCGTGAGCGGCCCGAACACCTCGCGCTGGAGCGCGAAGATGGCGTCGCGCACCAGAGACCGCGCCATTTCCGCTTTGCCGCCGGGGTAGTAGTGATAAAGGCTCGCCTTGCCCAGGCCGGTCGCCGCGGCCAGGCGGGTCAAGCTGGCACCAGCGTACCCGCTCGCAAGGAATACCGCGCGCACCGCATCGCTGATGCGTTGACGTTGGTCATCGCGATCGACTCCTGGCTCCATGGGTCCCCCAAGACAAGACGAGACGCGTCTAAGTCTTTGATTTTGATGAGCATACCACGAATAGAACGATCGTTCTGACACGTACTTTGCCCGTTTGACCCGTACGATCGGAACCCGTCAAAAAAAAGTCCTGCGGACTTGCGACCTTTTGCCTGGCTGGGGCATCTATATGCCATGGCGGGCTTTGCCGATATTCAACTTGAGCCTGAAACGGCTCAAAAACTGGCGCTGGGCGATGCGATCGCGCAGGGCGAGGTCTATCGCTGCGTCGCGCCCCCGGTCATGGGCCTGGCGGTGCGCATGCTGCAGGACCGTGCCGCGGCCCAGGAGGTGGTGCAGGACACCTTTGTCCAGCTCATGGAGCACGGCAGCGAGGTGCGAGAGCCGAAAGCGCTGATCGGCTGGATCCGCAAGGTGGCGGTGAACCTGTGCCTGATGCGCCTGCGCTCGCCCTGGCATTCGCGCCGCCTGCAGGACGACGGCCGTGCGGATGGCAGTGGCGGCTGGCTGGAACAGGACGACGAAGCGGCGGCCAGCGGCACCATGGAAGCATCCCCGGATATCGAGCGTGCCCTGGCTCGACTGAACCCGGAGACCCGGTTTGTGGTGTGGCTGCACGATGTCGAGGGCTACACGCACCGGGAGATCGGTGAACTCATGGGCAAAACGACCAGCTTCTCGAAGTCCCAGCTGGCCCGGGGCTACGAGAAGCTGGCCGAGTGGTATCAGCCGGCAGAGCCCGGCATGTCACGACCGGCAACGGCGGAGTAGAAAACGATGAGCAAAACACCTCTTTCAGATCTGTTGGCGCTACGCGATGGCGAGCCACTGTCGGCGGAAGCACGCGCGGCGTTAGCAGGCGACGAGACGAGCGCGATGCGCCTTGCGCGTCTGGCCGACATCAAGGCGGCGCTCAACGAGCTGCCGGATCCGGTGCCGGACGAAGCCCTCTACGAGCAGATCCAGGCCCGTCTGCAGGAGCGGCGCAGCGAAGGCAACGGCGCCAACCCCTCGGCGCCGCACACTGAGCAGGATCCCAAGGTGAGCACGCTGTTTGCCACGCCGACCGCGCCCGCCGCGCGCTGGCGCCTGCGCTACCCGCTCGCCACGGCGGCGAGCGTGTTCATGCTGGCAGTGCTCGGCAGTGTTCTGTGGTTACCGGAAGTGACCGACGCCCCGGATACCGGGCCGACGCCGATCGCGGGCGTCACCAGTACCGGCGATGCACCGACAGCGCTACCGGCGGCCTCTGTCGCCGCACTGATGGATCGGTCGCAACAGCTCGAGGCTGTGGCTCGGCTGCCGGTGTCCAGCGGAACCGCGCAGCCAGCGCAGAGCCGGCAAGCGCTGCTCTATCGCATTGCCGATCTCGATGCGGAGCTGAATGCCCTGATTGAAGAAGAACCGATGAATCCGCAGCTCAAAGAAAAGCTGTGGCGCCAACGGGTGGATCTGCTGGAGACCCTGGTCGCGATCCAGCAGGAACAGATGGCCGACGCAGCGGGGCTCTACTGATGGGCGGTCTGACGACGGGAAGGAGATACGCCATGTACAACCCTCAAGGAATGGCAGCACCGCTGTTCTACCGCAGTGCTGTCGCTGTGATCGGCGCGCTGCTGATGCTAGCCGCGCTCGCGGCGGCACCGGCTGCGAACGGCGCAGAGCCTGCGATACCAAGCCCGCCGGCTAGTCCGGAAGCGCCCAAGGCGCTGTCCAGCGAAGAGCTGGAGCAACGGCTTGCCGATGCGCGTCGGCAACTCGACGATGCCGCACAGAAGCTCGCGGAGCTGAACCGCGAGAAGTACCGGAGCCATGCCAAGAAACCGCGCAAGGCGATGCTCGGCATTCTCATCGACGATAACGGCAGTCGTGGCAAGCTGCGGCTGACGGGTATCACGCCCGGCGGCGGC
Organism: Pseudomonadota bacterium; assembly: GCA_038749065.1. GTDB lineage: Bacteria > Pseudomonadota > Gammaproteobacteria > Pseudomonadales > Azotimanducaceae > CALHVX01. The sequence goes on along the minus strand of JBCDIK010000020.1, from coordinate 23,382 downwards.
GCTGAGGAAGCGGGGCTCAAGTACGGCGACCGGATCTTGCAGATCAACGGCGTCTCGCTGGGCGAGCCCGGAGCATCGCCGCTGGGCAATCTGACCCGGGTCATGAAACAGGTCGCGCCCGGCGATACGGTCACGCTGGTGTACGAGCGCGATGGCGACGAGTACCCGGCCAAGATTCGGACCCGCGGCCATGAGAAAGAGATCTCCGCAACCATGCGGGCGCTCGAGCAGCGCTTTGATATCGACCTCGATCTCGAGGGCCTGGAGGAAGGCCTGGCGGCGGCTGCGCAGAGCGTAGCCATGAGTGCCGTCGCGCTGTCCGACGCGTCTGGCTTTGCCTCTGGTGGGAATGCGACCGCGAGTAAGGTCATTAGTCTGAGCCGCGAGAAACCGCGACTGATCGCCCTGGATTCAGCGCTGGGGAGCTACTTCGGAGTGGACGATGGGGTGCTGGTGGTCGATGCGCCGAAGGGCGCCGGCGATCTGCGCAACGGCGATGTCCTGCTCGAGCTCGATAGCAAGGACGTCAAGGACCTGACCTTCGCGCGGGCTCTGCTGGCGGAAGCCGACAACCGGTCCCTGGATGCGAAGGTGCTGCGGGAAGGCAAGGAGCGCGCGGTGACGCTGAATGCCGAGGCCTTCAATCGCGCTGAGAAGATCGTGCGCACGATCCGCATCGAGTCCAACGGCGATGACGACATGGAGATCATTGTCGAGGAAGACTGACGTGCAGCAAGTTTCGAGGAACCGTTCCCCAACTGGTTCCCCGTTGGCCAAAGTGCTGGCCACCAGGGGTTGGGCCGCAATTCGCGGTCACAGCACCGGGACGATACCGGGCTCAACCGGCAGATTTTGAGTCGATCTGCTCGGCCAGGCCGAGCCAGGCCTGCTCGGTATCGTCCAACTTTTTTCGGAGCTTTCCGGATCGCGCCATGAGCGCATCGATCTCATCCGCTGGCAGGGACGCGTAGCTCTCCGGATCCGCGAGTTGTGCTTCGACGTCGCGAATCTGCCCTTCGAGCTTGCTGATGGTTGCTTCCAACCGCCGCTGTTCGTCCTTCAGCGGCTTCAGTGCCCGCCGTGCGGCCGCTGCCTGCCGGCGGCGCTCCGCTGCGGTCGGTGCGGCTGCCCCTGAGCCCGCTTTGTCGGGCTTCGCTGTGTGCGAGGTGTCGGAGTCCTGCGGATCGCTGCCATTCTGCCCGCGGCCTTGGGCGCGCCCACCTCGGTGGGTGCCGCCATTGCGTTCGGCGCTGATCAGCTGTGCGTAGTCGCCCACGGTGTCTGCATACTGATCGACCCGTCCGCTGCGCACGATCCAGTACTCATCCACGCAGCGCTCCAGCAGGCTGCGATCGTGTGAGACCAGCAACAGTGCGCCGTCGAAGGCCTGCAGCGCCACGGCCAGCGCTTCCCGCATGTCGAGATCCAGATGGTTGGTGGGCTCATCGAGCACGAGGATCGCCGGCTCCTCGCGGGCGATGATCGCCAACACCAGCCGCGCTTTCTCGCCGCCGGAGAGACTGTCGATAGGCCGTTCGACCATGGTGCCATCGAAGCCCCAGTGTCCCAGGGCATCCCGAGCCTGCTGATCGGTCAACTCGAAGCGTCGCCGATAGGTCGCCAGCGCCGTGTCGTGCCGGTCCAGGGTCTCGAGCTGATGCTGCGCGAAGTAGCCGACCTGGCTGTGTTTGCCGCGCACTATCTCGCCGCCCTGAGCGGACAGCTCGCCGACGACGGCTTTGAGCAGCGTCGATTTGCCCGCACCGTTTTCCCCCAGGACGCCGATCCGGTCGCCGGGCATGACCGAGGCCTTGATCCCGTCGAGGACGCGCCGCTCGCCGTAGCCCAGAGCCAGCTCGCGCAGCGTCAGGAGCGGTGTCGACAGGGCTGCCGGGTTGGGGAAGCTCAGCCGGTAGGGCGAGTCCGCCTGCATCACCGCGACTTTCTCCATGCGCTCGAGCGCCTTGAGTCGGCTTTGGGCCTGCTTGGCCTTCGATGCCTTGGCGCGGAAGCGCCGCACGAAATCGGTCATGTGAGCGATGGCCGCTTCCTGTTTGCGGGCCAGCGCCTGCTGCTGTTCCATCCGGGCCAGACGCTGTGCTTCGAAACTTGTGTAGTTCCCCTTGTAGGGCGTAATGCTGCCCTGATGCAGGTGCAGGGTGTGGGTGGTGACCGTGTCCAGGAACGCCCGGTCGTGTGCGATGACCAGCAGCGTGCCCGGATACTGGGCCAGATAGCCTTCGAGCCAGACCGTGGCCTCCAGATCCAGGTGGTTGGTGGGCTCGTCCAGCAGCAGCAGGTCGGTCGGTCGCATCAGTGCCTGTGCCAGCGACAGGCGAATTCGCCAGCCCCCGGAAAACGCTTCGTGGGGCTTGCTCAGGTCATCCTTGTTGAAACCGAGTCCATACAGGATCGTTCCGGCTCGGGCGCTGGCGTCATAAGCGCCCAGATCGGCCATACGATCGTGAGCGGCGGCAAGCGCCAGATGGTCGTCCTGCGTCTCGGCGCGTTCGAGTTCCGCCTCCAGCGCGCGCAGATCTTCATCGCCGTCGAGCACGAAATCCAGAGCCGTGCGCGGGCTCGCCGTCACCTCCTGTGCCATGTGGGTGATGCGCCAGTGGTCCGGGCGGGTCAGTTCGCCGGCACTGGTCTGCAGCGTGCCTTTCAGCAGCTCGAAGAGCGTCGACTTGCCGGCGCCGTTGCGCCCGACGATGCCGATCCGCTGCCCGGCGTGAAGCATGAAGGAGCAGTCTTTGAAAATGACCCGCTCACCGCGCTCAAAGCTGAACTGCTGGCCGTGAATCACGCGAAGATCCGATTACGCCACGCGCAGGCGCGGGCGTGGGGTTAAGCGGACAGGCTCTCCGAGGCCGAGTCAGCGCCATGCCGGGCGGCCGCCTTGGGTCGCTGCCGCAGCTCGCTGACCGTAACCCGGGCGCTCTTCGGCTGCGCATCGATCCAGTCCACCAGCTGCCACCAGGCACCGCACTCGCGGCGCGCGGAGCGGTGTTCCTTCATGTCGACCACGCCCCGGCCAAGCTCCGCGGCCTGCGTGTAGACGGGGCTGTCGCGGAAGGTCGCGACGCAGGGGACGTCCAGGCAGTTCAGGAACTGCGTGAGCTTCTGGTGCATCTCCGTATTCGGCTGTACGCGGTTGGCGATGGCCGCAACCGGTCGCGGTGCGCTGCGATACACGCGATGAGTCAGCAGCTCGGTGATAAATCGCTCGCCGACGTGCATGTCGATGGCGGACGGCAGCAGCGGAATCAGGATGACGTCGGCCTGGCGGATCAGCAACTCCAGATGCTGGTCGCGGGCGTTCGATTGCCCGTCGACGATGATACGACTGGTCGCCGGGTGCAGGCGGTTCTGGAACGCCTGGGTCTCGTACATGGCGGCGCGGCGATACGCGGGCACAACGTCTACGATTGGTTCCACATTGCCCCGTTGCTCGCCCCAGAAGGTGCTGGCTGCCTGCGGGTCGTTGTCGATGAGCGCCACGCGCTGCTTGCGCGCTGCGTAGGCAACGGCGAGATTGGTCGCGATCGTGGTTTTGCCACAGCCACCTTTACCGTTGACTACTAAAATCCGTCTTGCGTTCGGGTGCATGTCCGTCCCGTGTGTCCCCATGCGCAGTGGCGCACGCGCGCATCAGCGCGTCAGTTTTTCATCCTTGCGTTGCTGCTGGTGTCGCCTGGCTGTGCCGAAGCGAGCGAGTGGGCGTTCTGGTCCATCTATTGGCCGTGGCGATTCGTGCCCGGGCCCGTGGTCCTTTAGAACGCTCAGAGGCGCCGAAGCGCCGCAACGAGGCATTCAAGTGTCTTGCTGTCTGCGTGGAATCCCGTCCCACGCGCAAGATCATAGCCCCGAAATTCCGGCGGCTCTACTCGCCGCGTGTGAAAGTTTGTGCGGTTCGGCGTTTTGACGACTGCGCTGCACGGACTCAGCGCGCACTGAGCGTGTGTAGCGTGCCATCGCTTGTTAGCGCAAGAAACTGGCCATCTGTAGTCTGAAAGGCAAGGTTGAGGATGGCTTTCCCTGAACCGGTCAGGCTACCTGTGCTTTGTAGCGACCATTGCGCTAGTTTTTCGCGGGCGTCCATCCCGTACAAATCGGTTTCACCGTTTACGGCGCCAATGAGCAGGCGCTCGCCATCGGCTGAGAACCGGGCACTGGTGATACCGGGGTTGCGCGCATAGAGCTCTTTCAGGAGTACGCCATCCGCCGTCCGCCAGATACCCACGCGTCGGCCCTGGCTCGCCGCAAAGAGCAGGGCACCATCATCGCTCAACGCCAGGGCCCGGACCGGGTTGTCGAGCTGCAGCCGCAGCCGCAGGGCGCCGGTTGCCAGATCCCACAGCCGCACGTTCTCATCATCGCTCCCGGTGGCGGCCACGGTGCCGTCAACGGTCATGGCCACCGCCCCAACAGCGCCTTCGTGCAGCAGTGTTTGCAGATGAGCGCCGCTGGCAGCGTCGAACAGGATCGCGCTGTGATCTTCCAGCCCGAGCAGGACGCGCCGCCCGTCGTTGGCCAGCGCCAGATCGAGCGCTGCGGCGGGCAGGCCCCAGAACGCGAGGTCCTTGCCGGTCTGAGTGTCCCAGATGACCAGGGTTCGGGGGTCGCTGGTCGCTGCCCGCTTGCCATCGGGAGAGAACGCCGTGGCGACCAGCGTCGAGAAGGTGTCGCTCGCGTGATTCCAGCTATACAGGCGCTCGTGAGAGCGGACCCGCCAGAGGCTGGCGCCGTGATTCATGGAGCCGATCACCGCGAGTTCGCCGTCGGTGCTCAGTGCCCCGGCGTACACGCCTTGCGCAGCGAGGACGACCGAGCGCTCCGCGTCGTTGCGGCAGCCCATGCCCGTGCCCAGCAGCGCAAGGAGCACGAGCCATCGGCCGCGCCGGCGCCGCTCAGCCATGCAAGTGCGGTGGGGCCAGCATGCCAAGCTGTAGTTCATCCTCGAGCTCGATACGGGTGATCAGGGTCAAGGCGACCTGGTCGAGGTGCCCGAGCAGCACATGCAGGTCGCCATCGGGGCTTGCACCGAAACGGGAAAAGAGATCGATGAATCGCAGCATGTCCCGGGAAGTACCGGCCATGGCGACGAAGTCCCGGGCTCGCGGTCGCTCCAGATCGAAGCTCTGCTGATGCCCGGCGGACAGGTAGTCGGTTAGCGCCTGGCAGAACCGCTGCAGCAGCGTTTCCGCGAGATCCTTGTGATCTTCACTGATCGCACGATGCAGCTTGACCAGATAACTCAGCGAGCGTTGCCGGGCGAGGGCGAAGTCAGGCGCGAAGCGCACCGACAGCGATTCGACCGCAGCGTCCGGTGGGTGACCGAAGATCCGTGACTCGAAACCCGGTCCCGGTGTGCCGCTGTCGGCGCGGGTCGAATCCAGTGGTGCGGTCGCGATGGTCATGCAGGTCCCTCCGAGTGTCACTTTAAAGCTAGCAACGATTCCACCGCGCGCCAGTAATCCGGCGAACGCCGGGGCGCTGCTGCCTCTGCGTGACGCGCGGGGATTTGCAGCTAGGGTTCAGGGGCTTATCGGGTTTGCCTTGCGCTGGAGGAAGCAGCATGACCATCACATCGGGAGCGGGCCGCGGCACGGCGACGACGCCCCCGGTCGCTCAGAGCACTCGAGCCGCCTTTACGCTGGTGGAACTGGTGGTCGTGATTCTGCTGCTCGGCATTCTCGCGGCGATCGCGTTGCCGCGCTTTCTCAATGTGAGCAGCGAAGCGCGCACCGCGTCGCTCCGCGAGCTGCGCGGTGCACTGCTGGCGGGCGCGAGTCTTGCGAACATGCAGTGCCGGCTGCTGCGCGGCTGCTACGTGAACGGGTTCTCCGGCGCTGTGACCATCGTCAGCCCTGACGGCCAGGCCGGACAGATGTTCAACGGCTATCCCACCTCGAACGCGAGTGCCTTCGCCTCACACATCACCCGCTGGGTGGACGTCGACGGCTTCGTGATCGACGACTCCGATGTGCTGGTGACGGACTTTTCCGTCGCCGGCGCCAGTGACCCTGCGCATTGTCGCGTGCGCTACCGCTACGCTGCGACCTTCGGCGCTGAGCCCAGCGTCGAGCTGTTCGACTCGGCGTGCTAGCGCGTCAGGGCCGGCCACGCAGCGCCGAACGCCACTGCAGCGCGGCGCCGAGGGCAAGCACCAGATAAGTTACAAGCGACCAGCCCGGCAGCGTCAGACCCAGAAAGCGAAAGGACACCTTGGCGCAGTCGCCGGTGCCCTGGGTCATGGCGCCGATCACCTCGGCCAGCGGGAACACCTCGAACATGTACTGCAGGTCGGGGCCACAGGCGGGGACCTGATCGGCGGGCAGGGACTGCAGGTGCAGCTGCTTGAAGGAGAAATACGCGCCGATGGCCGCACAGGCGATTGTCAGCAGGGGGTAGATGCCCAGCCGGGGATTGTGGATCAGCGACGCGTAGGCCATCAGCGCGGCAAAGAAAATCCAGATCCGCTGCATCAGGCACAACGGGCAGGGCGCCATGGCGAATCCATGCTCCATGATCAGCGCGATCACCAGCGCGCCGGCCCCACACAGCACCACGGCGAGCGCCCAGAACTGCGCCCCGGGCGCGAGCACATCGGCGGCGCGAGCATGGGGCAGCGCGGTCGTGCTCACGGCTGGTCCCCCATGGTGACCACCACTTTACCGATCGCCTGGCGTTCCATCAGGGCGCGCATGGCGCCGGCATACTCGGGCAAGGGGTAGGTGGCGCCGACGAGCGGGTCCAGCTTGCCGTCCTCGTAGAGACCGAGGATTTCCTCGAAGTTCGTCCGCGCTTCCGCAGCAAAGCGGACGGACCATGAACCGAAGAACACGCCCACGACCTGACAGCTCTTCAGAAGCACGAGGTTTGTGGGCAGTTTTGGAATGTCGCCGGCGGCGAAGCCGATCACCAGTACGCGCCCATACCAGCCGACGCTGCGCATGCACTGATCGAAGAGGTCGCCGCCCACCGGATCGTAGATCACATCGGCCCCCTGACCGCCGGTGATCGCCTTGACCTGATCCTTGAGACTGTCCTTGCTGTAGTTGATCAGATGGGCGGCACCGGCGCTGGCCGCCGCATCGAGTTTTTCCGTGCTGCTGGCGGCCGCGATCACCGTGGCGCCCATGGCCTTGCCGAGCTCCACCGCCGCAAGGCCCACGCCGCCACCGGCGCCGGTGACGAGCAGCGTCTCGCCGGGCTGCAGGTTGGCCCGTTGCTTGAGTGCGTAATAGGAGGTGCCGTAGGTCGTGTTGATGCCAGAGGCCTGCGCATAGCTCATAGCTTCCGGCTTGCGGCGCAGTACCGCGGCGGGCACCGTCAACGCCTCCGCCAGCGCGCCGGTGCCGGTGCCGCCAAAGACCGCATCACCGACCTGATAGCCCTCGACGCCGTCACCCAGGGCAATGATGTCTCCGGCGAACTCGCCGCCAGGGATGAATGGAAACGGCGGCTGGCTCTGGTACTTGCCCTGAATCATCAGCACATCGGGAAAGTTCAGCGCTGCCGCACGCACGTTGACCAGGACTTCCCCCGCCGCCGGCTCGGGCATCGCGATCTCATCCAGGGACAGAGTTTCCGGCAAGCCGTAGGCGTGACATCGAACGGCGTTCGCGACTGCTTTCATGTGTGGGGTTCCCGCAAGGCGATGAGCGCCAGCGTACTGGCTGTCCCGGTGGCGTCAACTATGCTGCAGGGGACCCCTGTCACAGGAGCGCCGCCATGCGCGCCATCGCGACCGTTATTGCACTGCTGTCCGTGCTCGCCGCCTCGACGGTCCGGGCTGAAGAAGCGGACCCGGCTGAAGCTTCCGCTGAAACACGCTATGTCGAGCTGAAACCGACTTTTGTGACGAACTTCGGTCCGACCACGACCCCGCGACTGATGTACATCAAGACCGATGTCGCGCTGCGGGTGTTCGGTTCCGAGGGCGAGAAAGCGGCCGAGCATCACCTGCCAGCGCTGCGCAACGCGTTGGTGCTACTGCTTTCCAAGCAGTCGGAGTCCGCCGTGATCACGGGCGAAGCGCGGGAGTACGTCCGGGAGCAGGCGCTCGCGGAGCTGCAGGAAATTCTGGTGGCTGAGGAAGGCGAAGCACTGATCGAAGATCTACTGTTCACAAACTTTATTGTGCAGCGATAGCGTCGCGAACAGACGACCGACTGGTGTCGGCGCTTCAGCTGGCGGCGGCCAGAGCTTCTTCCGGCAGCGCCAGATACTGTTCCAAAAACGCCTCGAACGGCAGCTCATTGCCGGCTTCGATGGCCCTCTGCTCCGCCAGGGACTCGCGGCTGCGCGCCGCGAATTGCTCCGCCTGCGCGGGCGGCAGGGGGTTTGCGAGCAGCGTTTCCCGGTGCGCGTCCGCCTGGTTCATGGCGAAGCGGAAGAAAGGCACCTGCGCGCTGCGCATGGCTTCGAGCACCCGGGCTGAGGGCGTGCGCTCCGGATCGGCCAGCCGCTCCCGAGCCTCCGCGACAGCATCCTGAAATGCCGGTGCGCCGCTGCCACCGGCGGCGGCGGCCTGGTCCTGCAGCATGGCGATCTCCTGGCATTGCTCGAGAACCTGCTCCCCGATCAGCGCCATGGGCGTGCTGCCGTCCTTCGTTTCCAGTGCCAGCGCCGGCCGGCGGCCCTGTTCAACGACCTGTTGCTGGTTGTCGTTCATGATCTGCGAGGCTTCCGGGCAATCCGGTTCGCTCTCGGCCAGCAGGCAGTAGAGCAGGAAGGTATCGATGAAACGCGCATCGCTGTCGTTGATGCCGATCGGCTCGAAGGGGTTCAGATCCAGGCAGCGCACCTCGACGTAGGCGACCCCGCGGCGTTTCAGCGCCAGCAATGGGCGCTCGCCACTGCGCACCGGCTGCTTCGGCCGGATGGCGCCGTAGAACTCGTTTTCAATCTGGATGATCGAATCGCTCAGCTGGCGGTAGCCATCCTCGCCGCGAATGCCAATGGCCTGATAGGCCGGATGCGGGCGCGTCAGCGCCTCGATGATCGTGTCTGCGTACTCATCGAGACTGTTGTAGGAAACGTGCAGCGAGCTTTGAGCATCGCTTTGGTAGCCGAGGCGCCCCATCCGCAGGGACGTGCCATAGGGCAGATACAGGGACCCGTCGTCGAACGCTTCCAGGTGGTGCTCGCGGCCTTTGACGAAGGAGCGGCAGATCGCCGGCGACGCCCCGAACAGGTACATGAGCAGCCACGCGTAGCGGCGGAAGTTGCGGATCAGGTCGAAGTAAGCGGCTGTGCGCCGGGCGCGCTCGTCGCTCGCGCCGGTCGCGCGCGCGCTGAAGTACGCATCGGGTAGCGAGAAGTTGTAGTGGACGCCGGAGATGGTCTGCATGAGCCGGCCGTAGCGATGTCCGAGACCGCTGCGGTAGATGGTCTTCGCGCGCGCGATGTTGGAGCTGCCGTAGCGGCCGAGGGGGATGTCGTCATCGGTGCCGAGCAGGCAGGGCATGCTCGTGGGCCACAGGCGTTCGCTGCCGATTTGCGCGGCCACGAATCGGTGCACCGCATCCAGCTCGCTTAAGCAGTCCTCAACGCTACCGTGGACGCCGGTGATCAGCTCGAGCTGGGCTTCGCTGAAGTCGGTGGTGATGTTCGGGTGCGTGAGCGCCGAGCCAAGCGCCTCCGGGTGAGCACGGGTGGACAGCGCGCCGTCCGGTCGCACTCGCAGGCTCTCTTTCTCGATCCCGTGCCCCAGCATGGCCAGCAGCTTCGGATCTTTCTTCAGCGCAGCAAGCTCGCTGGCGCGCAGCGCCGGTGCCGTATGTGCCACAGCCGATGCTCAGCGAGGGGGCAGCGCGCGCAGACTCAGCGCGCGTGCTGTTGCGGAAAGGCTTCGGTGCACGTGCCGACCCTGATAACCACGGGTCGGCAAGGTTAGCAGGAGCTTACGCGCTCGGACCAGCGCTGGTGATGGCAGGATCGACAGAGAACTTCTTGAAGTTTTCCTGGAACTTGCCGATCAGGCTGGCCGCGGTGCGGTCGTAGGCGTCCTTGTCGGCCCAGGTCTCCCGGGGATTGAGCAGCGCGCTATCGACGCCCTCGATCGCCTTTGGAATTGCGAGGTTCAGCCCGTCGAGCATGGTCGTTTCTGCGTCAGCGAGCGCGCCGGACTGCACCGCGGCGATGATCGCGCGTGTGACCGGAATCTTGAAGCGGTTGCCGACGCCGTATCCACCGCCGGTCCAGCCGGTGTTCACCAGGTAGACGCGGGAGCCGAACTCCTCGATGCGCTTCATGAGCAGGTCGGCATAGACGCCGGCCGGCCGCGGGAAGAAAGGCGCGCCGAAGCAGGTCGAGAACGTTGCCTTAAACGCCTCCGTGGAGCCGACTTCCGTCGACCCGACGGCCGCGGTGTAGCCGGATAGGAAGTGGTAGGCCGCGGCTTCCTTGGACAGGATGGAAACCGGCGGCAGCACGCCGCTCACGTCGCAGGTCAGGAAGATGATGTGTTTCGGCTCGCCGGCGCGATTGTCCGCCACCTTCAGCTCGATGTTGTCGCGGGGGTAGCAGGCGCGGCCGTTTTCCGTCAGCGAGGAGTCCGAGTAATCGGGCACGCGGGTCTCGTCGTCGATGACGACGTTCTCGACGATCGCGCCGAACTTGATGGCATCCCAGATGACCGGCTCGTTCTCACGGGTCAGGTCAATGCACTTGGCATAGCATCCACCTTCGAAGTTGAAGACCGTGCCGCGGCCCCAGCAGTGTTCGTCGTCACCAATCAGGAACCGGTCCGGATCCGCCGACAGCGTCGTCTTACCGGTGCCGGACAGTCCGAAGAACAGTGTGACGTCGCCGTCCTTGCCGAGGTTGGCACTGCAGTGCATGGGCAGGACGTCTTTCTCGGGCAGCAGGAAATTGAGGACCGAGAACATGGACTTTTTCATCTCGCCGGCATAGCGCATACCGGCGATCAGCACCTTGCGGCGCGCGAAGTTGATCATCACGCAGCCATCGCTGTTGGTGCCGTCGCGCTCGGGCTCACACACGAACTCCGGCGCGTTCACAACTTGCCAGGTTTCCTTGTTGTGCGGGTTGTAGTGCTCGGGGCGGATGAACATGGAGTTGCCGAAGAGGGCGTGCCAGGCCCACTCCGTTGTGACCTCAACAGGTAGGTAGTGGTCGGGATCAGCGCCAACGTGCAGGTTCGAAACGAAGCTGTGACGCTCGTCCAGGTAGACCTGTACCCGGTCCCAGAGCGCATCGAAACGCGCCGGGTCGACCGGCTTGTTGACTGCGCCCCAGTCGATGCTCTCACTGGTCGACGGCTCGTCGACGATGAAGCGGTCGTTGGGCGAGCGACCGGTACGCGCGCCGGTCTCGACGACAATGGCGCCGTTGCTGGCAAAGCGCCCCTCCCGCCGCAGGACGGCAGCCTCGGCGAGCTGTGCTCGCGAAAGATCCGTCGATCGGGTTCCGGCGGCGGCGGCGGTTGCGCCAGCGTTGAGTTCTGCGGCCATAGCGGTCGGTTCTTCAGATGGGAAAGAGCCGCGAATTATGCCAGAGCGGTTCTGGCGCTCGAACCGGGAATGCGAAACTTTGTAAACCCGTTCCGGGCTGCGCAGCGAACGAACCGTCAGTGCAGCGTCGGCGCGCCTGGTTCGAACAACCCGTGAACCGCCATGGCATCGTAGCGATAGGTCAGACCACAGAACTCACAGGTGACCTCGACGTCTTCCCGCTCCTGGAGCAGTTCGACCAGGTCCTCCTGGCCCAGGGTTCGCAGGATATCGTCGGATTTGGCCTGGCTGCAGGAGCACTCGAAGGCCATGGCCCGGGCCGGGGCGACGACCAGGTCCTCTGGCGCCAACAGCCTGCGCAGGAACGCAAGAGGCTCGTCGAAAGCCAGATCAGCCGGGCCCACGGTCGCCATGCGCAGGGAGAGCTCGCGCCAGAAGTCCTCGGCGACATCCGTTTCTACGAAGCTCGCCTGCTCAGACTCCGGCAGCCGCTGCAGCAGCAGTCCACGGGCCTCCGCGCCGGTGCCGTACAGGGCAAAGCGGGTGTCCAGCTGCTCGCTGACCCGGAAGTACTCATCCAAATTGTCAGACAATTTGTCGTAATTCCCTCCCACCAGGCCCTGGTAAGGCTGACTGTGCGGGTCGTCGGGCGCTGGCAGCAGAGACAGGGCCAGCTGGTCGCCGCGCAGCAGGCCCCCGCGAGCGTCGCCCGCGAAGGCCGCCGGATCGAAGGCGGGCGTCGTGCCCTCTGCCGCCGCACCGGCGTCGAGTGCGCCACCTTCCGCCGGTCGGGCGATCGCGCGCAGCTTGCCGGTGGGGCGATGTTCCGCCATCGCCGTACGCAGGCGCTGCGAGCCCTTGGACTGAAGGGCCACGCTGCCCTGCCACTTCAGCCCGTCGGCGATCATGGCAACGGCAGCGAGCATTTCGCCGAGCAGGCCGGCTACCGCCGCCGGGTAGGCGCGCCGCCCCTGTAGCTCCGCCATGGTGTCATCGAGGACGACCAGGGCGCCGCGCACCGCGTGCCGGGCGAAGTGGAACCGCAGCAGGCGATCGCTCATGGCTCACCGCCGTCGCGCTTCAGCTCCGCCAGCGCCCGACGGCCCTCGCGGGTGGGGCGCTGTTCGGGCACGCGCAGGCCCGCTCGCTGCATCTGGCGCAGGGCGCGGGCCTGTTCGCGCGCCTCGATGCTCGCGGGCGTTTCCTCGTACAGAGTGGCGGCGATAGTCGCGCTGCCGCGCTGCGCTCGCAGGTCGGTGACGACCACGATCTGCTCGAAGCTCCCCTTGCGAATGCGCACCGTGCACCCGGGCGCGATTTCCTTGGCAACCTTGGGCCGCGCTCCGTCGACCTGGACCTTGCCTCCCTCGATCGCCGTCTTCGCCTGCGCCCGGGTTTTGAAGAAGCGCGCGGCCCACAGCCAGCGGTCAAGCCGCATGCGCGCCTCGCTCACAGAGCCTCCCTGGCCGGCATCAGTTCCCGAAAGTCGTTGAATGCGGGATAGGCGAGGTGCTCGCGGTTCGCTGCGGTGCTGTCCGGCTGGCTGACCATCCGCAGGTGCGCGACGCCGTAGCGTTGGGCGCTGTCGAGGACGGCTTCGTTGTCATCAATGAACAGGGTGCGCTGCGGGTCGAAGGGAAACGCTCGCTGCAGGGCCTCCCAGAAACCCGGTTGCTCCTTGGCGTGACCGCAGTCATGGGCGGAAAAGTCTGCATCGAGTGCGCTGCACAGCGCGCTGTGCTGATCCTTGATGACGACGCTGTCACGGTGGGCGTTGGTGGCCAGGACCCGGTGCTTGCCCTGCGTGCCCAGCCACTCCAGAAAGGCCTGGGCGCCCGGGCGGTAGCGAATCAGGTCGCGGGCTTCGTGGTGCAACGCCATCAGATCGACACCGGTATAGCTGATCCAGTACTGCAGATCATAGTACGCGATGGTGCCGTGCACCTGTCGCATGTGCGCGTGCAGGCTCGCGCGCGCCTGGTCGATCTCTGCTGCGCTCACCGAGCCGTTCGAGCCGGCCTGTTGTGCGGCATACAGTGCGGGCAACCTCGCATTCCAGATGTGATTGTCGTAGCACAAGTCGAGCAGCGTGCCGTCCATATCGAGCAGGACGCTGTCGATCTCGGTCCAGGGCAGCTCATTTTGTGAGGCAGGCACGGTCCATCGCATGCGGAGGTTCAGGGTTGGCGATAGTATGGCCCGCTGATGAGTAACGAGTGAAGATCATGGACGATTCGACCATCAAGGCTTCAACGATAGAGGATTCAACCGTCGAGGCGCTGGTACAGCTCACGCGCGCTGCCGGCGCCGCGATTCTCGAAGTCTACGAGCGGGATTTCGAGGTTGAGCAGAAAGCGGACACATCCCCGCTGACGGAAGCTGATCTTGCGGCTCACAAAGTCATTGCTGAAGGCCTGGCTCGCCTGACTCCTGATATTCCCGTGCTGTCGGAAGAGAGCAGCGTGCCGCCCTTTGCTGAGCGCTCGGTCTGGTCGCGCTACTGGCTGATCGACCCCCTCGACGGCACCAAGGAGTTCGTCAATCGCAATGGCGAGTTCACGGTCAATATCGCGCTGATCGATGGTGGCACGCCCACCCTGGGCTTTGTCGGCGTGCCGGTGCAGGGCACCGTGTACGTGGGCGATGTGGCGCGTGGCAAGGCGCACGTGATCGATGCGGATGGGAACACCAGCACCATTGGCGGACGGTCCATGACCCGCGGCAACGGCGTGACCGTCGTCGCCAGCCGCAGCCACGGCGGCGAACGCCTCGAAGGCTATCTGGACGAACTGAGCGCCAACTTCGAAACGGTCTCGCGAACGCCCATGGGCAGTTCGCTCAAGATTTGCATCCTCGCCGCTGGTGACGCAGATCTGTATCCGCGTCTCGGCCCGACCTCGGAGTGGGACATCGGCGCCGCCCATGCGTTGCTGCTGGCCGCCGGCGGCGGGCTCTGGGCGGCGGATGGCAGCCCGATGACTTACAACGCCAAGGAATCGGTGCTCAATCCGGAGTTCATCGCGGTTGCGGACGATCGCTTCCCCTGGCGTGAACACCTGCCGACCGTACCGGCCAAAGAGACGGCCTGACCCGGAGTGACCCAGCGCGCGGCGCATCGGTGCCGCGCAGGACGCGACTTGCAACGAAACGAGCGCACAGGCGAGTTTCAGCGCGGTGCAAATTAGCGTGGGCACTAGCAAGCTCGGCGCAGGAACGAGCGAAGCATTGAGCAGAGAACAGCGGGAAGGTGGCCTCACCAACCGGTCTGGATGCTTGTGTTTTCGCCCTGCCGAGGAGAATGACACCGCACATCTCAGCCCTGCGCTGATGCCGTTGGCGCATCGATTAGCGAATCGTTTTGCCAAGGCGTTCAGCGGCCGATCTGTACATACATACAGTACCGGCTGGTGAGGCTGTCTAGAATACAGGTTCGGCCTGAGAAAAAAAGCGCGCTGATGTAGAGCGGCCGCCCCGGTTCTTTCTTAAGGCTTTGTTTTCAGAGACTTAGCAGGGGCGAATCCATTGTTTTTTCATTTTCTTCACAGCCCGGATTACAAGCGGGCGACAACAAGCCGGCGTCGTGCCATTGCCTGCGCGCCAGGATCTCCGTAAAAACTGCGCATCGGCCCGGAAAGTGTGACGGCTATCACAGGTTGGCATGCGCCGGGCCCCCTTGCGACAGGCTTTCGTCAGGGTGACTGTCACAACCCGACCGCGGGAAGCGCGACGGTCGTGAGTTCCCGGGGGATCTCGACGTGCCGAGTGAGAGTCGCAGCGAGCGCACCGCGCAAGTGGTTGCCTATCTGAGCCCGTACCTGTTCTGGGGCCTGGTCTGCACGATCAGCGCCAGCATCTGGTTCCTGGTCTGAGCGCGAGACAGCGCCGCCGCAGGGTGTGATCATGCCCGCTTCTGAGCGGGGATCGACCATGCGATACGTGATCATCGGTGCCGGAGGTGTCGGCGGCACCGTGGGCGCGCGCCTTCTCATGGCGGAGCGCGAGGTCGTCTTCGTTGCCCGCGGGGCCCACGGTGACGCGCTGCGTGATCGTGGCCTGACCTTCATCACCCCTTCGGGGGAGCACCAGTTGCCGACGGCGGCTGTGAGCACACCGGTCGAACTTGATCTGCGCGCCGACGATTGCGTGCTGCTGTGCGTCAAGACCCAGCAGAGCATCGCAGCGCTCGCGGCGCTGCGTTCAGCCTGCGATGCGCAGGGCGTCGAGCCCGCCCTGGTCTGCGCCCAGAATGGCGTCAGTAACGAAGACTTCGCGCTGCGGCGCTTTGCCCGGGTGTACGCCATGCTGGTCCAGCTGCCGGGCACGCATCTGCAGCCCGGCGAGGTCATTACTCAGGCGGAGGCGGCAGGCGGCGTGCTCGATACCGGGTGCTATCCGCAGGGGGTCGACTCAACCTGCGAAACCCTGTGTGCGGATCTGCGCGCGGCCGGCTTCAGTGCCACCGCCGATCCCCGCGTCATGCGAAAAAAATACGGCAAGCTCCTGACCAATCTCGGCAATGCACCACAGGCGCTGCTGCCTGCAGCGGAGCAGGTCAGTGACGCTGCCCGAGCCCTGCTTCGGCGCGCGACCAAGGAGGCCCTGGCCTGCTTCGCCGCCGCTGGCATTGACTGCGCCACGCGCGATGAGATGCACGCGCAGCTCGCGCAGATTGGCTATCACGATGCCGTTGCCGGGCAATCCCGCCAGGGCGGCTCGAGCTGGCAGAGCCTGGCGCGGGGCACCGGCGACATCGAGGCGGACTATCTCAATGGCGAGGTGGTTCGCCTCGGGCGCCTGCATGGGGTTGCGACCCCGGTGAACCTGGCCTTCCAGCGGCTGGCGGTGATGGCCGCACGTGCGGGCGCTGCGCCTGGGAGTGTGAGTCTGGCGGAGCTTGGTGAGCGGATCGACCGGCTGACCGACCCGGCGTAACCGGCGCTGCAGACGGTAGCGGGAGCGGCGCCGCCTCTGGCGCCGGGATCACCCCCTGCCCGAGCCGTTCCCCCGGCCCGGTTCCGGGATGGCAGGGGATGGCGGTGAAGATGGGCGCCTGCCCTGCCTCCTGGCAGCGGTAGCTCGCGCTGGCGGGGGCCAACGCAGCGGTCGAAAACAACGCAAGAAGCGCGATGGGAATGATCAGGGATGCCATGGCGCCAGCCTGCGCGGGAGCCCGACTCGCCGCCAGTGCGAGTGCCGGCTGGCGGCGTGCGTGGTCGGCGCCGTGTCGGCGCCGATTGAGTCCTTAGCTCAGGCTCGCCAGCCACTCATCATCCGAGCCGTCGTTGACGTTTTCGAAGAGCGGTGTGCTCAGGTATCGCTCCCCGGTATCCGGCAGCATGACGAGCATCACCGTGCCCGGGCTTGCCTGCTCCGCGACCGCCAGCGCGCCAGCGAGGGTCGCGCCGGCCGAGATGCCCACGAACAGGCCTTCCGAGTGCGCGAGCTGCTGGGCGCAGGCGATCGCGTCCGCATCGCTGACACCCAGGGTCTGATCGTAGATCTCGCGGTTGATGACGCCTGGCACGAAATCCGGCGTCCAGCCCTGGATCTTGTGGGGGGACCAGTCGCCGCCGGCCAGCAGGCTGGCGCCTTCCGGCTCGACTGCGACGATCTGCAGGTCCGGCCGGGCGGCTTTCATGACCTCACCAGCTCCGGTCATGGTCCCGCCGGTGCCCCAGCCGGTCACGAAGTAGTCCAGACGCTCGCCGGCGAAGTCGCGCAGGATCTCCGGCCCGGTGGTGCTGCGGTGGTAGGCGGGGTTGGCGGGGTTCTCGAACTGTCGGGCCAGGAACCAGCCGTGGGTTTCGGCCAGCTCAGCGGCTTTGCGAACCATGCCGGACCCGCGCTCCGCCGCCGGGGTGAGGATGACCTTGGCGCCGAGGCCGCGCATGATCTTGCGCCGTTCCACGGAGAAGCTCTCCGCCATGGTCGCTACGAACGGATGGCCGAGGACGGCGCAGACCATCGCCAGGGCGATCCCGGTGTTGCCGGAGGTCGCTTCAACCACGGTCTGGCCCGGCTGCAGGGCCCCCGAGTCCTTCGCGTCCTTGATGATCGCGTAGGCCAGCCGGTCTTTGACCGAGGCCAGCGGGTTGAAGGACTCGACTTTTCCGTACAGGGACACGTGCTCCGGCCCGGTGCGGTTCAGGCGGACGATCGGTGTGTTGCCGATGGTTTGCAGAATGTTGTCGTAGATCATGGCGGGTCTCGCTGCGCGGTCGGTGATGTCGATCCCGGCGCTCGAGAGATACCAGAGAGCGCCGGGCCCCTATATCCTTAGCCAAGGGCGCACGCAGGGCAACGGGGCAAACATGGCCAACGCTGGAATTCTCACGGTCATCCGCCAGAACCCCCTGTTTCGCGGGCTGCCCGCGGAGCTGCACGAACAGCTCACCGATCTGTGCCAGCAGCGCCGCCTGAGCAAGGGGCAGGTGCTGTTCCGCCAGGGCGAGCCGGGTGATGCACTGTTCGGCATCGTCTCCGGCGAGCTGCGGGTGAGCGCCAACAGCCTCGATGGCCAGGAGTTCCACCTGAACGTCATCGGCGCCGGTGAGGTCCTTGGCGAGATTGCCCTGCTCGATGGTGGCGAGCGAACCGCTTCGGTGGTTGCGACGCAGGACAGTCTGATTTTTGCCCTGCCCCGAAGCAGCTTTCTCAAGATCGTCGAGAGTGAGCCGCGGCTGGCGGTGCATCTGCTCGCGCTGCTCTGCGCGCGCGTGCGCTGGACCAGCGATATTGTCGAGGACGTGGCGTTTCGCAGCGTGCCCATGCGCCTGGCCCGGCGCGTTGCGATCCTGGCCCGGCTGCATGGCGAGCACACGGAGGAGGGGGTGGTGCTGCGGCTCTCCCAGGCCGAACTTGCGCAGTTTCTGAATGTTTCGCGGCAGGTGGTCAACGGCAACCTGCAGGTCTGGCAGCGCCTCGGCGTCATCGCCCTGTCCCGCGGCAAAGTCATCGTCAAGGACTTCGAAGGCCTCGAGGCCGCGGCGTCCGAAGGCGTCGACGAGTAGCGGCCGGCGGCGGTCGGCGCCGGCGCCCGCCGGCTTCGGTAAGATAGCTCGAGGGAACGCAGGGGCAGCCTATGAAGTGGCGGGGACGACGCAGCAGCAGCAACGTAGAGGATCGCCGGGGCCAGGGCATGAGCCGCGGCGCCAAGGTTGGCGGCGGCATGGGTGTCATGGGCATTGTAGCGGCCGTGGTCATTTTTCTGCTCGGCGGCGATCCCAGCGCGCTGCTCGGCCAGCTGCTCGGTGGCGGCGGGTCCGTGAGCTCAGCGCCGGCCCGGGCCCCGACCTCGGAACAGGCGCAGGTCGAAGGCGAGTTCGCCTCGGTCATGCTGGCGGAGACCGAGGACACCTGGAACCGGGTCTTTCAGCAGTACGGTCAGCGCTACCGCGAGCCCACGCTGGTGCTCTACGAAGACCAGGTGCGCTCCGCCTGCGGGATGAACAGCTCAGCGACCGGTCCCTTTTACTGTCCCGGCGACTACAAGCTTTACCTCGATACCAGCTTCTTCAACCAGCTGGCGCGCATGGGCGGCGCAGGTGATTTCGCCTCCGCCTATGTCATCGCGCATGAGGTCGGCCACCACGTACAGAACTTAACCGGTGTGCTGCAGAAGGTGCGGGCGTACCAGAGTCGCGTGGGCAAGGCCGATCAGAACGCGTTGCAGGTGCTGGTCGAGCTGCAGGCGGATTGTTATGCGGGGGTCTGGGGTCATCACGCCAACGCCAAGGGCGACCTGCTCGAGCGGGGTGATATCGAAGAGGGGCTACGGGCGGCAGCCGCGATCGGTGACGACACGCTGCAACAGAACGCGGGGCGGCGGGCGCGCCCGGAGACCTTCACGCACGGTACCTCTGCGCAGCGCAAGGAATGGCTGATGATCGGCCTGCGCGGCGGCGACGTCAGCGCTTGCGACACCTTTGCGCAGGCGGGCGTTTCGCTCTAAGTGCTGGGATTTCTGCTGGATCTTTCCAGCACTCTCGAGCGCGATCAGTCGCACCCGCTGGGCGAGCGGCACCGCCGTGATCGCGAAGCCGCGCTGGCTCACGGCTGGTCGCCCGCCAGCGCGCAGGCGGGTGCGCGCCTCGCGATCCTGCATAGCTGGTGGGCGCACTGTGGCGACCGTCTTGTGTCCACGCCGGCGCCCGGTGCCGGGCTCGACCGCGCGCTACGCCTGGGCGCCGTCCTGCTCACCCTGCTCGGCGGTCTGATCGGAGCCTCCGTCGCCGGTCTCGCACTGCGCTACGACGGCTCAGCGCCGGTCAATCTCGTCAGCCTGTTCGGGGTGCTGATCGTGCTGCCGGGCATCATGCTGCTGCTGACGCTGTTGTTGTTGCCCGGTCGCGCGCCGGGGCTGGGCTGGCTGCAGGATGTGCTGGCGAGCTTCAGCCCGGGCCAGTGGCTGTCCGCCTGGTTGAACCGGCACTTTCCCGAGGCTCACCTCGGCTGGTTCGGACAGCCTCGCCGTAGTGCACCGGAGGGCCTCGACCTGCGGGCGGTTAGCCGTTGGCAGCTGGTGCTCTACGGGCAGATCTTCGCGATCGCGTTCTTTCTCGCGAGCCTCGCGGTGGTGCTCCTGCGGATCACTTTCAGTGATCTCACCTTCGGCTGGAGCACCACGCTTGAAGTCGCGCCGGAACGGGTGTCAGCGCTCGTTGCCGCGCTCGCACGTCCCTTTGAGCTGCTGTGGCCGGCGGCAGTGCCGGAACCCGCGCTCGTCGGCTTGTCTCGTTTCAGCCGGGCGCAGGCGCTGGCCCCGCAGCAGGTGCAGTCTTTGGGGGACTGGTGGCCCTTCGTCGTCGGCGCCATCGCCCTCTATGGCCTCATCCCACGGGTGCTGCTGGCCATGGTCGCCCGGTGGCGCCTGCGCGCCGTCACCCGGCAGGCGCTGCTGGGCGACCCTCGGGTGCAACGGCTCTTCGAGCGGATGGAGACCGCACTGGTCGATCACCAGGTGGACCGCAGGGAGGGCGCCGCCCCGCGGCTGCCGGATCGCGCGGCGAGCGCGCCTGATGCGGCTGCGCAGGTGCCGGTCGAGAGCAGGGCGAGCGCGCTCGTGAACTGGAACGAAGCGGTCGCCGCCGAAGCGCTCGACCACTGGGCCCGGCAGCACTGCACCGCAGTGCCGGCGACCACCCTTGCGCTGTCCACGCAGACCGAGCTGGCCACGGAGCAGGCGCAGCTCGATGCGCTCACCGCGAGCGCGGTGGTCGTCCTGGCCAAAGCCTGGGAGCCGCCGCTGCTGGAGTTCCTCGATCTCCTCCAGCGGCTGCGCGATGGCGTCGGCGACGCCGGCCGGGTGCTGGTGGTGCCGGTCGCAGTCGGCGGTGGCGAGCCGACGGCGATGGACCTGGGCATCTGGACGCAGGCGGTGGCGGCGCTGGAAGACGTTCGGATCGTGGTCTGGCAATGGTCGGCGGCGGAGTCGAGCTCGTGAGCGACCACGCGCCCTCTGCCCCGGCGCCGCGCTTCGCGGTGATCGGCCATCCGAATAAGGGCAAAAGCAGCATCGTTGCCACGCTGGCCGAGGACGACACCATCGCCGTGTCGCCGGTCCCCGGCACAACGCGGGCGGCGCGCCGCTTCGCGCTGCGCGTGGATGGTGAGCTGCTCTACGAGCTGGTCGATACGCCTGGGTTCCAGCGCGCCCGGGCGCTGCTGGCCTGGCTTAAGGCGCAGGAGACCGACGCCAGCGAGCGGCCGGCGCTGGTCGCTGCGTTTATCGAGGCCCATGGTGACGATGATCGCTTTCACGATGAGCGCGAGCTGCTCACGCCGTTGATTGAGGGGGCCGGTATTCTCTACGTCGTTGATGGCGCCAAGCCCTACGGGCCGGAGTACGAGCTGGAGATGGAGGTGTTGCGCTGGACCGGTCAGCCGCGCATGGCGCTGATCAACCTGATTGGCGCGGGCGACTACGTCGAGGAATGGCGGGCCGCGCTGGGCCAGTACTTTTCCATCGTCCGGGTGTTTGACGCCATGCACGCTGACTTCGACAAACGGCTCGATCTGCTGCGTGGTTTCGCAGAGCTCGATGAACGTTTCAAGCCGGCGCTGCGGCGGGCCGTGGAGGTGCTTGTTGAAGAGCGGCGATCGCGCGTGCGACAGAGCGCCGCGGATCTTGCAGATCTGCTCTGCGACGTGCTCACCTTCTCAGAAAGTGCGCCGTTGCCGCCGTCGACGGAGGGTGGTGAGGCCGAGACCGGGACGCTGCGCGAATCGCTCACCGATCGACTTAAGAGCCGCATTCGCCGGCGCGAGGATCAGGCGCGCAACACCATCGCCCAGCGCTATCGGCACTTTCAGCTCGAAACTCAGGACAGCACCGCGCGGCTTCTCGACACGGAGCTCTTTGCCCGGGAGAGTTGGCAGCTGTTCGGGCTGTCGCGGCAGCAGCTACTCGTCACCGGCGCGCTGTCCGGCGCTGTGGCTGGCGGCGGCGTCGATCTGTTGCTCGGCGGCGCATCGCTGTTCCTCGGCGCTGGACTTGGGGCGGTGCTCGGCAGTGCCGGCGCGTGGCTGGGCAGCGAGGAACTGGCCCGGGTCAAGGTGCTCGGCGCTCGCCTCGGCGGTCGAAGACTGCAGGTGGGCCCGGTGCAGGATGCGAACTTTCCCTACGTGGTGCTGGGGCGCGCCTGGCGTCATCACCAGCTCATCAGCGAGCGCAATCACGCCCGGCGCGAGGCGCTGGCGGTCGATCTGGGCCAGGCCCGGCACCAGATGGACCAGATTCCCGCGGACCTGCGCCGGGGCCTGGCCCGGCAGTTCGGCAAGCTCGGCAGCGAAGGGGCAACGGCAGCGCGCCGCGAGGCATTGGCGGAGATCATCGAGCAGATTCTCGCCCTCGCTGACCTGACAGAGCCCGATCTGACGGAGGTGAATGATGAACACCGTTGATCCCGCCGCTGCGCTGGCCGCCCTCGATGATCGCGGACGTTTTGCGAACTCCCCGCTGGAGATGCCCTGGCGGGGCTGGCGCGATGTCCTTCTGCGGGTCTGGCACGAGTCGCGGCACGACAACATTGCCCTGGTGGCTGCCGGTATGGCGTTTTACGGCTTGCTGTCGGTGGCGCCATCGCTGGCGGCGCTCATCTCCATCTACGGTCTTGTGGTCACCCCGGCGGATGTGCAGGAACAGGTCACGGCGGTCGCGGACTACTTGCCGGAAGATGCCCGATCCATTGTCACAACTCAGCTCAATGACCTGGCGAGCGCCGAAGATCGTTCCCTGGGCTGGAGCATCGTGCTGTCTGTCGCGCTCTCCCTGTGGAGCTCTTCCAAGGCCATGCGGTCGTTGTTCGGCGGCCTGAACGCGGTCTACGACGAGGTGGAGCGCCGCTCTTTCGTGGTGCTCACCGCCCAGTCTTTGCTCTTCACCCTGCTCGGGCTGGTGCTCTTTGCGCTGATGCTGCTGGCCCTGGCGGTGGTCCCCACGGTGCTGAGCCTGGTGACGTTTTCAGCACCGGCCGAGTGGCTGGTACGGATCTCGAGTTGGGTGATCATCGCGCTCGTGGTTCTTGTCGCTCTGGCGGTGGCGTACCGTTTCGGCCCTTCTCGCCGCCGTCCGCGCTGGCGCTGGGTGACGCTGGGAGCGTTCTTCGCGCTGTTGGTCTGGGCCCTGGCCAGCGGCGGCTTCAGTTGGTTCGTGGCCCGTTTCGACACCTATCAGGAAACCTATGGCGCCCTTGGCGCCGTTGTGGTGTTGCTCATGTGGTTTTTCGTGTCGGCCTACGCGGTCTTGCTGGGCGGCGAGCTCAACGCGGAGCTGGAGCATCAGACGCAGGTCGACAGCACCGTCGGGGAGCCCAAGCCGATGGGAGAACGGGGCGCGGCCATGGCCGATACCCTCGGCACCGTGCCGAGCTGGACGCAGCTGGATCGGGAGGCGGTGCTC
>JBCDIK010000019.1:0-28482 GCA_038749065.1 Pseudomonadota bacterium | reverse complement strand
TCCATCACGAGGATCTGGTCGGCCCCGGCTACCGTGGACAGCCGGTGCGCGATCATCAGCACCGTCTTGCCCTCGACGAGAGCGGAAATAGCCGCCTGCAGCAGCGTCTCATTCTCCGGATCAACGAACGCTGTGGCTTCATCGAGCACAATGATCGGCGTATCCGCCAGAATCGCGCGCGCGATGGTCAACCGTTGCCGCTCGCCGCCGGACAGCCGTACGCCGTGCTCCCCGAGCGGTGTGTCGTAGCCCTTCGGCAAGGCCTCGATGCGATCGTGGATCTGCGCCCTGCGCGCTGCATCCTGAATCTGTTCGTGTGACGCATCGGGCCGGGCCAGGCGCAGGTTCCCGAGCACCGTGTCGTCGAACAGAAACGCTTCCTGCAGCACCAGCGACACCTGGCGGTACAGCGTATCAGGGGCGATGTCGGGCAGCGACACACCACCGATCTCGACCTGACCCATCTGCGGATCCCAGAACCGTCCGGTCAGTGCGGCGATGGTGCTCTTCCCGGACCCGGATGCGCCCACCACCGCGGTCAGCGTGCCCGGGCGGGCGACGAAACTGACGGAGCGCAACGCCCAGCTGGAATCGTAGCGAAAGGACACATCGGCAAAACGCAGCGTCGCATCCTCCGGTTCGCGAGGTTCGGCGGTGTTGTCACTGAGCGCCGACTGAGCAAGCAGTTCCGTCACCAGCGTTCCACCCGAGGCAATGTGAGACAGGTTCGCGAACAGAAACAACAGGGCCACCAGGGAGCTGAGCGCTCCAAGCCCAATGATCAGAAAGAACAGGAACACCTCGGTCGTAATACTGCCGCTGGTCCACAACCAGCCACCGACAGGCAAGATCAGGAGCACATTGGACCCGAGCAGAACATAAAACGCCGTACCGAACGGCAAAAACTCAAGGCTGTAGCGCTTGACCACGTCCACGTAGCGCGCGATGACCTGCTCCGTGCCGCGCACCTGATCTTCGGCCCGGTTGAAGATCTTCACCACCGGCATCCCACGCACCAACTCCACAATCGCGGCGTTCATCAGGCCCTGAGTCGTCTTGTATTCGCTCGTGTGATGTCCGGAGCGGCGCATGGCATAAGCGATTGCAGCGAACGCCGGGAGCACGAGCGCGAACGCCGCCAGCGCCAGCCGCCAATCAACCCAGAGCATCCAGCCAAAGAGGGCTAGAAAGGTGACGAGCGCCGTCGTCAGATCCGGGATCGCGTGCGCAAGAAACAGCTCCAGCCGCTCCACATCATCCGCCATCACTTTTTTCAGTTCGCCGGAGCGACGCTTGTTGACGTAACCGAGCGGCACGCGTGCCAGGTGCTCCGCAATCGTCAGACGCAGCCGGTACTGGATTTCGAAGGCGGCGCCGTGGGCGATATAGGTTGAAACCCCACTTAAGAGAAAGCGCGCCAGCACTGACCCCAGGGCGATCGCGCCGAGGCTCCAAAGGCCATCGGTCGACTGATCGGTCGCCAGCACCACGGCCACCTTGTAGACGGCCCAGTAAGGAACGAGCCCCAGCAACGCGGCAAGCACAGCCAGCAGCGCGCTGAGCGCCAGCGGCCCGGCAGAGGGATAGGCGAACGGCGCGAGCGCAGCAATGCCGCTGGTCAGGGTTTCCTTGGCCTCATCAGGCTCCGGAACCGCAGGCTCCTCTGCAACGGTACTAGCGGTCATATGGGCACGGACTCCTTGTCAGACCATGGTTGTCTATATGAGAATGATAATCAATCATTTCGCGTTGACGCGAGGCTTGGCTCTTGCCGGGTACCGTTGGCCTGCGTTCCGCCGAACCGGCGTGCGCCGAACCAGCGTGATCGGGCGATGCCGCCATCACATCAATTGCGGTATTGTGTCACCCGAACTGGACAATCACTCTCGGAGTTCTATCCATGACGAATCAGAACATCAAGCTTTCCGCGATCGCAGCCACAGTGGTTGTACTGATCGGATGCAGCGGTGAGCAGGCCAAGGCCGCTCCGAAGGCCGCTGAGGCCGCGGAGACTGTTGCTGCCGCAGCGGCACCTGCGGCGGCCATGGCCGCAGAAGCGGCGGACGATGCCGCCGCAGCGATGGACAAAGCCCCGACCCCGGAAGCGGTTGCTGGCGGCGCGGGCGCCGCAACGGCTGCAGGAGCGGCGGGGGCTGCCGAAGGCGATGCCGCCGGCGGTGATTCCGATTGCGCCTTCACCCTTGAAGTTGGTGACGCACTGGCCTTCAACACCAAGGAAATCGTGGCCAACAAGAGCTGCGGCTCCTTCACGGTAACGCTCACACACACCGGGAACCTACCCGCAGCGGCGATGGGCCACAATTTCGTGCTGGTGCCAATGGACGCCACGCAGGCGGTCGCAAACGCAGCATTGAAGGTCACCGCAGCGGAAAACTATGTACCCGACGACGATCGCGTCATCGCCAACAGCAAAATCGTCGGCGGCGGTGAATCCACCTCAGTCACCTTCGACATCTCGGGCCTGAGCGGCGACTACCGGTATATGTGTACCTTCCCCGGACACTGGGTCGCGATGCAGGGCGTTTTCCGCGTCAACGGCTAAACACACCGCAGGTCCCCGCAACGACGGCGCCGATCAAGGCGCCGTCTGGCATTTAGAGGCCGCAGCGAGCGCTCGCAGGGAACGCAGCTACCAGGATCCCGATACCGGCTACCTGGTGTTCACCAGCTACGGTCACCGGCAGCGCGGCAGCTGCTGTGGCCGGGCCTGCCGGCACTGTCCTTTCGCACACGACGCGGTACCGCCCGCGCAACGCCTTGATGCCGCCCAGCAACCCTGCTGGCTCAATCCTCCGGAAACCGCGGGGCCGCTGCTGGTCACGCTGAGCGCGACCCTTCCGAGCGGGCCACCAGCGGGAGACGCTTGGCTGCTGCCCTGGCTATTGCCAGCCAAAACACCGCCCGCCGGGGCAGGCGCAGGCGCAGGCGCAGATACGATGCTCCATAACGCCGCAGGCGCTCCGGTGTTGTTGCTGCCACTGCATCCGCACCAGCCTTTCGCCCAGACCGCACAGGCCGCACTGCAGCTGTTGCCGGCCGCAAGCACGGTGCGCATTCCCGCACCCCAGGTTTCCCATCGTGGCGCAGCCGGCATGACCGTAGACTGGACGAGCGCATCGCTATCGGCGACGTTCGAGCAACGCCAGATCGTACTCGAGGTCGTTGACCCGGTATCAGACATACCCGAGCGCTAGGCCCCCTCAGCGCTGCGCGCCGGGCACATCGCCCTGCGCCAATCGCTCAATCATGTCGTCCATCGTCCGTAACACCTGCTTGTCCCAGTCTTGTTGAGCGGGCAGGTGCGGCAACATCTGCTGCTGCAGGCTGACATAGCCGTGCAGCTGTGCCCAGAAAGCAACCGCATGACACAGATGTGTGGCGCCGCTGTTGCGCACCGGCATGAGTTTCGCCATCAGCTGCACCAGGAGCTCAAACGCTCGCAACGCGTCCGCACGCGCTGTTTCCGACGGCTCGAACCTGCCGGCACGCTCGCCGAACATCAGGCGATAATGCGATTCGTAGTCCTGCGCGAGTTCCAGGTACAGCTGCGTGCCCAGTCGTGCTGCCTCGCGCGGGTCGGGGATCTTCAGGGCACGTTCCAGCGCGCGCGCCAGTCTCTCAAAGCCTTCTCGATACAGCGCATCGAAGACGCCCTGTTTGCCGTCGAAGTGGCTGTAGATGCCCATGGTGGATACGCCGGCCTGCTGGGCAATCGCCCGTACGCTCAGCGAGGTGGTTCCCTGCTCCAGAAGCAGTTGTGACGCCGCTGCAAGGATGCGTGCTTTGGTCGGCCCGGACCGGGTGGTCGCCATCTCCTCAGGGACAGTCAAAGCTTGGTGCTCCGCACGGGTGTTGACAGATCATAACACTGTTATATCATGGCTTCGGGAGCGATAACACCGTTATAGAGAGCGTACGACATGGTCTCATCCGCCTTGACCCCTGACTATCTGATCGTTGGTGCCGGTGCCGTGGGGATGGCATTCGCCGATATCATCCTGACGGAGAGCGACGCCACCCTCGCCATCGTCGATCGTCACCATGCTCCGGGTGGGCACTGGAACGATGCCTACCCCTTCGTGACCCTGCATCAGCCCTCTGCATTCTACGGCGTCAGCTCACGGGAACTGGGGAGCGGTCATATTGATCAGGTCGGGCTGAACAGGGGACTCCACGACCTGGCGAGTGGTGCGGAAGTGCGCGGCTATTTCGAGGCAGTCATGCGTGAACAGTTCCTGCCCACGGGCCGGGTGCAGTACTTCCCGGGCTGTGAATACCTGGGCGAGGGTCGCTTCCGCTCTGTGCTGTCCGGGGAGGTCCAGCACATAAAGCCTCGGCTGAAGACCGTGGATTGCACCTTCCTGAACACTTCGGTGCCATCAACGCACACACCGAACTTTGAGATTGATGAGGGCGTGCAGTTCATTCCCATCAACGATCTGGTCAGGACGCCGGCACCGCCGGCAGGCTACGTCATCGTTGGCGGCGGCAAGACGGCCATCGACGCAGTGCTGTGGCTGCTCGATCAGGGCGTCGCAGGCGATGCGATCACCTGGATCATGCCCCGCGACGCCTGACTGATTAACCGCGCTACGACCCAGCCGGGTATGGCGTTCTTCGAGCAGGCCATGGGCGCACAGGCTGCCCAGATGGAAGCAGCCGCGCAGGCGACCTCGGTCGAAGATCTTTTTGCCCGGCTGGAGCAAGCGGGAAACGTGCTGCGGATCGATCCCGCCGTCGAGCCGCAGATGTTTCATGCGGCCACGGTCAGCAGCGCCGAGATTGAAGCACTGCAGCAGGTGAAGAACATCGTGCGCCTCGGGCGGGTGACCCGCCTGGGTCGAGAGGAGATCGCTCTCGAGCAGGGGACGCTGCCAACCAGTCCCAACCACCTGCACGTCGATTGCTCGGCCAGCGCCCTGAAAGCTCTCCCCGTTCAACCCATCTTTAATGGCGACACCATCACACCGCAGATGGTGCGATCCTTTCAGCCGGTGTTTTCAGCTGCACTCATCGCGCACGTCGAGCTCACCCGGGACAGCGACGAAGCGAAGAACGAACTCTGCGGCCCGGTGCCCCTACCCGACCGGCTGGTGGACTGGCCACCCATGACGGCGGCATTCATGCTGAACCAGTACAAGTGGTCCCAGGACGAAGAGCTACGCGGCTGGCTGGTGAACAACCGGCTCGATGGCTTTAGCGCGACCAGCGCCAGCGTTGCCGAGGACGATCATGAACGTCGGGCGATCCTGGCTCGGATTCGGGACAACGCCTTTCCTGCGATGGCCAACCTGCAGAAGTTGATCGCCGAAAATCCGCCCTGATCGAGAACTAGCGCCCGGTCGCAACCCCATCTGGGCTAACGGCCGGACTCGCGGCCACGGTGACCCCGGGCCCGATGTGCTCCCGGAAGAAGCCGAGAATCATGCGCCACATGGCCTCGACGTTCTCCGGCTTGCGCGGTGTGTGCCGCTCCCGGGACAGCATGAGCACCTCCGGTGCTTCCTTGCCGGCTGCGCGGTAGGCCTTGAGCAGCGCATCCACATGCTCCTCCGGTACCCGCAGGTCTTCCCGCCCGTGGATGAGGATCAGCGGTGTCTTGATCCGGTCCACGTAGGCGATGGGTGACGCCGCGCGGCGGTCTTCCGCCGTGGGCCCGATGACCTTGTCCACGTACTTCTTGCCCCAGCGGGTGCTCTCGGCAAAGTCCGACTTGCGGTACTGCACGTCCTGATCGTAAACGCCCGCACCTGCGGCGGCGCACTGATACAGCTCCGGTTCCCGGATGATGCCCATGAGCGTGGCATAGCCGCCATAGCTCCAGCCAAAGATGCACAGCCGGTCCGGGTCTGCGACGCCCTCATCGATTGCCCAACGGGTCGCATCGGTCAGGTCATCCTGCATCTTCTTGCCCCACTCCCGAAAACCCGAGCGTTCAAACTGCGTACCGTAACCGCCGGAGCCCCGGTAGTTGAGCTGCAGAGTCGCGTAGCCGTGCATGGGAATGATCCCCGCGAACCAGTCGAAGGCCCACTCGTCTCGCGGGCCATGGGGACCGCCGTGGGGCACGACGATGAGCGGCAGGTCCTTGGCCTCGTGGCCGGCGGGCACGTTGAGGTAACCATGCAGCTCAATGCCATCCCGGGCGCGCACTTTGATTGGGCGCATCTCCGGCAGCATGCCGTCGTCGATCCAGGGCTGCGAGTCGAACAGCTGCGCCAGCTGTTTCTTGTTCGCATCGTACAGGTAGAACTCCGGCGTCTTGTTCGGCTGCTGCATGAACGCCACCGCGACCTTCTGGTCCAGGGAGCTACTGGTGATGCGCGGCGTTGCCTCCGGGAAGAGCTTGCTGAGAGACTTCAACAGCTTGGCCCGGGGATGCTTGCGGTCGATCACCTGGTAACGTAGCCGGTCCGGCATGTAGTAAATCGCATAGGCATTGCCCGCCTGATCCGATTCCAGAAAGGAATCCACCAGGTAGTTCTGGAAGACTTCTTCGCGCTGCTGCGTCTTCGGATCCATGTAGTAGATGCCCGCCGGACCGTCATCGGGCCGGTAGCTCACATACAGGCGCCCATCGGCTGCGAGGCCCCGGGGCTCGATGTTGCTTTCGCCGTAGGCCGCTTCGGAGAACACTTTCCAGGCACGCTTTTTCGGATCCCGAATGTGGATCACCGTGTCCTGATCATCGTTGGTGGAATAGCTGAAGCGAACCTTGCCACCCAGATCGGCGATCAGGATCGCGTTAGGAACCGGTGCCCGGACGCGGTTGCGTACACGTCCGGTATAGACATCGAGCTGCGCCGCCTCGACGGTTTGATCAAAGCCCAGGTCCCAGTTGCGGATACTGATCAGAATCTCACGCTTGTTCCCGGGCATTCGGCTCATGAGCCGGGCGCTGCCGCGCTCGTTGGTCCGGACCTTAGTGCGGCGACCGGTGCTGATCGCATCCTGGCTTGCTCGATAGCCGAACAGGTGAACCGGCTTGCTGCCGTCGGCGTTCATCGCGAACAGCTCGCCATAGGCTTCCGGCTCCGTGGAGCGCGACCGGTCCTGCCAGATACTGGCAACCAGGCGCTCGTCATTCACCCAGGAGAAACTGCCGACTTCGTTGCGGCCCGGGAAGCTCATGACCGAAGCAAGCTCCAGCGCGGGATAGGTCAGATTAACCAGGATGCGTTTGCCATCCTGTTGTTTCAGCACCGCCAGGTAATCGCCTTGGGGCGAGATCTTGGCGTCTAACACCTCGGGCTCTTTCGCCCAGTCGCTGATGAGATCAGCGTGCGCGGGCGCCGCCACGAGCAGCACCAGGCACGCCACGGCCAGAATTCGGGCAGGCATGACGAGTTCCCCAACTGTGATCAGACGCCGGCTGCGGTGCTTTGGCAGGTATGTCCCGCCGCGCCGTCTCTCGGCCGGAACGGACGCTATGCTAGCGCAAAATCAGCGCGGGCGGTTCAGGTAGACGGTGATCGCGCTGGCGATCCAGACGCCGCAGGCCATATAAAACAGCACCCCGCCATCGGTATTGCCGGCCGCATCGACCTGGCGCACCACCCCAAGCGGCGTGAACAGATGGAAAAAGATCGCTCCGCTGATCACGCCCAGTGCGAGCAAGGCGCCCCACAGGCGCGTGCGGGGAATGAGGATCAGCGTGCTGGCAATGAGCTCCGTCACGCCGACGGCCACGCCGCCGTGGTTACGGAACGGCTCCGCCAGGGCGCTCAGGGGACCGATCCCCGCCATCCAGTCACCGATCGTATCGAAGATGATGACCGTCTCTTCCGAGCCGCTGAACTTGAAGACCAGCGACTGGAGAAACACAAAGGCGACGTAGATCACCAGAACCCAGGGCAAGACTTTCTGCATGGTATCCCCCAACACACGTGCTATGTTGCGGCGACTTCAGGCACGGACGTTCGTCAATGCAGTCGCTTCTCCTTCCAGCGTTGATTCTGACACTGATCGGTGTGCTGAGCACCCCGCTGCAGGCCGCCGAGACCGACTGGGCGCTGAAGAAAGACGATGACGGGATTACGATCTACACGCGCTCCGTGGAAGGGTCCCGCTACAAGGCGGTGCGCGCCGAGATGCTTGTAGACGGCACCGTTACTGCGCTCACGGCCCTCGTCCTCGATTCGGAGCGCTGCGCCGAGTGGGCCGCTCACTGCAAATCCAGCACCGTGCTGAAGACCTTGTCCGACACGCACTTCATCCACTACACCCTCAACGATCTGCCCTGGCCGGTCGCAGACCGGGAAGGCATCACCGACGTGCGCTGGGCACAGGATGCGGCCGATGGCACGGTCACGATGACAGCGACGCTGCTGAGCGGTGATGACGTCCCGCCGGAGACACCCAGTGCGCGCGGCGCTGTGCGACTGACGACGGGCACAACCAGCTGGGCCTTCACGCCCGCAGAAGCCGGCAAGGTCCGCGTGGTGAGCGAGGCCCACATCGATCCGGAGGGCGCCACGCCCGCCTGGCTGACCAATCGGCTCCTCGTCGGGGCGCCCTTCGAAACCATGGTGGCCATGCGCACGCTGCTCGGCAGCGGTCGCTACAACGATGCCCGCGTTCCCTGGATTGCGGAGCCCTAGGAACGCGCGCCCGCCATGCTGGCTGAAGGCTTCAACGAGGTGATTCGCGACACGATCGCGGAGCTTCCCGATTGGGTCCGCAGCGCGCTGCAGCAGGTCGACATCATCGTCCAGGATGCCCCGGGGGTTGAAGCAAGCGAGGCGCTGGGGGACGCGCCGGCGGAAGAGCTACTCGGTCTGTACCTCGGCACGCCGCTTCCGGAGCGTAGCTTTGAAACCACCGGCGAGCTGAGCGACGTGATCTTCATCTACCGGGAACCGCACCTTGCTCTGGCGTTGCCGGACGCATCGCTCAAGCGCGAGGTTGCCAAGACCCTGCTTCACGAAATCGCCCATCACTTCGGCTTCGACGATGACGAGTTGACCGCGGCGGGCTGGGGCTAGATCGATGTACTAGTCCGAGGAGCTTGAACCGCTCTTCAGAACGCCCCGCGCGGCAATCGCCAGCAACACGAGCACCAGGAAGACGCTTGGCAGGCCCGGCAGAAAGCCCAGGGCGCTCAGCAGGCTCGACTCCCCAAGCGGGTTGTCGCCCAGGGTCAGGGAACGGTGCGCCGTCGCGTTGCCGACCCAGTAGAACACGGTGAATGACCAGGCGATGTAGATGAACCCGTAG
Organism: Pseudomonadota bacterium; assembly: GCA_038749065.1. Taxonomy (GTDB): domain Bacteria; phylum Pseudomonadota; class Gammaproteobacteria; order Pseudomonadales; family Azotimanducaceae; genus CALHVX01. Next base: position 19,245 of record JBCDIK010000019.1, on the reverse strand, counting down.
GCGAGCAGCTTCTGCTGAAAGGCGGACACATCGATTTTCGGCAGTGCGAAGGCCACCGCCATCACCAGCAGCCCGTTGGTGACGCCGCCGCTGTTTGCGCGCACCCAGCCATCGGTGGTGCCATAGGCGGGGATGGACAGGATGGTTCCGGGCCAGATCTCGAAGCCGCCCACCAGCGAGAAAATCAGCATGAATCCGGCGAGCATGGAGACCAGCACCACCAGCAGCCCGTGAGCGATCATCGTTCGTTGCAGTCGTTCCATACGTCCTCCCCGGGACTCGATGCTGAAGGTGATAAAACAGGGTCAGCGACAGCCAGCCGCCGCCCCTGACGCGCTGGCGGCTAGCTGCTCGCGCGACCGAACGGAACGGCCATCACGCCGTCCGTGGTGTCGATCAGGGGCAGCGGTGCATCAGTCCCCTCGGCGTGCGCAGCAAAGGCCGCCACCCACTCGTCGACCCAGTCCGGGTCGAACTCGTCCCTGGGGTCGTAGCCGGGCCGCAGCGCCCGCAAGAGGGCGGGCCCCACGTTGACCATCACGCTCCCAATCTCGCGCAGGAATCGCAGCACACCGAGAGGCGATGACAGATGCCCTTCGCGGCGCAGCGCAGACCACATCCCCTGAACGCCCAGGCCGAGAACGCCAAAGGAGCCGTGCAGCACACCGAAGGCGCGCGCCCAGTAGTCACCAAAGCAGGCCTGGTAGGCATCGAAAGCGACGGTCTTGTGTTCTGTTTCCTCAACCATATGCATGAGCCAGAAGGAAGTGACATGCGGTTGCGCGTTCGCGAACAGCTGCCGGCGGCGTCCGATCATCCACCGGGTAAAGCCACAGGTCATGCACTCGAAACCGGCGGAGTACGCCATCCGGGTGCGCAGGCTGCGCGTCTTGAGTCGCTGATAGCTGGCCTCAATCCGCTTTTCGACCTGGGCGAACTGGGGATGCCCGCTGTGACGCAGAACCTCGTTCAGCCGGCGATGGCAGCGGTAGTGGGCGGCTTCCTGGCCGTTGAAGCCGCGCATGTCGGCGAGCAGCGCCGGATCCTCCACCTGCTGCATGGCCTCCCGCATGGTCTGCACCAGGTAGGGCTCGAGGTAGGGCATGGTCAGTGACACGCCGTTGTAGAAATGCGAGCGCCAGGGATTGCCCGGCACCCAGACCGGATCGATGGTCTCAGGAAAGTCGAAGCGGAATGCGCGCACGGTAATCGCCGTCGCAGGCACTGTGGCTACCGAAGGCTGGTCCGCCTGAGCGTCGTTCGCTGACTTGTTCATGCTGGTGGCTCCCCTCACCTGCCCTGATTCTATGCTCGGTCACCGATTGACCGCCAGCCTTGCTTCGACCCATAGTGCCTGACCTTCGAATTGCAGGAGTTCGTCGCGCATGGCCCAACGTCATGGCCCGTGGCACCGAGCCCGCCCGCAGCGCGCGACGCGATGGCTGGTCGCGCTGTTGGCAGCCTGTACGCCGTTCGTCGCCGGTGCCGAAGGTCGCGGCCTGTTCGAGGCGGGGCCGGAAGCGACCGGTGGCAATCTGCCGCCCCCGCTGGCGATCACCCTCACCGGCCCCTGGCAGGTCCTGGCGCGGGACCGGGCCACCGAGCCCGAGTACCGTCCGGCGACACTTGCCCTGACCGATGGTGGCGTGATGCTCGATGCCGAGGTGCGCCCCCGCGGCAAGTCGCGCCGCAAGCCCAGCAACTGCCGATTTCCGCCGCTGTGGCTGCGCCTGGACAAAAAGGCGATTCCGGAAACGCCCTTCGCCGGTCACCATCGCCGCAAGCTTGTCACGCACTGCGGGCCCCTCACCCGCAGCGGCGATCCCTCCAAGGTCTGGCTGGAAATGCTCGCCTACCGCACCCTGAATCAGCTCACGGACCACAGCTTCCGCGTGGCGCCGCTGTCGATCACCTATGTCGACAGTGACCGCCCGGCCCGCCGTCACCTGCATGCAGGCTTCCTGATCGAGCACAAGAAAGAGCTGGCCCGGCGACTGTCCCTGACCGCGGCCAAAGGGCCGCGCGTCGACCGCGCCAATCTGGATGCTGCGCACGGTGCCCTCGTCTCGCTGTTCGCGTACATGATCGGCAACCCGGACTTTTCCCTGGCCCGGGGACCGGCGGGCGATGACTGCTGTCACAACGCGGTGCCGCTGGTGAATGCGCAGAATCGGGTCTTTTCGGTGCCCTACGATTTCGACAACACCGGGCTGGTCAATCCGCGCTACGCCGCGCCGCCCGCCAACCTGAACCTGCGCAACGTGCGCCAGCGCAGCTATCGCGGCTACTGTCGTTTCAACGACGCGTTGCCCGCCGTCAGCGCGCGACTGCTGAACGCGCAGCCGGCAATCCGATCCCTGTTCTCCCAGCAGCCGGAGCTCTCGGTCGCAGAGCGCAAGCGCGCGCTGCGTTATCTCGATGCGTTCTTTGCGGAACTGGCCCGGCCCGATGCGGCCGCTCGCCTGCAGGAACGTTGCATCGGTTAGAACGAACGCTAGCTGGCGCCGAGCAGCCACTGCGCAACGATCGCGCTGCAGCGAGGATGTACCAGGTAACCAAGGCTGCTGTGCGGGTTCGAGCGTCCGAAGCGCACGCTGAGATTGTAGATCAGGTGATCCTCAATACTGCTTAAGCAGCGCCCCTCGAGCATGCCACGAAAATCGTTGGCGACCGTCTCGTCGTGGCAGATGTAGTCATCTTCCGCCGCCAGGTTGTGCCAGAAGGTGAGGCAGCCCGGGTACCGCGCCGTGCCTTTTTCTGTCGCCCCGGCCAACCGGGCCCGCACGGTGTCGTCGGCTAGCGGCGCGCCGAGGGTGATCCAGCTGTGCAGCCGCTGGTCAGGCGTCAGCGCGGCTTCCTGTGACAGCGTCCAGAGCACATCCCAGGTCAACACCGCACCAAAGCCATGACTGATGCACAGCACCTGACGATGACTGGTGAGCAGCGACTGCAGCGGCTCGCGCACCCGCGCCTGACACTGCGCCGCGTAGGGCAGGCGCTCGTCCCAGTAGGGCCCACACTCCGGCATCCGGCGGCGGACCGCCTGCACCCCCACGCCCAGGCCGCGTGCCAAAGGCGCAGACAGATCGGCCAGAAACTCCTTGAGCGACGTCTTGCCCGGTAGCTGCTCATACTGGCCCCGGCGAAACTTCTTCGGCTTATCGAGCGCTGCGAGTGCTTCGAGCGCGCGGCGTCGATCCGCCAGATCGAGCGCGGCATCGTAGGGCGTTGCCAACGCTTCCGGGAACAGATCAGCGTAGTAGGCCAGGTGGATCTCGCAGGCATCGAAGGCGTCGAGCGCCTCCGGGTGATCACGGCGCAACCCGGCGCTGATGGCACCGCGCCAAAGCGGCAGCAGCGCCTCGGCCGCTGGCTTCGGGCCGTGACCGTGCACGAACACGAGCGCCCGCCCGTCAGCCACGATCGTAGACCGTCAATCGGGCGCGTTTGCTGCCGCCCTCGTCAGCAATCGCAATGCCGCCGTCCGGCAGCAGTGCCAGCCCTTCAGCCTGCCGATGCCGGCCCAGATCCTCCAGGTTCACAGCCTCGAGCAACGCCCCGCTCCGCGCAAAACCCAGCAGCGCCCGTTCCCGGGCGGCGAGTAACCACAGGCTGCGCCCATCATCGGTAAACGCCAGCGCCGACGGGTGCAGCACATCACGCCCAAGTGCAGCCCGGGCGGCGGCAAAGTCGAGCACCAGATCTGCTTCGGGACGCAATGCCCGCGCGCGCAGGTCGATGGCGTGCAGCCGCTCGACGCCGCCTTCGCCCCGGCGCACCTGTTTACTGGCCAGGTACAGCAGGCCGCTCAGAGGGTCACGCGCCAGCCCTTCGATCTCGAAACGCTTCCCCAGGCCGCTGGCCCAGTCCAGAACCTGGTTGCCGTCCCCCCAGAAGAGTCGCCCATCGCTATCGGTGAGCACGATCGCCTGCTCGAGGATCGTAAGCCCCTCGTAGTCTCCGGGGCGTGCCGGTTCGCCAAAGGCCAGATAGGGTCGTGTCGCCTGTGCTTCGAGATCAATCACATGCACCAGGGCCCGCTCATCATCGACCGCAAGCAGCTCACCTGCCGGCGTGATGGCGAGTCCGGAAACCTCGGTCAACGCCTTGGGCAACTTGAAGCGGACGCGCTGCCGATAGGCTGCCGTGGCTGCACCCGTCGAGGTCGACGCCGCTACCTCGGCGGTACCGTCGCCCCGGGCGCTATCGTTGCAGCCCGCCACCAGCAACGACGCGACCACGACCCGGAGCAGCGCTGAGCCCCTAGGGAAGCTGGTCATCGTCCTGCCCGCGGCCTGTGAGAAACGCAAAGAAAGGTGAGGTCATGTTGGCGCCATAGTTCAGACGCCACAGCAGCAGATTGATGGCGACAAAAGCGAGGCTGATCACGAAGGACACGCCCAGGGCACTGACACCGGCGCCCAGGCCCACCGCGATCGCGGCGAAGATGTACAGCGCGTGTGCCGGTTCCGTCAGCGTAAATCGGAACCGCACGGCCGCGACAATGCCGGCCAGACTGAACGCCAGCGCCAGGGAGTTCTGCACGATGATCGCGATGCCGGCAACGATCACCGGCAACACGATCATGGTCTGCACAAAGGAGCGATCGATCCGCTTGCGGCGCGTCGTCATGAAATAGACCCAGGACACCGGCAGCATCAACAGCACCGCGCCGGCAATCGCAAGGGCCAGGGTCAGGACATCGTAGCCGCCCGCGGCGCCGCTGGTACCAAATTCCCGCACCACCTCGAGCTTGTTGCTATCGCTGGCGAGCAGCTCATCGAGCCCGCCCAGGGGCATGATCCCCGGCGCCAGCACGGTCTCGAGCAGCCACACTAGTGCGACCAACAGCAGGTAGTAGCAGGCGAACAGGAACAAAGGGGCGCCGATCGCGCTACCGGGTCTCATGACGCGGATCCAACGTCTGGATCATCCGTTCGTTGCAGCAGCGCATCGCGCCGACGGAGCAGCGCCTGCAGCGCGCGCGCCGGCAGTAGCTCAGCCAGCAGCGAGTCCAGCACCTCGGGCGTCAGCGCCCGCAATCGCTCGCGCAACGGCGTGGGTAGGGCCGACGTACCCGCCGTCTGCGGCAGGCGCGAACGCGAATCAAAGGCTTTGCCATGATCGAGCAGGCGAACGCGAGTGAGCCGCCGGTCGTAGGCCAGGTTGTCTGCGCTGCGCTGGCGCTGACCGATGAGCGCATCAAAGGCGGCAACAAGCTCGTAACTGCTGCCCTGCAGGCACCAGTCATCAAAACGGTAGCCGCGCTCGAGGCGGGTGCGCTCCGGCACCACCGCTGAATCCAGCAGCCGCACCAGGCCGCTACGCCCGTCGAGGGATCCAGCAAAGGCATCCGGCACCATGCCCAGTCCGAGCCAGCGGTCGAGCTGCAGCGCCGCGAGTTCACGCTGCACCGCGCGCGCCTTGAGCGGCAGGAACGCCCCTCGGCCGCGCGCCTCGCCCTGAGCATTGTGCAACAGCACGGCCTGTCCCAACGCCGGCGGCAGGGCCCGCTCCGGGTCCGCCTGCAGCCGCCAGTGCGCACCGGCCAACGCGGACGCGCGGTCTGCCCCTCCTGGCTGCGCATCTTGCGCGACCCTGATGGGTTGTCCGCGGCCATCAAACACGCTGACCTGGCCACGATGCACGCGCAGCGCCATTGGCGCCCCGCCATAAACAGCCTTCAGCATGCCCGTATCGATGGCCCACACCCTTCCGTCAAGTCGGGACTGGATCTGGCGGTTCCAGGTCGGGGTGTGCCCAACCACAATGCGCGCGGCATCATTGGCAGCGAGAACCTGCTCGACGACGGGCGTTTCGAGCAGCGCCGGGCAGCGGCTGTTCCCGCGATACCACAGCGGCCCGGCGTCGGAGAGCAATGGATCTTCAAGCGCCGTGCGGAGCGTGGCCAACGGATCGGTGGTTGCCGCTTCATCCGTAATCGGTGCCGGCAGATCGAGCAGCGACTGTGATACCCCCAGCTCGCCGCGATCGCGCAGGGCCTGTGCCTGCGACTCCACATTGCCAAGGGCGCGTCGCGCACCGGCATCGATGGCTCCGGCCTCTAGCACGGGTAGCGTGGCCGACAGGCCGCCGTGGACGAACAGGCTGTGATTGATCTGCAGTACCCAGGGCCGCGCGCGCAACCAGCGACCGTAGCGACCATCCGCCGCAAAGGCCGCGCGGCGTTCGGTGGTGCCGTCCGAGCTCGAAGAAGCGGCAAAGCTGCGCAAATCGCCAGCGCTGACATCCCGCCACTCGCCGAGCAGGTTCATGAGCTCGTGGTTGCCCATGAGCACGTGGACGCCACCGCCCGCCGCCGCTGCTTCGGACTCCAGGCGCAGCCACAGATCCAGCACGGGTCGAGTCGCGTCACCCCGGTCGATCAGATCCCCGACACTGACCAGGTGGCGATCACCGCCCTGCCAGCGCTGCTGCGAATCGATGAGCCCGAGCGCTGTCAGCAGCTCGATCAGCGCTTCGTGCGCGCCGTGCACATCGCCAATGGCATACACCTCGGCATCCGTGATCAAGGGCCCCGTTGCCGGCTGTGCTGTTGCTGAAACCGCCACAGCCAGAAGCAGGCACGCGATCCCGATCCGGATTATGCCCCGCGGTCGAGCGATCATCGCGCGAGCGAGCGTTAGCTCACGCCCGCCTTGCGCGTGACCCGCACGGGCATATGCGTGTAGCCCTTCACGAACGAGGAGAACGTCCGCTCCGGTTCCTGAAGCACCTCAATGTGCTCAAAGCGCGCCAGAATCTCTTCCCAGAGGACCCGCAGCTGCAGCTCGGCGAGCCGATTGCCCATGCAGCGATGGATGCCAAAGCCGAAGGACAGGTGGGCACGGGCATTGGGACGCTCGATATTCAGCACATCGGCGTTCTCGAACACGGAAGCGTCCCGGTTGCCGGACACGTACCACATGAGCAGCTGATCGCCGGCCTGAATCTGCTTGCCGCCCAGCTCGCAGTCGACGTTCGCCGTGCGCCGCATGTAGGCCAGCGGCGTCTGCCAGCGAATCAGCTCCGCGACCATCTGCGGGATCAGATTCGGGTTCGCCTTGAGCTTGGCGTACTGTTCCGGGAACTGGTTGAGCGCGTAGACACTGCCGGACATGGAGTTCCGCGTCGTATCGTTGCCGCCAACGATCAGCAGCAGCAGATTGCCCAGGAACTGCATGGGCGCCATGTCTTTCGTGTGCTCGCCATGCGCCATCATGGAGACGAGATCGTCACCGGGGGTGTCTTTGCGTGCCTGCCACAGCCCCGTGAAGTAATCGAGGCACTCGAGCAGTTCTGCCCGGCGCTGCTCGTTGGTCTCGACGATGCCACCGGGCTGCGGGACCGCGAAGGTGATGTCCGACCAGCGCGTGAGCTTGCGGCGCTCTTCAAACGGGAAGTCGAAGAGCGTTGCCAGCATCATGGTGGTCAGCTCGATCGAGACCGTATCGACCCAGTCGAAGGACTCGTTCTCTGGCAACGCATCCAGCACCCGACAGGTCCGCTCACGGATCAGCGATTCCATGCGGCCGAGCGCCTTGGGGGCCACGGACCCGGCCACGGTTTTACGCTGCACGTCGTGCTCCGGCGGATCCTGGGCGATGAAGGTGCTGATGTTCAGCATGCCCTCCGGCGGTTTGGCATCGATCGGAAAACCGAGGGTGATGCCGTGCGCCGAGGAAAATTGTTCCCAGTCCGCATCGACGGCCTTGATGTCGTCATAGCGGGTGACGGACCAGTAGCGCCCCGCCGATTCGGTCTCGTTGAAGTGCACCGGATCTTCTGCGCGCAGCCGCTCGAAGTAGGCCTGCCAGCGGTTCTCGCTGAACAGGCGCGGCTTGATGGGATTGATCTCCGTCAGATCGATCTCCCAGGGATCGGGGATCGCACTGGTCTCAAAAGCCCCTTCCGCCGAAGGCATGGTGCTCGCGACCGGCTCGTTCGCTGAACTGGCTTCACTCATGGGATTCTCCGTTGCTGCACTGATCCGGTCCCGGCAAGGACGTTTGGGCCTATAGTAGCAGCCGCCACCGGGCGACGTTCGCCCGGAGCGGTGAGCACATCGGGAGGCCTCCATGCAGATCCTCAAGACCTTCGAGCTCCCCCTTCCACCCGAGCAGGTGTACGCCGCCTGGGTGTCCTCGGACACGGTGATTCCGCCGGCGACCGCCATGGACATCGATCCGCGGGTAGGCGGCCACTACCGACTGATCATCGAGACACCGGAGTTCTCGTCGCGCAACGACGGCACCTTTCTCGAGCTCAAGCCGGGAGTCCACGTGCGCTACAGCTGGCAGTGGCAGGGGGATGATGAGCAGACGATCATCGACGTGCGCTTCGAGCCGCTCGAGGACGGGCAGGCGACCCGCATCGTGCTCGAGCACAGCGGCTTTGCCCGGGAGGAAAGCCACGCGCAGCACGAGCAGGGATGGGATGCCTACTTTGCCGGGCTCCGCGCCTTTCTGGTGGGCTGAGGCAGGCACATGCCGCCGGGGGCGGGCTGCCCTATGATGGACACACTCCGACCAGGTGGACGTCCATGCACATTCCTTCCAAGACGCCGCAGTGCGGCCTGCTCGTCGGCACGCTGCTGATCCTGGCGGCCTGCAGCACCGCGCCGAACTCATCCAGCGAACCCTATGCGGCGGATCCGGTCACCATCGATACCGCCCACCCGCCTGCACTCAAGGAACTGCATTTCGACAGCGCCGGGCAGCGGTTAAACGGGATCCTGTATCAGGCCAACGGCCCCGGGCCCCACCCAACAGTCGTGCTGCTACATGGATTCCCCGGCAACGAGAAAAACCTGGATCTGGCCCAGGCGTTGCGACGGGCGGGCATGAACGTGCTGTTCTTTCACTACCGCGGCGCCTGGGGCAGCGAGGGCGATTTTCGCTTCGCGCATGTGATCGAAGATGTGGGCAGCGCGCTCACCATGTTGCGCTCGCGGGCCACTGAGCTGCGGGTCGATCCGCAGAACCTGCTGCTGATCGGTCATTCCATGGGCGGGTTCGCGGCGCTCCACGGCGCGGCGCGCGACGCGAACGTGCGCTGCACCGCTGGCATGGCTGCCGGTGATATGGGTGCCATGGCCACCGATGCCGACAGCGCGCGCGCCCGGCGTTTCGCTGCCTATGCCGACACGCTGCAGATGCTCGCTGGCCTCGACAGCACCGCCGAGCTGGCCGACCTGTCCGCCAACGCCGATCGCTACGCGCTGGGATCCCTGGCGCCCGCCCTGGGTGGGAAGTCGGTGCTGCTGGTCGCAGCCGAACAGGATGAGGCGGTGCCTCCGGAGCCGGTGCACCGACTCATGGTCGCCGCCTATGAGGCCAATCCCGCCATCGAACTGACGCACAGGATTCTGCCCGGTGATCACTCATTTTCCTGGACGCGCGGGCAACTCATCCGGACGGTGGTGACCTGGGCAGATCAGTGTACGCAGTGATTTCCGGTGTCGCCGGTGCGCGACGCTCGCAACGACACATGGGTCGCCTCCTGCTGACCCTCCTGCTGCTGAGCCCAGGCACGCTACAGGCCGGCAGCTATAGCGACGCCGTCCGCGCGCTGGAACTCGAGGAACTGGCACAGACCCTGTCGCCGCGGGAGGCACGGCGCCAGCTTGGGCGCGCGGCGCGTCACGTTGCCAAGCCGGAGCGCAGCGCTGCTGCGCTGCTGCTCATGCTGGGTGCGATCACCCCGGAGGACCTGAGCGCCGCGCCGGGCGAGAAGCTCGATCGCTTCATCGCCGCCGCCCGCAGTGGTCATAAGCACCTGCGCGGTCGCCTCGATGACGATGGCTTGCTGGCAGGCCTTTTCGAGCCCCTCGAGCACGCCCCTCTGCTGGGCAACCGGGCACTGCTCGATCGCCTGGGCGGCGCGCTGGAAAGCGGGCTCCTGACCGGGTACGACCTGCGCCCTGCCAACGTCTACGCCCAGCAACCGACCGGGTTGACCTTCGTCTATTCACACTCGAGCCGGAAACACCTGCGACAACTGGTGCTACTGCTGCAGCGCGAAGGCGTGCGCGGCTGGCTCTATGTGGCGCCGAAGGTCTCCGCCTTCCTGTTCCGGGACGAATGGGGCACACCGGGCCCGAACGTCGCGACCCTCAAAAGCGGCGCGCAGGTCGTGCAGGGCCGGGAGATGGCCATCCTGTTTCGCTTCGACAGCGCCGGGGACCGCCTTCGCTTTCACGAGCTGATCCAACGCTTCGCGAAAAAAGACGAAGCGGACGAGCCTGGGCTGATCGCCGACGCCTGGTGGCAGCCCTTCTACTACAGCGACACGCCCTTCGAGAACTTTCAGCCCATCGATCTGGTGGTCATCACGACCCCCGCCGCTGAAGCCACGCTCACGGTGCTCCCGGAGCGCACAGCGCTGGTCACCGCGGAGACGGCCACCTGGAGCCTGTCGCAGCGCGTTGACCGCGTCTGGGTCAACCCCGCGTTCTTTCGCTTTCTGGGCGGCGACTACCGCTAGGCAGGCCTAGAGCTCGCCACAGAGCCAACCTCGCAGCGCACTGCCCTGAAGGGTCCGCGCTAGGGGATTTCACCTATAGCCGCAACGCCGCACCCGCCGGCATAGTCCAGCACCATCACCGGCACCCGAATCGGCCGTCATCGAGCGCGGCCGCACACGCGGCTGCCGGAGAGAATGGCCCCTGGAGCGAAGGAGAACCGCCCGCCATGCAGACCGACCGGGACGCACTGACCGCATTGATCCCACAGCTGGCGGGTAACGGGCCGCGCTACACCTCCTACCCAACCGCCAACCTCTTTGCGGAGGGTGACTTCCAGGCGGACTATCGGAACGGCTGGGAGACCGGTGAAGCACGGCAGACGCGCGAGATCTCCGTCTACATTCACGTGCCGTTTTGCGCGACCGTCTGTTTCTACTGCGCCTGCAACAAGATCCACACCGCCAACCGGCTGCATACCCGGACTTACCTCGCGCACCTGCTGCGCGAGATCGAGCTCCAGGTCCGGGTTACCGGGCGGCGCCGTATCACCCAGCTGCACTTCGGCGGCGGCACGCCGACGACGCTGAGCGTCACGCAGATGGCCCGCATCTTCGAAAAGCTCGAGGAGCACTACGAGCTCGATGCGAGCGACAGTCGCGACTTCTCCATCGAGCTGGATCCACGCAAAGTCACGCCTGACGAGGTGATCGCCCTGGTGGAGCTCGGCATCAACCGGATCAGCATCGGTGTTCAGGACTTCACACCAGCGGTGCAGCAGGCGGTCAACCGGATCCAGACGCAGCAGGAGACCGGTCAGATCGCTGCTGCAGCGCGCAGTGCCGGTGTGCAATCCGTCAGCGTAGATCTGATCTACGGATTGCCGTTGCAGACTCGGGATAACTTCGCCAATACGCTCAGGGAAACGCTGCGCCTGGATCCGGACCGCATTGCGCTCTACAGCTACGCCCACTTACCGACGCAGTTCAAGACCCAACGCCAGATCAAGAGCGACGATCTGCCGGACGCCGCCACGAAGCTGTCCCTGCTCAACCTCGGCATCGAAGCCTTCGAAGCCCAGGGATACCGATATCTCGGCATGGATCACTTCGCCCGGGAAACGGACAGCCTGTGCCGCGCCCAGGACAACGGCACTCTGCAGCGTAACTTCATGGGCTACACCACTCACGCGCGACGCCCGCTGCTGGCGCTGGGGGTCAGCGCGATCGGCAGCACGGAAACGTGCTTCAGTCAGAATCACAAGACGCTCCACGACTACTACGAAGCGCTCGACGCCGATCGACTGCCCCTGGCACGAGGCCTGGTCACCAGCCACGACGACCGGGTTCGCCAGAGCGTGATCAGCGACCTCATGTGCCGACTCGAGGTCTCCCAGGCAGCATTCACCGAGCGCAGCGGCGTGCCCCTTCAGACCTATTTCGCGCAGAGCTGGACCGCTCTGGAGGCTCTGGCCGACCTGGGCCTGGTCACTCTGTCGAAACAGGGTATCCGCGTCACCAGCCTTGGGCGCTACTTCCTGCGCAACATCTGCATGTGCTTCGACGCCTACCTCGACCAGGGCACCGGGCGCTTCTCCCGGACCGTGTGAGGTCGCGCCTGGCGCAATTGTGCAGCCACGGTGAACATTGTGGCCTCCGCGCTGACAGCGGTGGCTTGCACCGCCGCCCTGTGCTTCGATGCAGGGATGACCCTTCGAATTCGCACCAAGCTCATGCTGGGCCTGCTGGTGGCGACTGCGCTTGCGCTCCTGACCAACTACGCGTTGTCTCGCACGCAGCTTCGCAGCGGCATGCTGAGCTACCTCAACGCCCAGCAGGACGAGCAGTATCGCGAGCTGGTGCAGGCGCTGGTTCGCATCCACCGAACTGAGTCAGGATGGGATGCGTTACGGCGGGATGGACGCCGCTGGGCAGAGCTTCTGCGCACGCTCAAGCTGGCCACACCGCCCACGCAACCTCCAGGGTCGCGCACATCGCCACCGGGAGGGCCCCGACCCGCCCGCGGGCCGGAGCACCCCCGCCCCGGTCCACCACCCTTCCGCGAACGCCGGGCTCCGCTCGCGTTACCCGCCCTGACGCTGCTGGCAGCGGACGGCGAACGCCTGATCGGTCCCTCGATTGGCCCTGACCGGGGCGCAGGTTCGAATCTGCGCACGCTGCCGGTCATCGATCAGGGTGAGGTACTCGGAACGCTCCACTACCAGCCCATCCCCGGGCTGGACGCGCTCGGCGCCAGCGCTGCCGGTGTCTTCCTCGCCCAGCAGCAGCGCGCGCTGCTGCTGAGCCTCGGGCCGGCCCGGGTCATCGCCGCACTACTTGCCGCGTTCCTCGCGAGGCGCTTCGAAGCCCCGCTGCGAGCGCTAACCGACAGTGCGGCGCGCCTCGGTCAAGGGGATCGCGCCACCCCGGTCACGCTCGCCACGGGCGATGAGTTCGAGCAATTGGCGGACGCGTTCAACGAGATGTCGCGCGCGCTGGAGGCAGAGTCTGTGCGGCGCGCGGACTGGCTCATGGACGTCTCCCACGAGCTGCGAACGCCCGTTGCGATCCTGCTCGGCGAGGTCCAGGCGCTGATGGACGGGGTTCGGTCCTGGAGCCCGGAACAGGGCGCGTCGCTGGAGGCAGAGCTACGCCGACTGCAATCACTGCTCGATGACTTCCATGCCACCACCACCGCCAACCGGAATCCGGACGGGGACCCAGCGACGCGGATCGATCTGCAGGCGTGCCTTAAGGAGGAACTGGAACGCTTCGCGCCGCGCTTTGCGCAGGCGCAGCTGACCCTGACCGCGGACATGAAAGGCGACCCGGCAAGCTTTCACCTGCTGGGCCAGGCCGCAGCAGTCTCCCGCGTGCTCCGCAACCTCCTGGAAAACGCCCTGCGCTATACCGATGCGCCAGGCACCGTCGCCGTCACCTTGACCGCGGCGGAAGAGATTCATCTGCGCATTGCGGACTCGCCACCCGGTGTGCCGGCGTCAGAACACGCGCGGCTTACAGAGCGCTTTTATCGCCTCGATGCGTCGCGCAGCCGGGCTGCCGGCGGCTCCGGGCTGGGGCTGGCCATCTGCCAGCGCACGATCATCGATCACGGCGGGCGCCTTCAATTCAGCGCCAGCGACCTCGGGGGGCTTCAGGTTGATGTCTACTTCCCCGCCGCCTGACGGCCCGCTCATCCTGATCGTCGAAGACGAGGCCAAGCTTGCCCAGGTGCTCATCGACTACCTGTCCCAGGCTGGCTATCAGACAGCCTGGCTCGATCGCGGCGATGAGGTGCTGCCCTGGTTCGCCGAGCACGAGCCGGCCCTGGTGCTGCTGGACCTGATGCTACCGGGCACCGATGGCCTCACCCTGTGTCGCGCCCTGCGCGAGCAGTCCACCCTGCCTATCCTGATCACGAGTGCACGGGTTGACGAGGTCGATCGATTGCTGGGCCTGGAACTGGGCGCGGATGACTACATCTGCAAGCCCTTCAGCCCGCGGGAGGTGGTGGCCCGGGTGCGAGCGATGCTGCGTCGGGTCGAATTCGAAACCCAACCGGAGCAGAACGGCTATCGCGGCATCACCCTCGACCGGGAAGCCTACCGGGCCTACGCGGAGGGCGTGCTGCTGGATCTCACACCGGTGGAATTTCGCCTGCTCGAGGCCCTGTCCCGCAAGCCTGGCCGCGTGCTGGCTCGCGGTCAGCTCATGACGCTGATCTACAGCGATGGTCGGGTCGTAAGCGATCGAACCGTCGACACGCATGTCAAGAATCTGCGCCGTAAGCTGGCGCAAGCACTGCCCGATGCCGAGCTGATCGCCGCGGTGTACGGCGTCGGCTATCGCCTGGAGTAGACGCACCAAAGCAGTGCGGGCGCTTCACGTCGACACGCTTGTTACATTCAGGTTCCATTCATCCGCCCGCCCTGATAAACGGCCCCGGACCTCACAGCGTGATCGATGACCGATCCGCTGCTGGCACGGCGCCAGATGCGGGGCGAGGTCGAGCGCGTTCTGGTCAGGTTTGTTACCTCTACCCTCAGGATGCCAAAAAATTGTACCACCCTGGACGCCCTGCTGTTTCCGGATTGACGCGCGCCCTGCACATTGCCATGCCGCTAATGACTCTCCTCAGCACCGCGCTCTGCGCCACGATGCACGCAAGCGACGCAAACGCCGCAGCCGCCCCGCCCCGCGGGGGCTGGAACTGGCCCAACACCCTCTCAACACGCGAAGACGTCGCCCGTTTCCTGATAAAGGCCGGCAACGGCGCCGATATGACCACACTCAACGCGCTGACCGGCACCGACACTGCTGACTGGGTCGCGCGGGAGTTTGCCAAGCCCCGCACGCCCATGCTCGCGCCGCTGCTGGCGCGCCAGGCGGCCGGAGAGCCGGTGCGCAACGACGAACACGCCAACGTGTTCTGGGATGCATTGCTGCAAGCCGATGATGTCCTGCGCCAGCGGATGGTGTACGCCCTGTCCCAGTTCTTTGTCGTTTCCGACAAGCCCTTCGGGGCACCGGCCTTTCCACTGGCACACTACCAGGAACAGCTCTCCCGGCACGCTTTCGGGAACTTCCGTGATCTACTCGAGGCCGTGACCTACGCCCCGGCCATGGCGCAGTACCTGACCTATCTGCGCAACGAAAAGGCCGACCCCGCGAGTGGCCGCGTGCCCGACGAAAACTACGCGCGGGAGATTCTGCAGCTCTTCAGTATCGGCCTGGTGGCCCTCAACCTGGACGGCACCCCGGCCCTGCGCAACGGCCAGCAGATCGAGACCTACGACAACACGGACATCGAAGGGCTGGCCCGAGTATTCACGGGCTTAAGCCTGGCCGGGCCCTCCTTCTACACTCCGGCCAGCGACGGCGAGTATCAGCGCCTGGTGATGTATGACGCGTTCCACGCGCCGGAACAGAAGCGCTTTTTGGATACGGTCATTCCGGCGGGCACCGCGGGCGATGCCAGCATTCGCCTCGCGCTCGATGCGATCTTCGCGCACCCCAATGTTGCCCCATTCTTTGCGCGGCAGCTCATTCAGCGCTTCACCGACAGCGATCCGAGCCCCGGGTATGTCCGTCGCGTTGCGATCGCCTTCAACCAGGGGCGCTTCCGTTCCGCGAACGGCACGGTGTTCGGTACCGGCCGGCGGGGCGATCTGCAGGCCACGCTCGCGGCGGTGCTCCTGCACGGCAGTGTGTTTCGCCCCACGGACCGGCTCTGGGCTGGAGACGGCAAGCTGCGCGAGCCCGTGTTGAAGTTTGCGCAGTGGACGCGCGCGTTTCGCGCCGCGCCGATCATCACCGACATCGAGTATCGGCTGTTTCTGGCAAGCCGCGCCGACATCGGGCTCGATCAACACCCGTTCCGGGCACGGTCTGTCTTCAACTTCTATCGGCCCGGCTACGTCGCGCCCGGCACGCTCAGTGGCGACCGCGGGTTCACAACTCCCGAGTTTCAGCTCGTCAATGAGGGCTCGATCAACGGCTATGTGAACTTCATGACCGATTTCATTTTCAACCAGACGGGTACCAGCGACGGCTCGCCGCTGTTCGACCCCGACTACAGCGCCGAGCTTGCGCTCGCGGGTGATGCCCGGGCGCTCGTCAATCGCCTGAATCTGCTGCTCACAGCCGGTCAGATGAGCGACGCCGAAATCGAAGCCGTGACCGACACCATCGAGACCCTCGCGGTCGAGAACGAGGCCCTCGATCGCCCGACCCGGGTCGAAGCCGCCATCACGCTGGTCATCAGCCTGCCGTCCTACGCCGTCATCCGATAGGAGCGCTCCATGAATACGCACACTCGACGAGTCTTTCTGAAACAAGCCGGTAAGGGCCTTCTGGGTACCAGTGCCGCCTTCGCCGGCCTCGCCGCCACACCGGCAGTTGCCTTCAGCGGCGACTACCGGGCGCTGATCTGCATCTTCCTCAAGGGCGGGCTCGATCACGCCGATACCCTGCTGCCCTACGATGAGCCGGGCTATGCGCTGCTGCGCCAGGCACGCCCTTCCCTCATGGCCAGCTACGGCGTAAGCGGCTCCCGCAGCCGCAGCGCCCTGTTGCCGCTGAATCCGTCCAACCAGAGCCGCTTCGGCAGCCGCCGCTTCGCGCTGCCGCCGCAGCTTGCGGGCTTGAAGGATCTGTTCGAAGCGGGCGATCTGGCCATCGTCGGCAACGTGGGGCCACTCCTGGCGCCGACGGACCGGAACTCTTTCGAGGCTGAGTCTGTGGCTCTGCCGGCCCGTCTCTTCTCCCACAACGATCAGCAGTCCACCTGGCAGGCGCTCGATGTTGAGGGCGCGCAGCTGGGCTGGGGCGGTCGCTTCGTCGACGCCGCGGTGCGCGGCAACCCTGCCCTGAATCCGAAGTACGCGGCGATCACCACGGGGGAACTCGATGTCTTCCTGGCCTCGCAAAGCACCCGGCAGTTCTCCGCAGCCGCCGGCGGTAGCCAGCGTGATCTGAACATGGTCGCGATCGACTATCTGCTGGAGAGCGAACCGCGCCGGGCTGCTCTGCGCGAGGCCATCGTGGCCTTTTACCAGCGCAGCGAGTTCGGCCATCGCGCGTTCATGAAGCGCGACTACGCGCAGATCTCCGCCCAGGGCATCCGCAATGTTCGCGATTACATCGCGGCAACGGTGGATCAGAATCTCGAGTTTCCGCAGACGACCCTGGGCGCGCAGCTCAAGACCATCGCCAATGCCATGGCTGCCAACCAGGCGCTGGGCACGCCGCGGCAGGTGTTCTACGCCACCCTGGGAGGCTTTGACACGCACAGCGCCCAGTCGAGTCAGTTACCCATTCTTCAGCAGGAGCTTGCCGATGCGCTGGTGGCGTTCCAACGCGCCCTGCAGGCCCTGGGACTGTGGCAGAACACGACCGTCTTCACCGGCTCGGACTTCGGCCGCACGGTCATCGACAACGGCGATGGCACCGATCACGGCTGGGGCGGCCATCACTTTGTGGCCGGGGGAGCCGTCCGCGGTCGGCGCATCTACGGTAGCGTGCCAAGCGCGGACCTGGGCAGCGCCAGCTACACCTCCCGCAGCGGCCGACTGATTCCGAGCGTGGCGATCGAGCAGTACGCCGGCACCCTCGGGCGCTGGTTCGGCTTAACGCCCCAGGATCTGGATGGCGCTTTGCCCAATCGTCGGCGGTTCGGGCCAACGGATCTGGGGTTTTTGAGCTAGCTGGACGATCTTCGGCGCGCATGCAACGATGCCGCGCTCATCCGAGAGGCGATCATGCCCCGACCTGCCCTGACAGAGGCGCAACGCCGCGAGACCCGTCGCCGCATCCAGCAGGCGGCGGCAGCGGTCTACGCGCGCGGTGGCCTGGCGGACATCACGGCCCGCAAGATTGCCGACGAAGCCGGGATTGCCGTCGGCTCCCTCTACAGCTACTTCGACAATCTCACGGAGCTCATGCAGTCTCTGTGGAAGCAGCCGGTGCGTCGGCTGCTGAAGGAGCTCGATGGCGAGCTGGAAGGGATCGAGGATCCCTGGCTGCGGCTGGAAACCTTTACCCGGCTCTACGCCCGCTTTGCTCTCGAACAGCGATCGACCTATCGGGGCGCATTCATGTTCGTGCGCCCGGAAAGTCGGCCAGCACCGGAGCGCCGGCCGCTCGAAGAGGATCCATTCTTCTCGCGCCTGCGTGAGGTCATCGAGCGGGCCCAGGGCTCGGGCCAGGTACGTAGCGGAGACCCGGTGCAGCTGGCGCAGACGCTCTGGGCCGGGCTGCACGGCGCGACCGCGCTACCCCAGAACATCGATCGACTGGCGCTGGATCCCCCGGAGCAGCAGCTGCCGAGGATGATCGACGCGCTGCTCCAATGGCTGCGTGCCTCAGGCGGCTCTGCCGCCTGAGGCACGGACATCTCAGACGCACGCGTCTGAGATGCGCGCGACTGATGATGCCTGCGACTGAGGGACGCTGCCGAGTAAGCGTGTGCGCTAGGCGGCCTGACGTACGTCCGCCAGATTCATGCGCGCCCGCAGGGTCGACAGCGGCGTATCGAGCTCATCTTCCCAGCGGGTGAAGTTCAGGTTCTCCGCTGAGCGCCCGTCGGCCCAACCTTCGACGATGCCATCCATGGCCGGCACGGTCAGTCCCGGATGAATGAACGCGAGATGGCCGATCGTCGCCGCCAGGCGCATGGCGTGGTAAGGAAACCGCAGCTGCGCCAGGTAGAACGAAGCCAGCTTCAGTTCCCCCAGCGGTGACTAGTCATAGCCGGTCAGCACGTGCAGGAAGTCGTGGATCTGAAAGCCGCGCACCATCATGTAGCTCATATCCGCCGGCAGACGCTCGAGCTTGCCGGAGGCGTGCAGTTCTTCGTTGAAGGTGCGGTAGTTGCGGCCGAGATTGGCCTCGAGCTGATTGTCGACGATGAACTTGTGATAGCCGTGCCCGAGGGTGCCCGGCGCACAGGTAGCCAGCCGCTCAAGGGATAGCGGCTCGGAGATAAAGCCCTCGTCGATGCACTCGCGGGCGCCCGGCAGCTTTCCCAGATCCGCCAGGTACTCATCGATCGCCGACTGGGGCGCCTTCTCGAACCAGTCGTGGAAGAGGAAGTACACCGGGTAGTTCTCGTGATGATCGATGGCCTTGAGAAATTTCTCGGCAAATTCGCGGTCGATGGTCGGCGCTGCGCTCTGTTCGCTCATGGTGGGTTTCTCCTGTCCTTGCAGATGCGATTCGTGAATGACGGGATTGATCCTAGCAGCATTGAGGGATAAAATGAACACTGTTCATTAAATAGAACGG
>JBCDIK010000018.1:0-29122 GCA_038749065.1 Pseudomonadota bacterium | reverse complement strand
CTAAGGCCTTCTTCACACACGCGGCATGGCTGGATCAGGCTTGCGCCCATTGTCCAATATTCCCGACTGCTGCCTCCCGTAGGAGTCTGGGCCGTGTCTCAGTCCCAGTGTGGCTGATCGTCCTCTCAGACCAGCTATGGATCGTCGCCTTGGTAGGCCATTACCCCACCAACAAGCTAATCCAACGCAGGCTCCTCCAATAGCGGTAGCTTTCAAGAAGAGGCCACCTTTCCCCCGTAGGGCTCATGCGGTATTAATCCGAGTTTCCCCGGGCTATCCCCCGCTACTGGGTAGATTCCTACGCGTTACTCACCCGTCCGCCACTGTACTCGCACCGAAGTGCTTTCTCGTTCGACTTGCATGTATGAGGCCTGCCGCCAACGTTCAATCTGAGCCATGATCAAACTCTTCAGTTTAAGAGTTTTCATCGAAATTCAAGATGCTCGAAAGCACCCCTTGTCCCGACTAGATGATGATGTGCCCATGACCGTTGTTCCTGATGCCGCCCGCAGCAAGCTGCGTTTGGACCAGGTACCTCGATTTCAAATGAATTACGTGTGTACCCACACGAATGGCTTGCCAGTGCACTGGTCCGGGAGTGAAACGACCCGCGTGTAAGGGACGCTTCAAGACCAGGCACCGACGAATTTTCGTCGTACTTCTTTCAAGCTGTTAAAGAACTCGCCGCGTACCGACCCGTCAGAGCTCTTCGAAGAGAGCCCCGACACTCTTTCCCGGAGCTTCCGGGGCGGGGTAGGTCCTTGGCGTCCGAGGGGTGACCCTCGGCAAGGGAGGCGTATTCTACAGAGACCCGATCCCGTCGCAAGCGTTTTCGAAAACTTTTTTCGAGGCGCTAGCGTCGCGAATTCGGCCGCTCCGCAGGGCGAATTCGCCCTCCACATCAGGGCGCGCGAGGTTGCGCTCGGGGCACCGGAAAGTCAACCGAAAACCAGATTTCTCTGCGACAAACAGGGCCCAGCAAGGGCGCTCGCTACTGCGCGAGCGCCAGCAGGTGCCAGGCCTTTTTGCCGCGACGCAGCAGAAAGAACCGCCCGAACAGGCCCTGGCTGAAATCCAGCTGCGCCCGCGGGTCATTGACCTTCTCGCCATTCACGCTGATCCCGCCGCTGGCCACCAGCTTTCGGGCGGCGCCATTGGAGTCGGCGAGACCCGCCGTGGTCAGCGCCGTCAACAGGCCACAGTCAGGCCCAGGCAGCTCCGTGGCGGGGATGCCGTCCTGTTGCAGCGACTCAAGATCCGCTTCCGTCAGCGCCTCGAGCGCGCCGGAAAACAGCGCTTGGGTGATGCGCTGCGCCGCGGCCAGGGCCTCCTCGCCATGGACGAGCGTCGTGACCGCCTCGGCGAGCGCCCGCTGCAGGCGCCGCGAACTCGGATCTTGTGTCACCTTACTTTCCAGATCTTCGATCGCCGCGGGAGGCAGCAGGGTGAAGACCCGCAGAAAGTGGGGCGCGTCTGCATCGGCCGCATTCAGCCAGAACTGGTAAAAGCTGTAAGGACTGGTCCGGGCTGGGTCCAGCCAGACGGAGCCACCCGCGGTCTTGCCGAACTTGGTGCCGTCAGCCTTGGTAATCAGCGGCAGCGTCAGCGCGTGCACGTCTCGCTGCAGCTTGCGGCGCACCAGATCTACGCCAGAGACGATGTTGCCCCACTGGTCGTTGCCACCAATCTGCAGCGAGCAGTTCTCCCGCAGAGCCAGCTCGTAGTAGTCATTGGCCTGCAACAGCATGTAGCTGAACTCGGTGTAGCTGATCCCCTGGCCTTCCCGCTCCAACCGGGCCTTCACGGACTCGCGCTGGATCATCATGTTGACGGAGAAGTACTTGCCGACTTCCCGGAGCATATAGATGTAGGAACGATCGCGCGTCCAATCCAGATTGTTGACGATCAGTGCCGCATTCTCGCCCTCAAAGGAAAGAAAGCGGCGTGTTTGCTCGTAGATCCGAGCCACGAAGGCGGCAACGGTCGATTCGTCGTTGAGGTTGCGCTCCTCGCTCTTGCCGGACGGATCGCCGATCAACCCCGTTGCCCCACCGAGCAATAGAATCGGACGATGCCCGGCTCGCTGAAAGCGCTGCAGCACCAGCAACGGCACCAGGTTGCCGATGTGAAGGCTGTCCGCTGTCGGGTCGAAGCCGCAATACACCGTTCGCGACCTGTCTCCGGCAAGGTGCTCGATCAGCGCAGCTTCGTCCGTGCTCTGCACGAACAGGCCACGAAACTTCAGGTCGTCGATGATGGGTGCGGACATGAGGAACGCGGTCTCCAGCGCGAAGCGGGACTTCCGATGGCAGTGAACGAGCGCGCACGATAGTCAAAAAGAGAACGCGGTCAAAGCCGCTTGTCCGGCTCGTCGCAGACTTACGTTGCCGCACTTTCCAATGGCCAGTGTTTCCATATACTAGCTGCTCTCATCAGTCCGGCTGCGGATGGGGAGGCTAACGCCTCGATTTGTCAGCGGTTTTTGACCGCCAGCAGTACCGGCAAAACGTTCAACATCGGCAGCCCGGCCGCGCTGAGGGGATCGCGCGGACCGTCAAAAAGCTGCCAGCAATGCCGCCATAAGGCCGCTGAAAGGGCAGGAAATCACACCGGTGAAACCAGGATTGTTTCCGAAGACACATCTATACCTGGTCGGTCTGCTCGGTCTGGGCCTATGCTCGATCGTGGTCGCCAAGTTCAACGAGGCGCCTGCGCCCCGCTTCACCACCGAGTCCGCGCTGCAGGCGCTGCCCGAGCCCACAGCTGAGACGTTGAGTGCCGATCTGCTCCCGGAAGTGCTGCCCGGTGAGCTCCCGACCATGCCGACACCGCCGGCTCCAGAGCCAGACCCGCTACGGCAGGTTGAGCACACTGTTGAGCCCGGCCAGAGCCTCGCCCGAATCTTTCAGAAGCAGGGCATCCCCGCCCGCGACATCGCGCTCCTGCTCGAGAGCAAACCGCTCGGCCCGCGCCTGAAAAACATCTACCCCGGGCACGAGATCCGCTTCGAGTTCGCACCCGACGACACGCTGATGCGGCTGACCTACACCCCTGGGCCGCTGGAGCACATCCAGTTCGAGCGCGTGGGTGATGCGTTCAACGGCAGCGAAGTCATGCGCGAGCCGGAACGGTTCACCAACTATAAACACGGGCTGATTGATCACAGCCTGTTTATCTCCAGCCAGCGCGCGGGGCTCAATGACGCGCTGACCATGCGGCTGGCCCAGATGTTCCAGTGGGACATCGACTTCGTGCTGGACATTCGCAAGGGCGACGCCTTCCATGTGGTCTACGAAGAGCTCTATCTGCAGGATCGCTTTGTGGGTTATGGCGACATCCTTGCCGCGGAGTTCATCAACCAGGGCGAGCACTATCAGGCGGTTCTGTATACCGACGAAAACGGTGACCGCGACTACTACAACCCCGAAGGCCAGAGCATGCGCAAAGCGTTCCTGCGAGCGCCGGTCGAGTTCAGCCGCATCAGCTCGAACTTCAACCTGCGCCGCAAGCATCCGCTCTACAAGCGCGTCATGCCCCATCGTGGGATTGACTACGCAGCGCCGACCGGCACGCCAATCCTTGCGGCTGGCGACGGCCGGCTCAAAGTGGCCGGGCGCACTAAGCCCAACGGCAATTACATCGTGATCAACCACGGTGAGCAGTACGTGACCAAGTACCTGCACCTGTCACGCTTTGCCCGAGGCGTGCGCTCCGGGGCCAAGGTTAAGCAGGGTCAGGTCATCGGCTATGTCGGAGCCACAGGTTGGGCAACCGCCCCGCACCTGCACTACGAGTTCCTGGTGAACGGCGTGCACAAAAACCCGCGCACCGTAAACCTTCCTGATGCTGCGCCGATCGAGCCCGTCGAGCGACCGCGCTTCGCGGAACACACCGCGACCGTGCTTAAGCTGCTCGATGAGTACAAAGAGCAGCCGCAACTCGCGCTCGCGCGCTAGCCGCTCGAGCGCCGCTCGCCGCCCGTGAGCGATTCGCAGCTGCGCTACCTCGGTGCCATGACCGGCACCAGCATGGACGGCCTGGATCTAGCGCTCATCACCATCGATCCCGGCAGCAATGCCATCCGCGTCGACCATGGCGAAACGGTGCCACTTCCCGAATCCCTGCGAGAGGCGCTCGCCGCGCTGAGCCTGCCGCCGGACTCGCTCACCGACCAGGGAACCGGCGCGCAATCGGAACTCGAACGCCTGGGCCGGGCTGACAGGACACTGGGCGCCTTTATCGGCGACGCCGCGAACGGCTTCCTGCAGCGTCTTGGCCTGAGCGCTATGGACATCATCGCCCTGGGCAGCCACGGGCAAACGGTGCGCCATCGACCGGATCAGCCCGAGCCCTTCACCCTGCAGATCGGGGATCCGAACCAGATCGCCGAGCGCACGGGGATCTGCACCGTTGCCGACTTTCGACGACGGGACATGGCCGCCGGCGGACAGGGCGCACCGCTGGTCCCCCTGTTTCACGAGGCACTGTTCCGGCCGCAGCTCGAGGCGGCGCTCGCCGACGGTCACGATGGCATCGGAATCCTGAACATCGGCGGCATCGCCAATCTCAGCGTCCTCACCGCCGATGGTGTGGTTGCCGGCTTCGACACGGGCCCGGGCAACGGCCTCCTCGATGCCTGGTGCGCCGCTCACCGCGGCGAACCCTACGATGCCGATGGCCGCTGGGCCTCGCGTGGACAGAGTGACGGGGCACTGCTCGCCAACCTGATGGCGGACCCGTACTTCGCGCTGCCGGCGCCAAAAAGCACCGGCCGCGAATACTTCTGCACCGATTGGCTCGAGGCGCGGCTACCGGCGCAGCCGCCAGCACCAGAGCAGGTTCAGGCGACACTCCTGGAACTGACCGCGCACAGCATCGCCAGCGCGGTCGAGGCGCAGCCGCTCGAGCTCGGGCAACTGCTGGTGTGCGGCGGTGGACGTGCCAACGGCTTTCTGATGCAACGCCTGGCGGCGCGCAGCTCGATACCGGTCGCCGCCGTTGAGCAGGCGGGCGTAGACGGAGACTCGCTGGAGGCCGCCGCCTTTGCCTGGCTGGCGCACCGCGCCCTGCAGGGTTTGCCCGGCACCGTGGCGCGCGCAACCGGCGCCACGGGCCCGAGAGTACTCGGCGGAATCTATCCTGGTGCCTAGCGGCCGATCAGTCGTGCTGCGCTAGACAGCGAAGGAGTTGCCACAACCACAGGTGGCCGCCGCGTTGGGGTTGCGGACCACGAACTGGGCACCCTGGAGATCCTCCACAAAATCCACCTCGCTCCCCGCCAGGTACGGGTAGCTGAGGCTGTCGATGAGCATCCGGACCCCGTGCTGTTCGAGCACCGCGTCGTCCTCTGCTACCTCGGAGTCGAAAGTGAACCCATAGGAAAAACCGCTGCAGCCGCCACCGGTCACGAAGACGCGCAGGCTGAGCTGCGCATCCTGCTCAGCGTCGAGCAGCCCGCGCACCTTGCCGGCGGCTTGTTCGGTCAGTGCGATCGCGTGTTCCATGGGTTCCCGGCTCGGGGGCTCCTGCGCTTTGCGCCAATGGTAGCAGAACCGCGTGGGTCCCTCGTGAGGGCGGACGGGATACCGGTCTGACCGCCGGGCTTCAGCCCTGGGCAGAGCGCTCCGGGGTCGCCTCGAACTGATCGTCATTGGCCTGCGCCGCGGAAGCAGCCGCGGCCGCGGTGGGACTCGGCCCCGAGCCCGCTGCGGGGGCGGCGCTGGCGACATCCTCATGGACCAGCTGGCCATCAACTTTCGCCCCAAGCTGCATCTCGATCAGCTTGTAGTAGACATTGCCGGTCACCTTCGCCTTGGCGGCGAGTTCCAGCTTACCAGCGGCATAGACATCTCCCTCCACCAGGCCATTGATGACCACGTTGGGCACGCGGATCTCACCGCTGACCGCACCTTGCTCGCTGATCACGACCGTAGAGCCGGAGTCCGGTTCCGCGTAGAGGTTGCCTTCGATGCGACCATTCACGAACAGCTGCTCACTGAAGTGCACGTCTCCGCGCACACGCGAGCTGGGAGAAATCAGGGTGATCCCGGTATCTTGCTTCTTTCTACCCATGCTGCCCCATCCTTTCATGTCTGTGCTCCGGTGTTCCGCGGGCGCTCCGCGGGCCAGGGGAAAGATCGCTCCAACGGGTCCTTGCCACTGCGCACGACGCGAATCTTCACGTCGACGGGCGCGAACCCGGCCGGGAGCTCCAGCTCACCGCGCAGGTCCTGGAAATAGCGGAACCTGAAGGCCAGAGGGTAGTCCTCAACGCTCGCGAGTTCTGTGAGCGGCAGCACTTGCGGGCCCTGCGCCGTCGTGCCGGCCAGCTCGATATGCACCTTGCCGCTGAGCCAGCTCCGTCGCGTTGCGATTTGGGTCAGCAACAGGTGGTAGCTGTACCGACCGCTGGCCAGTGGCAGCGCATCAAAGCGAGCAATCTGCAGGCCACGCGCGACGCTCTTGGGATCCATCAGGCTGCGAAAGAAGGTCACTTCTTCTTCGAGCCGCGCCCGCGCCTCCCGCGTTGCCGTCAGATCCTCGCGCACCGCGGCCAGCGCCTGGCTGTCGACTTCCCAGGCGAGCCGGGCATCGATCAGCTCTCGCTTGAGGGTTGCAAGGCGGGTTTCGTTAGCGCGATTGATCGACTCGAGGGATGCCCGGTACTGCTGATCGAGTGCACCGTAGGACCGTCCATACCAGTATCCGCCGGCGGCTGCCGCCGCGCAGACCAGCAGCACGATGCCGCGCAGCGCAGCGCGCCGAACGGGCCGGTCAACGACCACCTTCAGATCGCCGCTGCCAAAGTCGGGGAAGGTCATGCCTCGTGCATCGCCTCATGCTTACATGCGCAGGCGCCGCCCGCCGCACCGGTTACCAGCTTATACTAGAGCGATGGCGCCAACCGAGATCGAGCTATAACTTTGGCACCCCCGCTCCGCCAGCGCCTGACCCTGGACGTGTTCCGCCGTCGGCTCGCGAACGTTGACGCTCTGCCTCAGCTCGCCACGCTGGCTGTGCTCACCGGGCTCGCGACCGGCACGGTCATCCTGCTGTTCCGCTTTTTGATCGAGCAGGGAATGGCCGGACTCCTGCTCGGTGGCGACTCAGAGAACTTCGAGGCGCTGGCGCCCGAGCACCGTCTGCTCCTCGTGGTTGCCGGCTCGCTGCTGCTCGGGGCGGTGCTGACCCGACTGGGCAGCACCACCCGTCGGGTCGGCGTTGTCCACGTGATGGAGCGTCTGAGCCGGCACCAGGGTCATCTGCCTTTGAAAAATCTGCTCGTACAGTTTCTGGGTGGCGTTATCGCCATCGGGACCGGGCAGTCCGGAGGGCGGGAAGGCCCATCCATTCACCTCGGCGCGGGCACCGCGAGCCTGCTCGGGCAGAGCTTTGGCCTGCCGAACAACAGTCTGCGGGTGCTCATCGCCTGCGGGACGGCGGCGGCCATTGCGAGCTCCTTTAACACGCCGATGGCGGGCGTCATCTTCGCCATGGAAGTCGTGATGATGGAGTACACCATCGGCAGCTTCATTCCCGTCATCCTGGCCGCGGTCACCAGCACCCTGATGACCCACTATTTTCTGGGCAGCGAGCCGGCCTTTACCATCGCACCGCTACAGCAGGAATCGCTGCTGGAAACGCCGTTCATCATCTTCGCGGGATTGCTGATCGGCGCCATTGCCGCCGCCTACATCGCACTGGTGCAGCAGTTCGCGAGTCTCAGCAAGTGGCCGTTCTGGGTGCGCGCCCTGATCGCCGCACTGGTGACCGGGATGCTCGCGCTCGGCGTGCCGCAGATCATGGGCATCGGCTACGACACGGTCAGCGCGGCCATGCTCGGCCAGCTCGGGTTCGCCACGCTGCTGCTCATCGTCGTTGCCAAACTCGTCAGCAGCGCGGCCGCGTCCGGGCTGGGCATGCCGGTCGGACTGATCGGACCGACGCTGGTCATCGGCGCCTGTGTGGGCGGTCTGCTGGCGCAGCTCGGACACCGCTTCGATCCTGCGATCATGTCCAGCGACGGGTTCTACGTCATGCTCGGCATGTCGGCGATGATGGCAGCGGTGCTGCAGGCGCCACTCGCCGCCCTGGTCTCGGTCCTGGAGCTGACCGCTAACCCCAACGTCATCCTGCCCGCCATGCTGATCATCGTCGTCGCCACCATGACGACCAGCGAGCTGTTCGGCAGCCGCGGCGTGTTCCTGCGTACCCTGTCGACCCTCGGGCTCGAGTATCCGCCGAGCCCGGTGACCCAGCACCTGCAGCGGGTGGGCGTGACCGCGCTCATGGATCGCAGCTTCGTGCGCCTGCCGGTCGCGTCGACCCGGGAGCAGTGCAGCGCGGCGCTGGCGGACAACCCGCGCTGGGTGCTCTGCCAGGACGAGGATGGCACCATCCGCGCCATGCTGGATGCCGCCGATCTGCGCGTGCAGCTGGACGCATCCGCGGAGGCAGAGCCCGAGGCGAAGGCGCCGGAGGCCGACGATACCCTGAACCTGCTGGAGATTCCGGGGATGCGCCGCGATGTCGCCGACGTGGATGACCGGGCGACGCTGCAGCAGGCACAAGAGGCCATGGCGACCAGCAGCGCTGAAGCGGTCTGCGTACGGCGTCAGTCGGCGCCGCTGATTCGACCGGTCATCGGCGTCCTCACCCGCAACCAGATCATCAACTATCGAGAGCTTGGCTGAACCTCATGGACCGATCGACATCGCACTCACTCTTTGAACGCGCCACGGCCTCGATTCCCGGCGGCGTGAACTCACCGGTCCGGGCCTTCAATGGCGTTGGCGGCTCTCCGGTGTTCTTCACGCGCGGCGCGGGTCCGCACCTGTGGGACGCGGACGGGAATCGCTACATCGACTACATCGGCTCCTGGGGCCCCATGATCATGGGCCACGGCTTCGCCCCGGTGGTCGAGGCGGTGACAACGCAGGCCTCGGCTGCGATCGGGTTCGGAGCGCCGACGACGCTCGAGATCGAGCTGGCCGAAATGATCTGCGACCGTGTCGCCAGCATCGAACAGGTCCGCATGGTGAACTCGGGCACCGAGGCCACCATGTCGGCCATTCGCCTGGCCCGCGGCTACA
Source organism: Pseudomonadota bacterium (assembly GCA_038749065.1). GTDB lineage: Bacteria > Pseudomonadota > Gammaproteobacteria > Pseudomonadales > Azotimanducaceae > CALHVX01. Next base: position 20,030 of record JBCDIK010000018.1, on the reverse strand, counting down.
CCGGGCGAGATCTCATTCTCAAGTGCACCGGCTGCTATCACGGACACTCGGACTCGCTGCTTGTGAAAGCGGGCTCTGGCGTGCTCACCCTGGGTATACCCAACTCGCCCGGTGTGCCGGAGGGCATCGCCAGCAACACGCTGAGCATCGCTTTCAACGATGAACAGGCCGCGCGCGATGCCTTCGCAAGCTACGGCGATCAGCTCGCCTGCCTGATCCTGGAACCGATTGCCGGCAACATGGGCTGCATCCTGCCAGAACCTGGCTACCTCGAACTGCTGCGCGAACTGTGCACTGAGCACGGGGTGGTGTTGATCTTCGATGAGGTCATGACCGGATTCAGAGTGCATCGGGGGGGCGCGCAGGCGCTCTACGGCGTGACGCCGGACCTCACCACCCTCGGCAAAGTGATCGGCGCCGGTCTCCCCGTGGGCGCGTTCGGCGGCCGGGCAGAGATCATGGCGGCAATCGCACCCGTGGGCCCGGTGTACCAGGCCGGTACCCTGTCGGGCAATCCACTGGCGATGGCCGCAGGACTTACGCTGCTGCAGGCACTGAACGAAGACGTCTACGCACGGCTCGAGGCCCAGACCGGCAAGCTGGTCGAGGGGATGCGCGAGCGTGCGAGCGCAGCCGGGGAACCCATGCACTTTGCTCGCGTCTGCGGCATGTTCGGCCTGTTTTTCGGGCCGGGCCCGGTGCGCAACTTCGATGAAGTGGCCGCCTGCGATACAGAACGCTTCAAGACCTTCTTTCACCTCATGCTCGATCGCGGTGTGTACCTCGCGCCGTCGGCATTCGAGGCCGGTTTCCTGTCCGCCACGCACGATGACAGCGTGATCGATGAAACGCTGCACGCCTTTGCCGACGCGCTGGCGGCCCTGCCGCCACGCGCTTAAGCCAGGTCTCAAATCACTTAAGAAGGAGTTTCTGTGTACGACCTCTACGGCCTGGGCAATGCCCTGGTAGATATGGAATACATCGTCGACGAGTCCTTTCTCGCGACCAACGACGTGGCGAAAGGACATATGACGCTGGTGGATGAGCCGCGCCTCATGAGCCTGATCGCGGCCCTTGAGACCCTTGAACCGCGGTCATTCAGCGGCGGCTCCGCCGCGAACAGCGTCATCGCGGCCCAGGCCATGGGCGCGCGGAGCTTTTACTCCTGTCGTCTTGCCGACGACGACATCGGCGCCTTTTTCATTCGCGAGATGCGCGCCAACGGGATTGACCTCAACAACAATGCCGGCGCTGACCAGGCCGACCATAGCGGCCGCTGCCTGGTGCTGATCACACCGGACGCCGAGCGCTCCATGAATACCTACCTGGGCATCTCGGCACAGCTCGGGCTGGCGCAACTCGACGAAGATGCCCTGCGGCAATCGCGCTACTTCTATGTCGAGGGCTATATGAGCGCTTCGGAGACGGCAATGGCTGCGACTCTGCGGGCCCGCGAGCTGGCGGACGAGCACGGCGTGAAAAGCTGCATCAGCCTGTCGGATCCCAGCATGGCCACGATCTTCGGGGACCAGCTCCGGGCCATGTTCGGAAACGGCGCGCACATCGTGTTCTGCAACGAAGAAGAGGCGCTGACGCTGACGGGCACCGATCGCGTGGACATCGCACTCAACGAGCTGCGCGACATGGCCCGGGAGGTGCACCTGACTCTCGGACCCAGAGGCTCCATCTATGCGGATGCCCATCGTCAGGTCGAGGTGGCCGGCTACCCGGTCGAAGCCCGGGACAGCACCGGCGCTGGCGATGCCTTTGCGGGCGCCTGCCTGTACGCGTTGGCCGCCGGCATGGAGGGGCCCACGGCAGCCGCGCTGGGCAACTTCACCGCCAGCACTGTGGTCGGACAGTTCGGCGCACGCCTGCATACCCCTGCGGAGTATCAGGCGCTCCTGAAGCGGTTCGAGCCCTGAGGGTTCAGCGCCGCCGTTGGCGCACGAATCCTTCGATACGCCGCAGTGCCTCCTTAAGCCTCGGCACCGATTCGGTGTAAGCGAAGCGCACCAGCTGCGCGGTCCCGTGATCACCGAAGTCGATGCCCGGTGTCAGCGCCACGCCGGTCTCCTCGAGCAGTTCCGAGCAGAAGGACACCCCGCTCAGCGCGTTGTCCTCGGGGCCACTCCCCCGAAGGCCCAGCGGCGTCAGATCCGCCAGCACATAAAACGCGCCTTCAGGACTGACCGGCACGCCAAAACCGAGCGCTGCAAGCCCTGCCAGCAGGACTTCGCGGCGCTCGCTGAGCGTTGCGCGGCGCTGCTCGCAGAGCGCCAGCACATTGCCGGTGAACGCGGCTAATGCCGCCTGCTGCGCCGGTGCTGACGGCGCGATGAAGAGATTCGCCGCGAGGGCGGCCACCGGCTCCACCAGAGCCTGGGGCAGGACCATCCACCCGAGCCGCCAACCGGTCATGGCGAAGTACTTGGAGAAGCTGTTGATCACCAGGAGATCATCGGCCAGCGCCAGCGCCGAGCCGTGGCAGCGGCGATCGCCGAAGACCAGCCCCTGATAGATCTCATCGACAATGAGGCGCCCCCCCTGCGACCGCGTCACGGCAAGCAGCGCCTGCAGCGCCGCATCGGTCAGCATGGAGCCGCTGGGATTGCTCGGCGATGCCACCAGCAGAGCGCGCGTGCGGCCAGTCCAGGCGCTGCGAACCGCCTCGGGGAGTGGCTGGTAGGCGTTCGTCGCATCAACGGGCAACGGCACCGGGCGGCCGCCCACGAGCTCTGCGAAGACCTGGTTGCAGGGATAGCCGGGATCCGGCAACAGGAGCTCGTCGCCGGGATCGAGCAGCAGTGCCGCGGCCAGGGTCAGCGCGCCGCTGGCACCGTTGGTTACGATCACGCGCTCCGGTGCGACCGCAATGCCCAGTGCTGCATAGTGGCCGGCAATGGCTTCGCGGAGCGGTGCAATGCCAAGCGCCGGCGTGTAGCGGGTGGCGCCATCGCGCAGGGCCTGTGCCCCGGCCTCGACGATCGGTGCCGGCGTGGGGAAGTCGGGCTCCCCCACTTCCAGATGAATGACATCCATGCCGTCACGCGCCAGCGCCTGCGCACGCTCCAGCACCTGGACCACACGGAAAGGCCGAACACGGTCGAGTCGGGTGGCGATCGACGGGGTCGCCTGCGTCAATTCTGACAAACTTTTTTCCTAAAACGAGGGGCGGGCGCTGTTCCCATGAGCGGGGCGTACTTATGGTCAACCTGAAATTGTTCTGGTAGCTTACGCGCCCTCATTTTCCCGGGTCGACCCTTGGGCGGCCAAAGGATCGCGTAAATCATGGCCGCAAAAAAAGCCGTAAAAAAAGCCGCAAAGACCCCCGCTAAGAAAGCCAAGACGAAAGCTGCGGCGACGAGCAAAGCCAAGGCCAAGGCTGGAACGGCCAGCAAGGCGAAGAGCAAAACCACCGCCAAGGCCAAGACCAACGCCAAAGCAGCGGTAAAAGAGAAGACATCGACGAAGACGGCTGCCAAAAAGAAGACTGCGACCAAGAAAGCGGCGACCAAGAAGGCTACGATCGCCAACGCATCGAAGAAGCAGGCAGCGGGCAAGTCCTCGACCAGCAAGAAGGCCACTGCCAAGAAGACCAGCAGTGCCACGGGGGCCAAGAAAGCAGCGGCCACCAAGGCCACGTCCACCAGGACCACGTCCACCAGGACCACGTCCACCAGGACCACGTCCACCAGGACCACGTCCACCAGGACAAAGAGCAAGACGAGTACCAAGAACACCGCCGGGACCCGCAAGGCGGCTGCCAGCAAGGCAGCCGCCAAGGCGAAGACCAGCGGCACCAAAACCAGCAGCAAGGATTCAAAGTCGTTGGAAAGCAGTTCTGATTCCGCGTCCACAAAACCCGTACCGAAGCGCCCGGCGACCCCGTCGGTGACACCCATCGAGCCGGTCATCCGTCGCGCCCGACCCGATTCGCCCTTCAAGAACTTTCAGCCCTACGAGCCGAGCGAGGGCGAGCTGTACATGAACACGGAACAGCTCGCGCACTTCCGCAACATTCTGCTCAATTGGCGCCAGGAGCTGATGGAAGAGGTTGATCGAACCGTTCACCATATGCGCGACGAAGCGGCCAATTTCCCGGACCCGGCAGATCGGGCCACCCAGGAAGAAGAGTTCAGCATCGAGCTGCGCACCCGGGACCGGGAGCGAAAGCTGATCAGGAAGATCAACCAGACCGTCGAGCGTCTCGACCAGGAAGACTTCGGCTACTGCGAAACCTGCGGGATCGAGATCGGCCTGCGCCGACTCGAAGCACGGCCGACGGCAACCCAATGCGTGGACTGCAAAGCGCTCGCAGAGATCAAGGAACGCCAGCTCCACGGCTGATCGTGCTGGCGCCCAGCCGCGGGCCGTGGCCGGCCCGTGGGCCGTGACCGGCCCCGCGGACGTTCAGCCGCGCCCGGCACCGGTGTATCGGGGCCGCTTCGCACCATCGCCCACGGGGCCGCTGCACGTCGGATCGTTGTTGACGGCTGTCGCGAGCTTGCTGGATGCCCGGGCCCACCAGGGCCAGTGGCAGCTGCGTATCGACGACCTGGATCAGCCCCGGGCGATGCCCGGCGCGGAAGAAACCATCCTGCGCAGCCTCGAAGCGCACGGCCTGACCTGGGACGGGCCAGTACAGCGACAATCCGAGCACTTCGAGCGCTATCAGGCTGCGCTGGCAGAACTTGCTCGGGCGCAGCGCATCTTCTACTGCCGGTGTACGCGCAAATCGCGGGTCCGCGGGCAACCCTATCCGGGCACCTGTCGAGCCTATCGAACACAACGAGCGGACGCTGCGGTGCGCTTCGAGCCGACCGCGACGCCGCTGCACTTCGCAGACCGGATACAGGGCACCGTGCAGATCAACCTGCTGGAGACGACTGGCCCGTACATCATCTGGCGCCGGGATGCCCTGCCCGGCTACGCGCTGGCGACGGCCGTAGATGATGGTGCAGACACCGTCACCGATGTGGTTCGTGGGGTCGATCTGCTGAGCGAGACCGCCCCTCAGCTCGCGCTCATGCAAGCGCTGGGGCTGACAGCACCGCGCTACGCACATCTGCCAGTCGCCGTTGACAGTCAAGGCGTCAAGCTATCCAAACAGGCCGGGGCCGCGCCTCTGGACGACGGTCGGCCCGCGCAGAATCTGTCTGCCGTCTTTCGCCTGCTCGGTGTTCCAGAGTGGGTGGTTGCCGAGGCCGGCACCGTAGCAGCGCTGTGGGCGAACGCGCAGGAACACTGGTCCCCCGCCCGGTTGCGGGGCCGTGCCAGCGTACCGTCCCCACTCTGACCTGATAACATCCCGCCATGAAACCGGTTGTCGTCTCGTCGCTGCTGAGCCCGCCGCTCGATGCCCTCGCGCAGGCTTTGGAAGCCAGCGGCTTCACGCTGGTCAGCGAGGCGCAGGGCACGGCGCAGAGTGAGCAGGAATGCGTGCGCCTGCTCGCCGCAAGCGAGCTATCACGCCTGTGCGAGCCCGGACACCGCAGTCCGGCTCTGGTGCTGGCAGAAGAGGCCAGCATCGCCGATGCCGTGCGCGCGATCAAAGCCGGCGCCGCCGATTATCTGCCCCTGCCGGTCGACGCAGACGCGTTGGCGGCCGCGATGGAACGCGCCATGGCCGAGTGGGCGCAGCAGACGCCCTTGCGACGAGATCGTCTGGGCCGCTTCGAGCTCATTGGGGACAGCCCCGTCATGCAGGAACTGCTCGACCAGCTCGACCGACAGGCGGGCACGCCGGCGCCGGTGCTGATTCTTGGGGAGCCCGGCACAGGCAAGGATCTGGTCGCCCGGGCCCTGCATGCCAACAGCACACGGGCCCGCCTGCCCCTGCTCACCCTGAACTGCGCGAAACTGCCTGCCGCACTCATCGAAGGGGAGCTCTTTGGCGAGGCCGGCAGTGGCGATGTGCAAGGCGATAGCAAGCTGGGCCTGATCAGCGCTGCCCATGAAGGCACGCTGTTTCTGGACGCCGTGTCCGAGCTGCCCCTGCAGTCCCAGGCACGCTTGCACGCGGCGCTGACGACGGGCGAGCTGCGGCAATCCGGCTCCACCCGTCGGCTCCCCTGCGACGTGCGGCTCCTCGCCGCCAGCCATCGGCCGCTGGAGCCCCTGGTTCGTCAGGAGCTGTTCCTACCGGAACTGCTGGCGCTGCTCAGTACCTCGCCGATGCTGGTCCCACCGCTGCGCGAGCGGGGCGAGGACGTGCTGCGGCTGGCGGAGCGCTTTCTGCAACGCACCGCAGAACGACTGCGGAAAGGACCGGTCCGGTTCTCGAACGAGGCCCTGGCACGCCTGCGCGACTACCGCTGGCCGGGAAATGTCCTGGAACTGGAAAATGCGGTCGAAAGAGCGGTGATTCTGTGCAAAGGTACGGAACTCGAAGCTGCCGATCTCGGGATAGACACGCCCGAATACGGCCAGGCACCCAGCAGCGCCGGGCAGGCGCGAGCCGGGACCGGGAACACCCCGGTACCGGCACCGGCTGGAGACAATGCGAGCCTCGAGACGTATTTCGTCAATTTCGTGCTGGAACATCAGGACCAGCTGACGGAGACGGAGCTCGCAGAAAAACTGGGTATTTCCCGCAAGAGCCTCTGGGAGCGCCGGCAACGGCTGAACATCCCGAGAAAGCGCACCCGCAAGCGGGGCCCGAGAAGAGACAGCGCTTGAACGAACCAGATCGCATACCCGCCAGCGAACACGGCATCACCCGGGACCAGATCCTGCCCCAGGCGCTGGAAGTCACCGACACGCTGCACGAAGCCGGATTTCAAGCCTTACTGGTCGGCGGCTGTGTCCGCGACCTGCTGCTCGATCGGCAGCCGAAGGATTTTGACGTCGCCACCAGCGCCACACCGGAAGAGGTGAAGGACCTGTTCCGCCGAGCCCGCCTTGTCGGGCGGCGCTTCCGCATCGCTCACGTGCGCGTCGGCCGGGAAGTGTTGGAAGTCTCCACATTCCGGAAGTCGCCCCAGGACGACGAAGATGACCTGGACGACTTCGACGACACGGATCGCAAGCACGACGAGCACGGCGTCATCGTCCGCGACAACCTGTTCGGCACGCTGGAAGAAGACGCCTTCCGGCGCGACCTCACGATCAACGCGCTGTATTTCGATCCACAGACCGAGGAGGTCGTCGACTACTGCGGCGGCATGGCCGACCTGCGTGCCGGGCGCATCGCACTCATCGGCGAGCCCAAGCTGCGCCTGACCGAAGACCCGGTGCGGCTGCTGCGGATCGTGCGCTTCCAGGCCAAGCTCGACTTCGAAATCGATCCGAAGGTGCAGGCGATCATCCCCGATGTGCAGGATCTGCTTCAGGTCGCAGCGCCGGCACGGCTGTTCGACGAGGTCAGCAAGCTGTTCTTGAGCGGACGCGCGGAGCGCACCTGGGAGATCCTCTGCGAGCAGGACATTGCCGGAACGCTGTTCCCCTGCGCGCCGGAGGACTCAGCGCTGATCCGGGCCGCCATGGCAAATACGGATGTCAGAGTGGGTGAAGATAAACCGGTTACGCCAGGTTTTCTGTTCGCAGTCATGCTCTGGCCTGACTTCCTGGCGCGTTGCCACGAGCTGAGCGAGCCGGACAAGCCCCTCGAATTCAGCCAGCGGGCGGCCGACGAAGCGCTGGCACTGCAACAGCACGTGACGGCAGTGCCGAGACGGTTCGCTCAGTTCATCAAGGAAACCTGGCTGCTGCAGCAGCGCATGACCCTGCCCCGGGCCAAGTGGATTGATTCACTGGTCGGCCATCCGCGGTTCCGCGCGGCCTACGATTTCCTGGTGCTCCGCGCCAATACCGAAGAAGAACACCTGCTCGAACGGGCGGACTGGTGGACGGCCTTTCAGGAAGCCGATGACGAGGGCCGCGCCGAGATGGTCGATCAGCTCGACCCCGGCGGTGATGATCACAGCGACATGCCCTTTACCAGTGACAGCGGTCGCGGTGGACGTGGCAACGGCCGCCGCGGTGGCGGCGGGCGCGGGCGCGGCCGACGCAGCGGCGGTGGCGGCGGCGGTCAGAACCGCGGCAACGGCGGCGGTGGTCAGAGCCGCGGCGGTGGCGACAACCGAGGCAATCGGGCCAGCAGCGGCAACGGTGGCAACGGGCAAGAGTCCGGCAACAGCGGCGGCGGGCGCCGCCGGCGGCGGCGCCGCGGACGCGGCGCGAAACCCAAGCCAGCTTCCTGATGGCCGAGGCCCTGGAGGTCGTCAGCGGTGCGCTGAAGCAGCGACTGCAGAGCAGCAAGCTGCCCGGGTACATCGCGATCGAAGGTCCCATCGGTATCGGCAAGACCACCCTCAGTCGGCGCCTGGCGGAGACCTTCGGCTACCAGACCCTGCTGGAGCCGGTCGCCGACAACCCTTTCCTGCGCGATTTCTATCAGCATCGCGGCCGCAACGCGCTGGCGACTCAGCTCTACTTTCTTCTGAGCCGGGCGCGACAGGTCAGCGATATCCGCCAGCAGGACCTGATTGGCACCCAACTGATCAGTGACTTTCTGCTGGATAAGGATGACCTGTTTGCACGCATGACCTTAAGCGCACAGGAGTACGGGCTGTACCAGCAGATCCATGCCTCCCTCGACCTGGCCGCGCCGCAGCCGGATCTAGTGGTGTACCTGCAGGCGCCGGCACCCAAGCTGCTCGAGCGCGTACGCACCCGAGGGATCGATTTCGAGCAGCACATCGATGCCGGCTATCTCGAAACGCTGATCGATGCCTATACCGAATTCTTCCACTTCTACGACGCTGCGCCGCTGCTCATCGTCAACGCCTCCGAAATGGATCTGTCCCACAACCCGGCACACTTCGAAGCCCTCGTGGAGCGCATGCTCGCCATGGACAGCGCCCGGGAGTACTTCAACCCGAATCCCACGCTTTTGTAGGAAACCCAAGCCATGCCGAATGATCAGGCTTCCTGGGACGAGCTGACCCGCCTCGCCACGCAAGCGCAGCTGCCAGGGCCAGCGCTGCGCGCGGCCGACCCGGAGAACACCCTGCAGGTGACTGCCGCGGGCATCACTGCCGACCTGCGCAAGCAGGGCATTGACGGAACCGTACTCAAGGCCCTCGTCGACCTGGCTCAGAGCGCCGGCTTGCCCGAGGCGCGACGTGCCATGCTGGCCGGCGAAGCCATCAACAACACGGAAGACCGGGCGGTGCTGCACACGGCGCTGCGCGCCGACGAGGCGGCCCTGCAGCGGCGCATGGGCGCGGCCGGAGACCTTTGGTCAACGCTGTGCCAGCAACGCCGGCAGGAAGAAGCCTTCGTGCGCGCGGTCCGGGACGGGCACTGGCGCGGCTACACCGGTCAGGCGATCAGCACCGTCGTACACATCGGGATCGGCGGCTCGCACCTGGGCCCGGAACTGATCGTAGACGCGCTGCATCGGCCCGGGCCGGCAGATCTGGCCGTACGCTTTCTGTCGAACATCGACGGCAACAATCTGGCGCGGGTCGTCGTGGATCTGGATCCTGCCCGAACCCTGTTCATCATCGCTTCAAAGTCCTTCACGACCCAGGAGACGGCCGTCAACGCGGCCAGCGTCCGCGCATGGTTCCTCGAGCGGACCGGCTCGGTCGATGCGATCGCAAAACACTTCGTCGCCATCAGCAACAATCTCGAAGCCGCGGGTGAGTTCGGTATCCCGCCGGAGAACCTGTTCGCCATGGGCGAATGGGTGGGCGGACGCTACTCGCTATGGAGCGCCGTCGGGTTGCCGATCGCGCTGGCGCTTGGCTGGGAAGCCTTCGAGGCGCTGCTCGGCGGCGCGGGCGCGATGGACGAGCACTTCGAGACCGCGCCGGTCGCGAGCAACCTGCCGGTGCTGCTCGCCCTGGTCGGCGTCTGGAACTCGAGCCTGCGCGGCTGCCACAGCCACGTTCTATTGCCCTATGACGATCGCCTGCGATTGCTGCCAGATTACCTGCAGCAGCTCGATATGGAGAGCAACGGCAAGGGCACGCGCAAGGACGGCACCCCGGTCACCACGGCAACCGGGGCCATGCTCTGGGGCGGGCGCGGCACCAATGGCCAGCACGCCTTTCATCAACTGCTGCACCAGGGCACGCAGAGCTACAGCGCGGACTTCATCATCTGTCGCGATCCGGCGCATGCTTACGCTCACCATCATCAGTACCTCAACGCCAATGCACTGGCGCAGAGCGAAGCCATGGCCATGGGTCGCACCCATGACGATCCTCATCGGGTCGTGCCCGGCGACCGGCCGAGCACCACCCTCGTGCTGCCGGCGCTGACGCCGGCAACGCTCGGTGCCCTGCTGGCTGCCTACGAGCACAAGGTGTTCAGCCAGGGCGTGCTCTGGGGGATCAATTCCTTCGACCAGTGGGGCGTGGAGCTCGGCAAGGTGCTCGCCGGTCCGATCCACGCAGCGCTGACCGCCCCCGGTGCGGATGCTGCGAGCGTCAGCCCTGCGACCGCGGGGCTCATCCACCTCCTGCAAAACGGGGACCCGACATGACCGACCGCCATCCTGTGCCCGCCGCCGTTGCCGCCCGGACTCAAATCACTGCCGCGCAGTACCAGGAGATGTACGAGCGCTCGATCAACGACACCGACGCGTTCTGGGCCGAGCAGGCACAGGCCTTTCTGACCTGGGAAACGCCCTTCAGCACCGTCTCACGCGCGGATCTGCCGCGCGGTGAGGTCGCCTGGTTCGAAGATGGCCGTCTGAATGTCAGCACCAACTGCATTGACCGCCACCTGGAGACCCGCGCCGAGCAGACCGCGATCATCTGGGAAGGCGATGATCCGAAGGACAGCGCCCACATCAGCTATGGCGCTCTGCACAAGGCTGTGTGCCGCCTGGCCAACGGCCTCAAGGCCCGCGGCGTGGCGCGCGGTGACCGGGTCTGCATCTATATGCCCATGGTGCCCGAGGCCGCTTACGCGATGCTTGCCTGCGCGCGTATCGGCGCGATTCACAGCGTCGTGTTCGGCGGTTTCTCGCCGCAGTCCCTCAAGGACCGCATTCTCGATTCCGACTGCCGCTGCGTGATCACCGCCGACGAAGGGGTGCGCGGCGGCAAACAGATCCCGCTCAAGGCGAATACCGACGAGGCACTCGCAAGCTGCCCGAACGTGCATAGCGTGATCACCCTGCGTCGCACCGGCGGTGATATCGCCTGGCAGCCCGAGCGGGATGTCTGGTACCACGAACTGATCGAGGAGCAGAGCACGCACTGCGCGCCCGAGCCCATGGCAGCGGAAGACCCGCTGTTCATTCTGTACACCTCCGGCTCGACCGGCCGGCCGAAAGGCGTTCAGCACGGCAGCGCCGGCTACCTGCTGCAGGCGGCGATGACGCACCGCTACGTGTTCGACTATGCCGACGGCGATATCTACTGGTGCACGGCGGATGTCGGCTGGATCACCGGCCACAGCTATATCGTCTATGGGCCCCTCGCCAACGGCGCAACCACACTGATGTTCGAAGGGGTACCGACCTATCCGGACGCCGGGCGCTGCTGGGAGATCGTCGACAAGCACGCGGTCAACATCTTCTACACGGCGCCGACGGCGATTCGGCAGCTCATGAGCCAGGGCGACGACTTCGTCAGCCGGCATCGCCGCAGCACCTTGCGGCTGCTCGGCTCCGTGGGCGAGCCGATCAACCCGGAGGCCTGGAACTGGTATCACCGGGTGGTGGGCGAAGGACGTTGCCCCATCGTCGATACCTGGTGGCAGACGGAAACCGGCGGCATCATGATCACGCCGCTGCCTGGCGCTACGGACCTGAAGCCCGGCTCTGCGACGCGGCCCTTCTTCGGTGTCGCACCAGCGCTCATGGACGCTGAAGGCAACCTGATCGAGACCACGGAGGCCAGCGGCAACCTGGTCATTACCCGGAGCTGGCCCGGGCAGATCCGCAGCGTTTACGGCGACCACCAGCGGGTGATCGATACCTACTACAGCACCTATCCCGGCTACTACTTCACCGGCGATGGGGCCCGCCGCGATGCCGACGGCTACTACTGGATCACCGGCCGGGTTGATGACGTCATGAACGTCTCCGGCCACCGCATCGGCACCGCGGAGGTTGAAAGCGCTCTGGTGCTGCATCCCGAGGTTGCCGAAGCGGCGGTGGTCGGGTTCCCGCATGAGATCAAGGGCGAGGGTATCTACGCCTACGTCACGCTGATGGCCGGCTCGAACGCCGATCCGGCGGCCCTGCAGGATGCACTGGTGGCGCAGGTACGCCAGGAGATCGGCCCGATCGCGAAACCGGACGTGATCCAGTGGGCGCCCGGTCTGCCGAAGACCCGCTCCGGCAAGATCATGCGCCGGATTCTGCGCAAGATCGCGGCCGACGAGCTCGACAACCTCGGGGACACCAGCACCCTTGCGGATCCCTCGGTCGTCGATGATCTCATTGCCAACCGGGCCGGCGGGCACTGAGGGCAGGTCGCGTCCTGAAGACAGGTCGCGTCCTGAGGACAGGTCGCGGAACTCCCCCGCCCCCCAGCGGTCAGAAGCTGACTTGCGATGGGCCGCGGGGAGCGCACTACAATTGCTATCGATAGCCTAACGGGCACAATGTCAGCCATGACACCGCTGCAGAAAAGCCTGCTGTCCGCCACTGCAGGCGCGCTGGCCTACGGGACCTGGGCCTACTGGGTCAATATGGCGGACGGGCCGAGCATGGCCATGCGGACCGGTATCGTGCAGGGCAGCTTCAGCTTCGTGATCACCCTGACCATGTCCTTCATGCTCGAGGGGTTGTTCCGGGCCTTCGGCAGGCACATCGCCGCCGCGGCCGGCGCACTGGCGATCGTCAGCGCGTTCCTGTTTTGCGCCGCTTACGCGGCGCAGTGGGCCGCAGGATCGCAGATGATCCTGATGACGATCCTCCCGGGCTATCTCATCGGCACCGCCTACGGCGCGGCGTATCTCTGGTCGGCCCTGCGCGAGCAGCCGCGCAGCTAGGGCACGCAGATGATGATCGACTCAGCCGCGCAGACCCAGCCGGAATCCGGGTATCACGCACTGCTTACGCAGAATCAGCACACGCTGGCACAGGTGCTCGAGGTGCTGGAACAGGTACCCATGGCCATCTATACCCGAAGCTACGCGCCGGTAAACAGCAGCATGGGCACTCACGTGCGCCACGTCCTGGAGTTTTACCGGCTGTTTCTGTGCGGTTGCGCAGAAGGCCCGATCAGCTACGAGCGCCGCCGCCGTGACCCTGCGCTGGAGCAGGACCCCGTGCGTATCCGAACCGAGACCCAAGGCCTGCTGGACGGCCTCGCACAGCTGAAGACCGATCGGCCGGTGCTGGTTGAACACTGCGATCGCACCCTCGCACGTTCCAGCGTGCTGCGGGAACTGCAGTTCCTGGTCGATCACGCGACGCATCATCTGGCGATGGTGAACATTATCGGCGCCCTCGCCGGCGTTGCGTTGCCTGAGGCACTGGGCGTGGCCCAGGCAACGCTGGCGTATACCGCAACAGACCTGCATCGTGACGATCCGACTACCGCTTACTCGTGAGCAGGAAGGCCTGTGGGTCGAGTGGAAGCTGAGCCCAACGGGTAGTTCCTACAACACCTGTATTCAGCTCGCGGTCGATGGCGCGGTTGACCCGCAACGGTTCACTCGCGCGATCGCCCAGATCGTTGCTGAGCACGAGCTACTCCACGGCTACCTGATCGAGGACGAGGGCAAACCGTTCATCCAACTGACGGACGCGCCCTACACGATGGACATCATCGACGTAAGCGATGGCGCAGCGGAGGAAACACCGGCTAGCCGCGCGCGCGCCTACGCAGAGTTGAACCGACGCCGCGACGCCGCAATCGATCTGGCCCGCTTCCCCCTGGTCCGGGCAGCGCTCATCCGCGTCGCGGCGCAACGCTGGTACTTCATCGGCGTCGTGCCACACATCATCTCCGACGGTTACTCAGCCCTGTCGATCCTGCGTGCCATCTCCGACGCCTACACGCGCGATCAGGGCGCACGGGAAGCCAGTGCCGAACCGCCAAAAGACTGGAGTGACTATCAGCGTGAGCACGGCACCCCAGACCCGGCTGCCCGGGCCGCTGCCAGCGCGTTCTGGAGCGAGGCGTTAGCGGGCGCGGAGCACTACTGTCCCGTCGCTCCGCCGGCGCAGGACCTGGCGGATACCGCCGGCAAGCGGCATTTTTTCAGCGTGGATATCGCGGTGGCCAGGCAGCTGACCAAGCTGGCGCGGGCCCAGCGCACCTCCATCTTCTCGGCGCTGGCGGCGCTCTACGGCGGCTTTCTGTATCGGGAAACCGGCCAGCAGGATCTGATCATCGGTCATTCCGTGGACCTGCGGCCTCGCGGCTACCGCGATGCCTTCGGCTTCTTCGTGAACGTCATCCCCCTGCGGCTCACCCTCGACCCGGGCATCACCTTCAATGGGCTGATCCGCCGCGCGGGCGATTTCCGTCGCCTGAGCAAAAAGCACCAGCATCTGCCGGCGCTGGACATCGTCGCTGCCAAGCGCGCGAGGGAGCCAGGCTTCGACGGTCGCCTGACCAACGTTTCCATGGGCCAGACCGTGTCCCGCTTTCAGGGCCTGAGCCTGCCCGATGCGACCAGCACCGCCATCGACAACGATCTGATCGAAGTCCGCGATGACCTCTCGTTCATGTATGAGCTGGGTGAGCAGGCGCTGGGGATCTGGCTGGAGTATCGAGCCTCGGCGTTCAGCGATTCCGAAATGCGCGGGCTAGCCGCGCGCTTTGCGCGCTTCATCGAAGGTGTGACCGAACAGCCCGACGCTCCCGTCGACGCCTGCGAACTGCTCAGTGAGTCGGAGCGCGCGCAGCTCCTGTCCTGGGGCCGTGGCCCGAACGTGCACGAGGTCGCCCCGAGTTTTGGTGCCTGGTTCGCCGAGCGGGTGGCGCAGCAGCCGGACGTCCCCGCGCTGCTCGACCACCAGCTGCAGCCGGTGAGCTACGCCAGGCTCGCGCAACTTACACTGCAGCAGGCTGCCGCCCTGCCCCAGGGACAGGCGCCGGTGGCGCTGTTGCTACCGCGCAGCCCGGAGATGCTCGGTGCCATGCTGGCCTGTCTGGTCAGCGGTCATCCCTACGTGCCCATCGACCCACAGCTGCCGACCGCGCGCATCGAGGCCATCCTGACCGACTGCGTACCGGATCTGCTGCTTGCCCCAGCCGATGCGCACCAGACGCTTGAGCTCCCACCGGGCTGCACAAGAGCCGAGCCGGAACCGCTGCCGGCCACAGCCGTGGCCTACTCGGAGCTGTCCTGGCCAACACCGCCCGCAGCCACGGATCTGGCTTACATGATCTACACCTCCGGCTCGACCGGCGTGCCCAAGGGCGTGGCCGTCAGCCATGGTGCACTCCTGACACGCCTCAGCTGGCTCAGCGCGACCTTCGCCCTGGAGCCCGGCACGCCGGTACTCGCCAATACCAGCTACGCCTTCGATGTCTCCGTGGCCGAGCTGTTCTGGCCCCTGGGCTGCGGCGCCACCCTGGTCCTAGCCCCGGAAGCGATGGCGCGGGATCTCAAAGCTCTGGGGGCACTGATCGAGCGCGGGGCGGTGCGCGCCTGTCTGCTCGTGCCCTCCGCGCTCAGCGCCCTGCTGGGCGCCTGCGACTCAGCGCGCCTGCACAGCGTGCGCGAATGGCTGGTGGCCGGGGAGGCGCTGCCCGCGGCGTTGGTCCAGCGGTTCGCCGCCACGCTCGCGCCCACCGGTGCGCGGCTGCACAACCTGTACGGGCCCACCGAGGGCACGATCTACGCCACCTGGTCAACGCCGCGCGCAGGCGAACCCGTCACGATCGGCCGTCCGATCGGTGCCTGTGAGGCCTACGTGCTCTCGCCGGCTGCGCAACTGCAGGGCATTGGGGTCGAGGGGGAACTCGCCCTCGGCGGCCCCGCACTGGCCGAGGGGTACCGGGGCGATCCGGAACGCACCGCAGCACGCTTTAGGGACAACCCGTTCGCTGCCGGGCGGCTGTACCTGACCGGCGATCGCGCGCGCTGGTTGCCGTCGGGCATGATCGAATACCTCGGACGCACGGACGGACAGGTCAAGGTGCGCGGCTACCGGATCGAGCTTGGCGACATCGAGCAGCATCTGCGCGAACACCCTGCCGTAGTGGACGCCGCTGTACGCGCGCTCGCCGCTGTGGGGACCGCTGAGGGGCATGACGCTTCAACGTCCGGCGGCCTGCGCCGTCTCGTCGGCTACTTCGTTCCCTCGGCGGCGCCCGGAGAAGCAGCGCCCGGAGAAGCGGCGCCCGGAGAAGCGGGATCGGAACAGGCTTTAAAC
This sequence comes from Pseudomonadota bacterium, assembly GCA_038749065.1. Classification (GTDB taxonomy): domain Bacteria; phylum Pseudomonadota; class Gammaproteobacteria; order Pseudomonadales; family Azotimanducaceae; genus CALHVX01. The sequence continues at coordinate 3,724 of JBCDIK010000018.1, read as the reverse complement.
CAGGGCGAAAGCACTGCTGCAACCCCGCAGGAGACACTGGTCGAGACTTTGCGCGCTCATCTGCAGCGCCAACTACCCGCCTATATGGTGCCCGACCTGCTCCTGCCGATCGACGCAATCCCGCGGCTTGCCAGCGGCAAGCTGGATGCCCGGGCACTGCCGGAGGCACTCGCGCCAAGGGGCCGCAATTTCGAGGCCCCCGCCAGCGAACCGGAACGCGCGTTCGCCCAGGCGATCGCAACGGTGCTGGGCATTGAGGTCGAGCAGATTGGTCTCGACAGCAGTTTCTTTGAGCTGGGTGGTGACTCGCTGCTGCTCATCGCGCTCGAGACAGAACTCGCGCGCGCTGCACTCTATATCGATGTGCAGGATCTGTTCGCGCACCCGACCATCCGCAGCGCGCTGCCGCTGGCGCGTTCACAGCGCGAGCAGGGTCACGACCAGGGAGAACAGACCGGCACCTTTGCGGCGCTACCGCGACACCGCAAGCTGTTCGCCGATGGCTTCGTGCAACCGGGCTGGTGGAACCGCTGCATCCTGATCCGCTTTACCCGACACCTGGACCCGGCGACCCTGACGCGCGCGATGGCTGCCGTGCTCGAACATCATGACGGGCTGCGCGCAGCGTTCATCGAGCAGACGGGCACCCCGCAGTTCGAGCTGTTTCCCGCCACCGCCGTTGCCCCGGCGCTGACACAGGTCTCGCTCGCCGGCATGAGCGAATCCGAAGCGCAGGGTGAGATGCGGGATGTGCTGAACGAGCTGAACAGCAGCCTGCAACTGGCGCAGCCACCGCTGCTCAAGCTGGCGCTGTTCGACAGCGAGACCCAGACCACAGCCGCCATCATCAGCCACCACCTGCTGATCGATATGCGCTCCTGCCAGATTCTCATGGAAGACCTGCTCAGCGCCTATCAGGCGTTCGCGAGCCATCGCCCCCTGCGTCTGCCGGAGAAGACTACCGGCATCGGCGAATGGTCCCGGCGCCTGCATGCCCTGGTGACGCCGGAGTGGCAGCGCGAAGAGTTGCCCTACTGGACGGGGCAGCTTGCCGGCGCAGCCGATCCCATCCCCGGCGATCTGGCGGCTGATCATCTGGCGCCCACGGAGCACGGCACGGAGGCAGAACAGGGGGTCCTGACGGCGCAGCTGAGCGTCAGCGACACCGCACGGCTGACCCGCCTGACCGCCACCGCGATGGAGGCCGGCGTCCACGAGAAGCTACTGGGCGCGTTTGCCATCGCCTACCGGGCCTGGGCGGACCGCGAGACACTGACGGTCAATACCTGCGGCATCGGTCGCGACCGGCTGTTCGAAGGTGTGAGCCTCAGCCGCACGGTCGGTGAGCTGAATACGGTCTATCCGCTGCGTCTGTCCCTGGACGGCGACGTCCCCGAGGCCGTCTACGCGGCGACTCGCGAGGCGATGCGAGCGGTGCCGGCGCGGGGCCTGCACTACGGGTTGCTCCGCTACCTGGGCCGACACGAGACCCTCACGGAGGCTGTGGAGCCCGCCGTTTTCTTCAATTACGTGAGTCGGATCGACAGCGCCCTCGGCCGCAGCCTGGGCGCGACGCTGGAAGAGGCTCCACCCGGCGTCTACAGCGCCGCCCCGGAGAACCGGGCCTGCTACGCCCTGTACGCCGAGGCCTCAATCCGCGGCAACGCTCTGCGCCTGCACCTGGGGTTCAGCACCCTGCGATTCTCCCCCGCGCACGCGCAGCGTCTGGTCAATGCCTGGCAGCGGGAAATCCAACGGCTGCTGATTGAGAGCGAAAAGGGCGATAGCTCCCACTTTGAGGTCATTTCGGTCGCTTAAAGCCTCATTAATCCCACCCTAGACCGCTTCCGGGGCTTTCTGGGGGCGATAGACCAGCACAAACAGTGTCATTAGGTAGCCTGCAAAAAACAGCAGCGCCCGCTCATCGAGCAGGAACACGCCGCTGATCGCCGGGCCCGGGCAGTAGCCGGTCATGCCCCAGCCCACGCCAAACAAACCCGCTCCGGAAAGCAGCCGCGCATCGATCGGTCGCCGCGGCGGATCGACGAAGGCTGCTTCGAACAAGGGCCGCTCCCGGCGCCGGGCTATCGCGTAGCCGATGCTGGACAGGAAGAGCGCCGCGCCCATGACGAACGCCAGCGTGGGATCCCAACGCTCAGTGAGGGTGAGGAAGGCGAGGACCTGCTGTGGGTCGACCATACGCGAGCACACCAGCCCGAGGCCGAAGAGGCCGCCAGCGACGAGGGCCACGAGCGCCTTCACGCGTAGAGCCCGGTCGCGACGAGCACCGCGATCGCCATGAACGTGAGCGTCGCGGAGAACGATCGACCCGAGCCGCGGGCGATCCCGCACACCCCGTGACCGCTCGTGCAACCACTGCCAAGCCAGGTTCCCAGCGCGACAACGCCGCCTCCCAGGGGCCAGAGCCAATCGGGCTGGGTCGCAGCCGGTAGCGGTTCGTAGCCGAAGATCGCGGCGCCGGCGAGTGTGCCGCCGGCCAGGCCAGCGAGGAACAGCATCGGCACACCGGGCGCACCGCGCTCACGGACCGCCGCAGCCAACAGGCCGCTGATTCCCGCGATGCGGCCCAGGGACAGGTACAGCCATGCCGCCGCCAGACCGATCAGCGCACCGCCAGCCAGCGCACTCGCCGGCCAGCCAGTCACAGGGGCAGTGCCCGTAGCTCGGGGGCGAGCTGCAACGGGATCTTGAAGTAACGCTCGCCGTTGGCCTCCGGCGGCGGCGTGCGTCCGCCGCGAAGGTTGAACTGGAGCGAAGGATAGAGCAGCCGCGGCGCGGCGAGGCCCTGATCCCGCAGGCGGCGCGCGAGAGCAAAACTCTGCCGATCCGGAGCCGCAGCCAGAAACTCATTGCCCGCCTGCGCGGCGACGGTGGTGCAGCCGCAGCGGGACCTGCGCTGTGGCGTGCCGTAGTCATGGCACAGACGCAGCCGGGTCTCGGCGGGAAAACTCAGGATCCTGCCAATCGAGTCATACAGTTCGCCGGCGTCCCCGCCGGGAAAGTCGCTGCGGGCGGTCCCCGCACCGGGCATGAAGAGCGTATCGCCTACGAACAGCTCACCTGCGCAATGAAAACTCAGGCTCTCCGGTGTGTGTCCGGGCGTTTCCAGGACCTCAATGACCGCCTCGCCAAGCATCAGGCGGTCCCCCTCGTGCAGGAGCCGGTCGAACCCGCCGGCCGGCGCATCCCGATCGGCGTCCCAATTGAAGCGTCGCGCGAAGTGGCACCGGGTCTCACGCACCCGGGCACCGATCGCGACCACGCCGCCTAGCCGGCTGCGCAGAAAGCGGGCGGCACTGAGATGATCCGCGTGGACGTGCGTCTCGAGGATCCACTCAAGCTTCAGCGACTCCCGCTCAATGCGCTCGATGATGCCTTCGACCGCTGCCGTTCGCAGCGTGCCACTGGCAGGACAGTAGTCGAGGACCGGGTCGATGACCGCGGCGACCCGCTGGGCGGAATCGGACAGGAGGTAGGAAAAGGTACCGCTGGCGGCATCGTGGAACGGGTGGACGGCGATCATGGGGCGCCCCTAATTCGATTGGGTTATTTATATATCACCCAAAAGAATAATGCACCCCGTATCGCTCTCGCGTTGCCGTGCGCCCGCCAAAGCGGACACACGGCGCGGGAAAAGCCTGGGCTACGCGCTCTCGGCGTAGTTCTTGACTTCCTTCATGGACAGCTTGATCCGACCCCGCTG
>JBCDIK010000017.1:0-29703 GCA_038749065.1 Pseudomonadota bacterium | reverse complement strand
TGGTTCTGCCAGCGCCTGGCAGATCTGATGGCGCGCCCTGTGGAGCGGCCGGTCGTGACCGAGACGACCGCGTTAGGCGCTGCCATGCTGGCGGCGGTGGGCAGCGGCGCGCTGCCGGACCTGCGCTCACTCGCCCGCATGTGGCAGCTCGATCAAGACTTCTCACCGGCCCTGCCGGCGAGCGACCGGGCCGCTGCGCTCGATCAGTGGAGCGCCGCTGTCGCGCGCGCGCGCGGGGCCGGGCCGGCCACGGTTCCAGAGTAAAACGGGACCTGCGTCGCACTTTTGAAGCCGCGCCCTAACAAGGCGCGAAACGACTCGCGAGCTTTGGCCAGCAGTCACAGTTTGCGTGGTGCGGTGCCCTGGCAGATCGGTTAAGTTGGCGCCAACAGCAGTCCCATGACGGAGCTATGGGACGCACCGGTCGAAAGGATTTCAAGCGTTGGAAAAGCGTCGCTTTACTCGCCAGGCCATCTCGCTGTCGGCCCTCATGCATCCGCCGAAAGGGCGCTCGTGGCTGTGCCATGTTCGCGATTTCTGTGAAGACGGCATGCTGCTGACCGGCAGCCGCGGCCATCGCATCGATACCGACAACATCAGCGCTGGCGATATGGTCGCGCTGCACTTTTCCGTGGCCTCTCCTCAGGGCCAGCACCACTTCCGGACCCAGGCGAACGTCGTGCGCATTCTCGATGCTGGCGCCGGGATCGGTGTGCAGTTTCCAGATGGCGTGCCGGAAGAGGCTTACAGCAGTCTCCAGGCGTTCTCGATCGCGGCCGGTCTGGCGCCAGATCCCACCGCGGATGGGGAGGGCGCCGACGCGGATGACGATGCGAGCGTAGCGCGCGCCTACAGCGATGAGGAACTGGGCAGCGCTGAAAGCATTGAGCTGTATGAGGCGACGCCGCCCGGTTCCCGGCTGACCGCCGATGGCCGCGACCCGCAGCCGCGAAAAGCTGCCGCGGGCGGCAAGGCGCCGAGCATTGCGCGCGCTGCCAAACGGGCGGGCCCCATGCGCGACCGGCGCATCTCCGCCAGCCAGGCCGATGCGGTCCGGGAGCAGGTGCTCAAGGTTGCGCAGCGGGCGCTTGAGCGCATGAGCAGCCAATTCACCACGGCCTGCCAGGAAGCCCTGCTGATCAAGGCGCGGGATGCCGAAACCAACGTCATGCAGCAGATGTTCTTTGAGGGCCTCGATGTGCTCGAGAAGAATGAGGCGGGCATCCGCGGCGAGATGACGAAGGGGGTGCTGGACCAGATCCGTACCGTGTCCGATTTTGACAAGGTCATGGAACGGCGCCGGCGCCGGGAGAGCGGCAACACGACCAAGCTGGAGCTGGTCGACACAGACGATTTCGAAGAGTGGCTCAGCATCGCCGAGATCATCTCCAAGGCCGAGAACGAGTACACCAACGAGTTGCTCGATCTGCGGGCGCAGCTTGGCCTGATCGCGAAGCCCTGGTCGCACAAGGATGTGGTGCCCGTTGGCCCCTCTGCCATGGCCTGGGCCTTCGATGATGCGATCAAGCCGCTGGGGCTGCGCCGGCAGGTGCGCGAGGAAGCCTTCGATATCTTCAGCAAGATTCTGCGCGGCTCCCTGGGCCACCTGTACCAGGCGCTGAACCAGGTATTGGAAGAGAGTGGCGCCTTCCCCTCCCTCGAGAAACTGCGCGATGACCTGACCCGAGGCCAGATCAAGCGCACCACCTCTGGCGTCAAGGTCGACCATGCGGCCTACGAGGAAATGGACAGCGCCGTTCGCGAAGCGGCGATGGCCGCCGACGGCGTGGTGTCCAAGCGGGTGGACTACAACCCCTTCGAACCGGTTGCCGGCCCCCGGCGTGCGGTCAACACCGCGCGCAATATGCTGGGCATCAACCGCCAGGCACGCGAGTTGGCGGGACGGCCGCGGGAAGAGATGCTGGCGGCGGCTGATGCGCCCGACCATGAGCTCTTCAATTCAGGCGAGATCCTCGACGCGCTGGCGTCGCTGCAGGCCGAGCTGGGGGACAGCTCGCTGTCCGATCAGCGCCTGAAACCGCGCCTTATGGAAACGCTACGCCGCCGCCATGGCGACAAATCGTTTTCCCAGGACTCCTTCGACACGCTGGATGTGATGGACAACCTGGTCGACTCCATCGAGCGCGACCGGCTGATCACGGACGGCATCCGCGAGTGGGTGAAGCGGCTTGAGCTGACGCTGCACAAGCTCGCCACGCGCGATCCCGGCTTTCTGGATTCGGATCCAAGCGCGCCACACGGCGCGGTGCGCATGCTCAACCAGCTCGCCCGCCTCGGTAATGCCAAGGACAGCCGGGTCGGCATCGACCGCGAGGTCGGGCGTCGGGTCGATGAGCTGCTGGAGCGCGTGGTCGGTGAGTACGACCAGAATCCGGAGATCTTTGATGAGGTTGTCGATGAGCTGAACCCACTCATCGACCGGCAGACCAAAGCCTATCGGGGCAACATCGAGCGCACGGTGCGGGCCAGCGAAGGGCAGCAGAAACTGGCCCGGGCGCGGCAGGAAGTGCTCGATGGGCTTAAGGACACCCTGGAAGGCCAGGAGCTGCCCGATCTGCTCGTATCGCTGCTCAATCCCGGCTGGCGTAACCTGCTCGTGCACACGCATTTACGCCATGGCCAGGACAGCAATGAGTGGCGGGACGCGGTCGCGGTGGTCGAGCAGCTCAAGGGCCAACTCAGCGGCACCATCAGCGCCAATGACGATGAGTATGTGCCGTCGGAAATGTTGCTCAAGCGCGTGGTCGATGGCCTGAACAGTATCTCCTTCGATCCGAGCAAGCGCACGCCGCTGGTCATGAAACTGTCTTCCGCTCTGGTCGGTGATGCTGAAGGCCGCAAGACGCCGGTCAGCAGCAGCCCGGTCCCCAGTGGTGGCGCCGTGGATGTGCTGGGCCTGGACGGGCTGTTGCCGGATCTCGAGCCCAGCAATGACGACCTGTCTTCCGAGTACCAGCAGGGCTGGGACGAAGCGCTCGCTCGCGCGCGGCGCATCCAGGTTGGCGAGTGGCTGGCGACGAGCGACCGGCAGGGGCGCCCGTTGATTCTGTCGGTCGCCTATGTCGGCGACGACAACAGCGCCTTCGTGCTGGTCAACCGCAAGGGCGTCAAGGCCAGGGAGCTGACCCTCAAGGAAATGGCCGAAGGCCTGCAGCAGGGCCAGATCACTCTGCTCGACGACTACGATCTGCCGCTTATGGAGCGCGCCAGCCAGCGCATGCTGGAGACCATGCACAGTCAGCTCGCGTTCCAGGCCAGCCATGACGATCTGACCGAGCTGCTCAATCGCAAGGAATTCGAACGCCAGCTCGAAAACGCGTTGCGCGCCTCGCGGCAGAGCGAAGTGCAGCACGCATTGCTGTACGTGGATCTTGACCAGTTCAAGATCGTCAACAATACCAGCGGTCACAGCGCCGGGGATGCTTTGCTCAAACAGGTCGGCCAGGCCATGGGCGCGGTGCTCGCGGAGGTGCCCGAGTCGCAGCTGTCACGCCTCGGCGGCGATGAGTACGGCGTTTTGCTTAAGAACGTCGACACGGCGGACGCGCGTGCGATCAGCGAGAAGCTGCTGCAGCGGGTGCGCGATGAGCGCTTCGAGTGGGAAGGCAAGAACTACACGACCACCGCCAGCATGGGGCTGGTGTTCATCGACAGCTCCACTGAGAGTATCGACAGCGCCATGCAGCACGCTGATGAGGCCTGCTACTCGGCGAAGGACGCTGGGCGTAACCGGCTGCAGGAGTACGAGATCAACGACGCCCGCATGCTGCAACGGCACGGCGTCATGGAGTGGGTCACGCAGCTCGACAAGGCGCTCGAGGAGGAGCGGCTGGTGCTGAACTGCCAGCGGATCGCGCCACTGGGCGATCCGAGCGGCAGCGCGCCCAGCCACTTCGAGATCCTGCTGACCATGCGCGATGAGCTCGGCGACATGATGCCGCCCACAGACTTCATCCTGGCCGCGGAGACCTACAATCGCATGGCGACCGTTGATCGGTGGGTCATCGATCGGGTGCTGACCTGGATGGCCGATCATCGCGATCGCCTGGACAACTGTGCTGGCATGTCCATCAACGTGTCCGGCCACTCGGTGAACGATGAGACCTTTGCGGACTTCGTGCTCGAGGCGTTCGCCCGAACCCAGGCCCCGACCGGCAAGGTTTGCTTCGAGATCACGGAAACGGCGGCGATTGCCAACCTCGACAACGCCATCGATTTCATGAATCGCATGAAAATTATCGGCTGTCAGTTCTCCCTGGACGACTTCGGCACGGGCCTGTCCTCCTACTCGTACCTGCGCAACCTGCCCGTGGACTTCGTGAAGATCGACGGTGTGTTCGTGCGCGGCATCGCTGACAATCCCGGCGACTTTGCGGTGGTCAAGTCCATCAACGAGATCGGCCACTACATGGGCAAGAAGACCATCGCCGAGTTTGTTGAGAACAAGGCGGTTCTCGACAAGCTTGGCGAGATTGGCGTCGACTTTGGACAGGGCTGGGAAATCGACCGGCCGCAGCTGCTCGAAGACCTGCGACTGTAGAGGCCTGCGATGCCGCAACCCTATCTGAGTGACTACCCGGCGCAGCCGTATCTGGCAACCCGCCACGAGGCGACGCTGGATACGCTGCCGACCACGATCCGCACTGCGCTGGACGCTCTGGCGCAGCATCTCGAGGCCCGCGATGCCATCGTGCTCGGCGCGCCGTTCGTGCGCTATCGGCTGGTGGACATGGAAGCCTACCTGCAGTTTGAAGTGGGCTATCCCGTTGATGATCCTGGATCGCTCGCGGACGACACCTACCTGGCCGGTGAAACGCCCGCCGGGCGCTACGCCGTCTATGAGCATCAGGGCCCACCGGCAACGCTGGTGCGGGCGAACCGGACCCTCGCCGGTTGGGGCGCGAAGTCTCAGGTCGAATGGGCCATGGCCAGTTCCGGCACCGCCGAGACCTGGGAGGGGCGCTTCGAGCACCAGCTCATCGGGCCGGAAGAAGACGCGGATGAGGATCGCTGGCTCGTCCGCCTGGCCTATCTCTGCCGCTAAGCGGCCGGTTACACTCTCCGCAAACCGACGGGAGAGTACGATGTCCCTGGATCCGAACCGGCGCTTGCGCAAGCACTCAGCCCTGTTGCTGCTGCCCCTTCTGTTGGCCGGCTGCGGCGGCCCGTTGGGTCCCCTGTCGGGCGGCGAGCTGTCCGGTCAGGAGCTGCCCGCACCGCCGCAGTGGCTGGGCGTGGACACGACCGACGGCGTACAGCTCGAGACCCTTGACCCAGCCGGTGACGCGCACTCTGTGAACACCTGGGCCACCATCATCGAGGGTCGGCTCTATATCCCGACATCCCTGATCCTCGGCGCCGAAGATCCGCGCGAGCGGGAATGGGTCCGGAATGTGCTCGCCAACGACGCTGTGCGCGTTCGAGCGACGGGCACTGTCTATCCCGGGCGCATGGTTCGCGTTGCCGATGAAGCGATCATCGCTGCAGCCAAGGCAGCGCTCCTGTCGGCCTATGACGAAGCCGCGTCCGAGCACTCTGCTGCCGCCTGGGTCTTTGAGGTGCTGCCCTCAGTCGAGGGCTAGACGCATGAACACGTCCGCGCGCGCGTAGGGCGAAGGCTCCCGAGGCACGGCTTTGAATCCCAGCCGCTGGTAGAGCCGAATGGCCGGCTGCAGGATGGCGTTGGTCTCGAGATAGACGTAGCGCGCGCCTCGGCGCTGCGCTTCGGCGATGACCGCCTCGCCCAGTCGGGCACCGACACCGCGTCCCTGGCCGTCGCTCGTCACACACATTTTTGCCAGCTCGAACTCATCCGGCCCGTGCGGCAGGAGCGCGCAGGTGCCGATCACCGTTTCACCGAGCAAAGCGACGGTGATGTAGCCGCCGGGGCGCAGGATCTTGCCCTCGGGATCATCGAGCGCTTCGAAGTCAGCCGCTTCCGGGGTCCAGTGTTCGCGAATCCACTGCAGGTTCAGTTCGCGGAAGGCCGCGGCGTGCTCTGGCGCATAGGGCACGATCCGCACCTCGTCTGGCGCGTCCGGTTGGGGCCGTTCAGCCAGGGTCGACACCCAGCAGGAAGCACACCAGGGCTTTCTGTGTGTGCATGCGGTTGCCGGCTTCCTGCCACACGACGCTGCGCGGATCATCGAGCAGCGTGTCGCTGATCTCCTCGCCCCGGTGTGCGGGCAGGCAGTGCATGAACAGCGTCTCTGCCGGTGCCTGGTCGAGCAGGGCCTCGTTGACCTGGTAGTCGGCAAAGGCGGCCCGGCGGCGGGCCTGCTCTTCCTCGTGCCCCATGGAGCTCCAGACATCCGTAACGATCAGGTCGGCCTGCGCCACCGCTGCAGCAGGGGACTCGGCGAGGCTTGCGTTGTTGGTGCTGCCGAGCACCACGGGGTCGGGCTCGTAGCCGGCCGGCGTCGCGATCTTGAGCTGGAAGTTCCATTGCCGGGCGGCGTTGATGTACGAGTGGCACATGTTGTAACCATCGCCGATGAAAGCCACGGTCTTGCCGCTGATCGGGCCGCGCAGTTCTTCGAAGGTCTGCACATCGGCCAGCAGCTGGAGCGGGTGATAGCGCGCCGTCATGGCGTTGATCACCGGCACGCTGGCGTGCTGCGCCAGCGTCTCCACGGTTTCCTGCGACAGCGTGCGGATGATGATCACGTCCAGCATCTGCGAGAGCACGCGCGCCGTGTCGGCGATGGGCTCGCCGCGCCCGAGCTGGCTGGTCTTGTTATCGAGCAGCACCGTGTGCGCGCCAAGCTGATGCAGGCCGGCTTCGAACCCGACGCGGGTGCGCGTCGAGTTCATCTCGAGGATGAGTCCCGCGGTACGACCGACCAGCGGCTGGTGCAGCTCGCCCGCGGCGTGGCGCTCACGGGAGCGCTTGGCGGCCGCCACGATATGCTGCAGCTCGGCGGGTGAAAAGTCGAGCAGGGTAATGAAGTCCCGCTTGGTCGGGCGCTGCCACTGGGTATTGTCGGGGGCGCTGGCAGCCATCGTTACTGGTCCTCGATGAGATCGGCGACCGCGGCGCTGACCGCGTTGGCCTGTTCGTCCGTGAGAATGAGCGGCGGCAGCAGCCGCACTACGCTGTCCGCGGTCACATTGATCAGCAGGCCACGCTCCAGGGCCTGCTGCACCAGGCCCGACGCGGGGCTGGTCAGCTCGATACCGATCATCAGGCCCTTGCCGCGGATCTCCCGAACCCGGTTGTTGCCTTTCAGTCGGGCGCGCAGCGCATCGCGGATACGTTCGCCCAGCTCCGCAGCGCGCGCCATCAGCGTACCGTCCTCCAGCGCGTCCAGCACCGCGTTGCCAGCCGCGCACACCAGCGGGTTGCCACCGAAGGTCGAGCCGTGGGTGCCCGGGGTTAACACCTCGGCTGCAGTGCCACTGGCCAGACAGGCACCGATGGGGACGCCGTTGCCGAGGCCTTTGGCGGTGGTCACAACGTCGGGCAGGATCTGCGCGTGCTGGTAGGCGAAAAAGCGCCCGGTGCGGCCATTGCCGGTCTGCACTTCGTCGAGCATCAGCAGCCAGTTCTGCTCGTCGCAGATGCGGCGCAGGGCGGGGAGATAGTCATCGCTGGGGACGGCAATACCGCCTTCGCCCTGCACGGGCTCAAGGAGCACCGCGACCACATCCGTATTGTTGCGCGCGATCTGCTCGATCGCGGCGATATCGTCGTAGGGCGCGCGCACGAAGCCCTTCAGCAGCGGCTCGAATCCGGCCTGTGCTTTGCGGTTCCCGGTCGCGGTCAGGGTCGCCATGGTGCGGCCGTGGAAGCTGCCTTCCATGACGATGATCGTGCCCCGCGGCTGTTCGAGCGAGTTGCCCCAGCGGCGGGCCAGCTTGATCGCGGCCTCGTTGGCTTCGGCGCCGGAGTTGCAGAAGAACACCCGATCCATACCGCTGACTTCGCACAGACGGGTCGCGAGGCGCTCCTGCTCAGGCACCTGGTACAGATTGGACGTGTGCAGCAGAGCACTGGCTTGCGCCTGCAGCGCGCGGGTCACGCCTTCGTGAGCATGGCCAAGCCCCGTCACCGCCAGGCCACAGAGTGCATCGAGGTATTCGCGACCGGCGCTGTCGCGCACGCTGGCGCCCTGTCCGGAAACGAATGACACGGGCAGGCGCCCGTAGTTCTGCATCAGATGTGACATGGCTGTTCGGCGGCCGGTGTGTTCTTAGGAACGCGGGCGATCTCTGACCCGGGAAAGCTCTCGATAGACTCTCGGTGGAAGAGGCGCCGCGCAGAAACAAAAAGGCAGCGAGAAATTGCCGCTGCCCAAAGGCGTAAGGCTACTACCGCGTCAGGGCCAGATCAACGACTGGCGTTTGCACCGCTCGCTGGCAGCGCCTCGAGCGCAGGACGTAACCGGGCGAGGCCCTGCTCCAGCAGCTGTGTCGAACAGCCGAAGTTGAAACGGACGTAGCCGGGCCCGCCAAAGTCGGCGCCCATGGACAGCCCCAGGCCGTGGCGGCGGAAGTGTGCGTCCGCCTGTTCCGCGGGCAGCTCAGGGACATCGATCCAACCCAGGTAGGTGGCTTCAGCACGCCGCATGCGCGGTCCGGTCACCTTGGCCAGACGATCCCGATGGTCGCGCAGGTGATTGCGCAGCGCATTGACCCACGATTCGCCCTGGCGGTAGGCAGCTTCGGCCGCCGCGTAGCCGAGCACCGACGGTGTGCCCACCATCCCGATTCGCGCCGACCGGAAGGCGCTGCGCAGTCTCGGATTCGGGATGACCGCGACGGCACAACCGAGCCCCGGCATGTTCCAGGTTTTGGTCGGTGCCATGAGCGTGATGGTCCGTTGCGCAATTTCCGCATCGAGGCTCGCGACCGGCGTGTGCACCGCGGCCGGCTCGAGGCGCAGGTCGCAGTGGATCTCATCGCTGATCAGCACCAGATCTTCGCGGATGCAGACCTGCGCGAGGGCCTCAAGTTCGTTCCGCGCGTAGCAGCGACCGGTTGGGTTCTGTGGGTTGCACAGCAGCAGCGCTGCGGGCGCGCCCGTGCCATGTTGCTGCCGGACCTCGCGCAGGCGCTCGAGATCCATTTCCCAGCGCGCGCCGGTCAAGGGGATATCGACGCGTGTGCCATCGGCCTGCTCCGGGACCGCCAGAAAGGGGTAGTACACCGGTGGCATCAGGTACACAGGATCACCCGCGCGCGTCACGGCGCGCGCGGCCACGTTCAGGCCGGCGACGACCCCGGGGACCCAGACCAGCCAGGCCGGATTGATGGCCCAGTCGAATTCCCGTTGCGCCCAGTCGATAAAGGCGTGCGTCAGCGATTCCGGCACGTTGGTGTAGCCGAGCAACGGGTGCTCCAGGCGCTCACGGATGGCCGCGAGAATGGGCTCCGGCGTCGGCAGGTCCATGTCCGCGACCCAGAACGGCAGTACATCGTCCGCGTACTTCTCCCACTTGGTCGCGCTGGTCCCGCGTCGGTCGAGGGGGGTTCGCCAGTACGGCTGCGCATCGGGCGCGTACGAGTCTGCTGCCATCGCCGGGGCGTCTCCATGCTGTCCCGGCGGGGTGCGGCCGGGCCGCTCATGGTGCCAGCGGCGGGCCATGGGGTACACTTGCGCGCTGATTTCCGCCCGGAGCAAGCCGTGAGCGACGCTGACCAGATCGTCGAACAGATCAAAGAGCAGATCGATGGCAATCCCATCCTGCTGTATATGAAGGGGTCTCCCCAGGCGCCGCAGTGCGGCTTCTCGGCGCAGACGGTGCAGTGCCTCATCCAGTGTGGTGAGCGCTTCGCCTACGTCGATATCCTGTCCAACCCGGACATTCGCGCGACGCTGCCCGGTTACGCGGACTGGCCCACCTTCCCGCAGCTGTGGGTCGAAGGGGAACTCGTTGGCGGCTGCGACATCATCACGGAGATGTACGAAGCCGGGGAGCTGCAGACCCTCATCAAAGAGGCCGCGGCCCGCCACGCGCCCGACGACGCGAGCGCGTCCTAGGGTCGTTTACGAATCGGCTGGCGCCTCGCGCTCGCCGCGACCTCGGTTTAGTCCTCCGCGTCGTCCTCGTCGGCGCTGTCCAGCGTCTGTAGCGGCGGTGGCTCGTAGGGCCAGCGATTGACGATGTTGCAGAACAGCTCGGCGGTCTGCTGCGCGTCGTACAGCGCGTTGTGAGCCTGCTGGGTATCAAACTCGATGCCGGCGCGCTCGCAGGCCCGACTCAGCACCGTTTGCCCGTAGGCCACCGCCGCCAGCGCGGCGGTGTCGAGGGTGCTGAACGGGTGGAATGGGCTGCGCTTGAGATTCCCCCGGGCGATCGCCTGGTTGAGGAATGCCTGATCGAATGCCGCGTTGTGGGCCACCATGATCGCGCGCTGGCAGCCGGCCGCTTTGATGTGCTTGCGAACCCGGTGAAACAGCTGATTGAGCGCCTCATGCTCGGCGATTGCCGCTCGGTTGGGATCATTCGGGTCAATACCCGTGACCTTGAGTGAAGCGGGATCCATGAGTGAGCCGTCGAAGGGCTTGACGCTGCGTTCGTAGCTCTCGTCGGTGACGAGCCGGTCGCCATCGAAGCGCACGAAGACGCAGGCGATCTCAAGTAACGCGTGGCGCTGGGGATCGAAGCCTCCGGTCTCGAAGTCCACGACCACCGGCAGGAATCCCCGGAAGCGCTGTGCCATCTGCATCGCGCGACGATAGCACAGGCGGTGTGCACGGATCCCCGTCACAGTCCGGCCCGCGGGATTCAAGTTCTCCCGCGCCTGGCCGATAGCGCTGCTATGGCTGTTTTTCCATTGGGGTCTATGCCCGCGTTCGCGCGCCTGCTGCTTGCTGGCGGAATGCTGTGCGCGTCTGCTTCCGGGTCCACCGCGGAGCCCGGGCGGCCGATGGCGGAGGCACCCGAGGGCACGATGGCGACGGCACCGGCCGCGTTCACGGCGCGCTGGGACGATCACTGGCAGATGGCCCGGCTGGACGATGGCTGTGAGCTGACCCTGCAGGTCGGGTCTTTCGGGCAGGCCCGCTTTCTCGCCCGGCGGGGTGAGAGCCTGCGCTTCGAGCTGTTGGAGCGCCAGCCACTGCTGTCGGCCGCGGGGGTCAGCACCCGCGCCGTGGCGCCGAGCTGGCACCCTCGGCACCCTCACGCCGGGCGCTGGGAGACGGTCAGCCAGGTCCCCGGCTACGGGCTGCAGCTCGCTCAGCCGCGAGCGAGCGCGCTGCTGATGTCGCTGTACCAGGGCTTTGAGCAGGAGATCGGCGCCGATGCCGCCTATGGGCGGCCGCCAGCGTTGTTGCTGACCCTGTCCGTGCTCGGCTTTCGTAGTGCCTATGACGATTTTCTGCGCTGCCAGGCCCATCTGCGTCCGAGCAGCCTGCTGGCACTGCATCGCAGCCGGATCCAGTTTGCGACCGGCAAGTTCCTGTTGCGCCCGGAAGATCGCGCCCGCCTGCGGGAAGTGGCGGCCTACATCGTCAGTGATCCGCGCATCGCGCGGGTGTATGTGGATGGCTACACGGATGATGTCGGCAGTGACCGCGACAACGTCGCGCTGTCGAAGAAGCGCGCTGGCGCCGTGGCCGATCTGCTCGCCAGCGCCGGTGTCGAGCGGTCCCTGCTCAAGGTGCGCTATCACGGCGAACGCTACCCGGTGAGCCGTGCCAGCAGCGCCGATGCTCGTGCCAAGAACCGCCGCACGACGGTCCGCGTCGAACTGGGAACCGGCGCTTCCGGGTAAGCGCCGCGGCGCGACATGGCTCGCCCACGGGCCGTTCTTTCCTTACCATTGCACGCCCTGCGGCACCTGCAACGAAAGGATGGCTATGGCCCGGAAAATTGTGCTCGCCTACAGCGGCGGCCTGGATACCTCGGTGATTTGCCGCTGGCTGCAAACCACCTACGATGCCGAGGTGGTGACCTTCACGGCCGATATCGGTCAGGGCGAGGAGGTCGAGCCGGCCCGCGCCAAGGCCCAGGCGATGGGCGTGAAGGAAATCTATATCGAGCAGCTCACGGAGCCGTTCGTGCGCGATTTCGTGTTCCCGATGTTTCGCGCCAATACCCTCTATGAAGGTGAGTACCTGCTCGGCACCAGCATCGCCCGACCGCTCATTACACAGCGGCTGGTGGAAATTGCCGAAGAGACCGGCGCTGATGCCATCGCCCACGGCGCGACGGGCAAGGGCAATGATCAGGTGCGGTTCGAGCTAGGCGCCTACGCGCTCAACCCAGATATCGAGGTGATCGCGCCCTGGCGCGACTGGGACCTCAACTCCCGGGAAGCGCTTATGGACTTCTGCGAGAAGCACCAGATTCCCGTGGACTATCAGCGCGGCGACAAGTCTCCGTACTCGATGGATGCCAATCTGCTGCACATCTCCTACGAAGGGGGTGGCCTGGAGGATCCGGACGTCTCGCCCGATGAAGAGATGTGGCGCTGGACCGTGGCCCCGGAAGCGGCGCCGGACGCTGGCATCGAGATCGCGCTGACCTTCGAGCGCGGCGACCCGGTGGCCCTGGACGGGGTCGCCATGGCGGGCGATGTCCTGCTCAAGCGACTCAACGAGCTTGGTGGTGCACACGGAGTGGGTCGCGACGATCTGGTCGAGAATCGCTATGTCGGCATGAAGTCCCGGGGCTGCTACGAGACGCCTGGGGGCACGATTCTGCTCAAAGCCCATCGGGCGATTGAGTCGCTCACCCTCGACCGTGAGGTCACCCACCTGAAAGACGAGCTCATGCCGCGGTACGCCAAGATGATTTACAACGGCTACTGGTGGTCGCCGGAACGTCTGGCGCTGCAGGCGCTGATCGATCAGACGCAGGCGGTTGTGAACGGCACGGTGCGCCTGAAACTGTATCGTGGATCTGTCAGTGTGCTTGGCAGGCGCTCCGATCACGACAGCCTGTACGATGCGAACGTGGTCACGTTCGAGGATGACGCCGGTGCGTATGATCAGGCTGATGCCAGCGGTTTTATCCGATTGAACGCGTTGCGCCTTCGCCTGGCGGCCAAACGGGGTCGCCGGCTGCGCTAGCTTAGACGCGGGGCACTGGTTTGCTGGCGTACGGTGCGGAGAGCGACATGCCCAACTTTCAGTTGCTATTCAGCGGTGACCTGGTCGCCGGCGCGGCCCGGGATTCCGTGCAGCAGAATCTTGCCCATGAGTTGGGCATTGACCAACGCAAGAGTGCGGCCCTGTTCTCCGGGCGCACGGTCGTACTGAAGAGCCAGCTTGATGAGTCCACTGCGCTGCAGTGGCAACAGCGGCTGAATGATCTCGGCGCGCTGTGTCGAATTAAGGACCTCGATGCCAAACCCGCCAATGACAGCGCCAGCTTCAAGGCGGACCTGCGTGCCAATGACCATACGTTGCGCGACATCACAGCCGCGCATCTGGAGTGTCCGCGCTGCGGGCATCTGCAGCTGGACAGCAGTCATTGCGCGCGTTGCGGTGTCGATCTGCAGGCGGCATTCAAGCAGAAGCGCAAGGAAGACCTGATCATCGAAAAAAAGATTCGCGAGCTGCGCGGACAGCCTGGCGGTGGCGCAGTCACCGGTTCACAGCCTGTGGTCACCTCGACACAGGCGGCGGCCAACGATAGCTCCCGTAGCCGTATCGGCAAAATGGTCTCCTGGATCAAGCGCACCAACGGCTGATCGATCGCCGCCGCGAGCGGCACCTGTGTGCCCGCGTCCGTCCATAGCGCCATAATGACCCCATGAGCGAAGGTGCAGCCATCGGTGCCCGTCCCGTCGGCGTGTTTGATTCCGGGATGGGCGGGTTGACGGTGTTGCGCGCGCTGCGCGAGACACTGCCCCATGAGTCCTTCGTGTACCTGGGCGACACCGCGCGCCTGCCCTATGGGACGAAGAGCGCGGAGACGGTGACGCGGTACGCGCTACAGGCTTCCGCAGTGCTGGTCGAGCAGGGCATCAAGGCGCTGGTGGTGGCCTGCAATACCGCATCTGCCGCTGCGCTACCCGCTCTGGCGGAGCGCTACGATCCGCTGCCGGTGATTGGCGTGGTCGAGCCGGGCGCCGCCGCGGTGGCCCGGGCCTCGGGATCATCGGGACGGGTGCTGGTGCTGGCCACGGAATCGACCGTGCGCGGCGGGGCGTATTCGCGCGCGATTCTTCAGGCTGCGCCGCGCCTGTCGGTTCTGTCGCGTCCGAGCCCGCTGCTGGTCGCCCTGGCCGAGGACGGCCGCACGTCAGACCCGCTGGCACAGCTTGCGCTCAGTGAATACGCAGCGCCGGCGCTGGCACCCGGCACGGTTACGGCCGTACTGCTCGGATGCACTCACTTTCCTGTGTTTGCCGATGCGCTGCGTGCGCTGCTGCCGTCCTCGACGGGCCTCATCGACTCGGCGCAGACGACGGCACTGGCTCTCGCTGAGCAGCTCGAGCGAACCGGGTTGCGCGCGCCGCCCGGCGCAGCGCGGCAGCTGACCCGCTTTTACGCGACCGACGACGTCGCCCGCTTTGCCCGGATCGGCAGTCGGTTTCTCGGCGCTGGCATCACCGGCGCCGAGCTCATCGATCTGTAGCGCGAGCGCTGGCGCGCGCGAGCGCGAGCAGCAGGGCCGCGCAGATGAAGGCCCCCGGCGGTAGCGCCGCGAGCGGAATGGTCAGGGATTCAGGCCACAGCGGCACGCCGGCGCTCCCGACCGCCGGGCCGAAGAGGTCATCCAGCCGCGCACCAACGCGTCCCGTCGCCAGCGCCTCGCGCAGGGCTCCGAGGATCACCAGCGCGATGGCAAAGCCACAGGCGGTGCCGAGCGCATCGCGCAGCGCGGCACCGGGGCGCGCGCGGCTCGCGAACGCTTCCACCCGGCCCAGGATCATGCAGTTCGTCACGATGATCTGCACAAAAAGTGCGATGCGCTGATAGAGCCCGAAGGCAAACGCCTCCAGCAGCAGGACGGCGCAGGTGGTCAGTGTGGCGATGATCAGCATGAAGATCGGCAAGCGCAGGAAGTCGGGGATCGATTTGCGCAGCGCTGAGACCGAGAGGTTGGCGCCGACGAGCACGAAGGCGCTGGCGAGTGACAGGCCCAGAGCGTTGACCAGGCTGTTGCTGACCGCCAGCAGCGGGCAGAGCCCCAGCAGCTGTGCCCAGGCTGGGTTGTTGCGAAGCATGCTGTCGCGAAAGACGTGTTCCCGCGCGCGGTTCATGGTGTCGTCGCCGCGCAGGGGGCCGCGTTGACCGGCAGCTCTTCGGCCGCGGCGTTGGCCAGCGTTTGCGTGAGCGCCTTGCGGACCGCGCGCACGGTAATGGTCGCGCCGCTGACCGCATCCGCCGTCAGCGGTCGCTGCGCCAGCGAGCTTGCCGTTGCGCCGCGAAAGCGATCGAGCCAGGGTGGCTGCGTCAGCGGCTCGATAAAGTCCCCGATGCCCGGTGTCTCCCGGTGGCGCAGCACGATGAGCCGATCGATGGCGCCTTCCTGTGCAGCAGTATCACGGAGCGCAACAGCGATGATGATGGCGCCGCCATAGCCACGCGCTTCACTTTGGACGAGCGTGATGCCATCGCACAGGGCCAGGGGCCAGCGCTCGCGCTCGAAAGCCGCATCGATCTGGCCGCTGTCGACCAGCCCCGTGAGGGCGTCGCGCAGTGCAGCAGCACGGGCCTGCTCGATCGGGCGCGCGGTCCAGGCGGCCGTCTGCGATAGCAGCATGCCGCAGCCCAGGGTGAGGAGCGCGATGGTGACGGCGCTGCGCAACCGGCTGCTCATGAGTTGCGTAGCGCCTGCAGCCGCGCGCGCCAGCGCTCACCCTGTGCCTGCAGAAGAGGCGTAGCGCCATTGGCCAGTAACACCGCGAAGGCGGCGCCATCGGCCCAGGTGCCATAGCTGCGAATGGCGAAGATCAGCACGCCGATCAGGGCACCGAACAGCCACTGGCCGCGCGGGTCGGACGGTTGGGTGACCGGGTCTGTGGCGATGAAGAACGCGGTCAGGCAGGTAGCGCCGGTAAAGAGGTGGAAGAGGGCGGTGCCGGTGCTGGCGGAACTGCCGCCGTCATCGGTCAGCGTTGCGCACAGGGCGAGCGCCAGCAGCACCGCGACGGGCACACGCCAGTGCGCGATGCGCAGGGCCAGGAGGGCGGCGCCACCGCCGAGAAAGGCGAGGTTGATGTGCTCCCAGC
The DNA here is from genome assembly GCA_038749065.1 of Pseudomonadota bacterium. GTDB lineage: Bacteria > Pseudomonadota > Gammaproteobacteria > Pseudomonadales > Azotimanducaceae > CALHVX01. Next base: position 13,548 of record JBCDIK010000017.1, on the reverse strand, counting down.
CGGCGCCGGCGAACTGGCCGTGGGCAGCCGTGTCCCGAAACTCGGCAACGGTCAACGCGCCGCGATGGCTGAAGGCGTCCAGGGGCGTCGCGCCGGTCAACGCGTCCGTGGCAGTCAGCACTTCGCCCGCAGCGACCGGCCACTGCGCAATCTGCTCGGGAAAGGAGATGAGCACTGCCGCGTAGCCGACCATCGCCGGGTTGAAGAGATTGTTGCCCAGGCCGCCGTAGGCGAATTTGCCGAGACCCAGCCCGACCAGGCAGGCAAAGGCCAGTACCGGGAGCGGCGTTTCCGGCGGCAGGCAGAGGGCGATCAGCGCGCCGGTCAGGGCGCTGCTCCCGTCCGCAAGCCGGCGGCGGTCCAGGCGCCGGTGCCGCAGCCATTGGCACAGGGCTTCCGCTCCGGTCGCGAACAGGATCCCAGCGATCAGGAGCGTCAGCACGGCCCCGCCGAACAGCCAGCTTTGCACCAGGGCTCCCGGCAACAGCAGCGCCGTGGTCAGCCACAGCAGCGCGACAGTCGAGCGCGGTCGTCGCAGCGGGATCATGAGGAGGCGGTCCAGTCCCGGCGCCGTTGCAAGCGAGCGGCCCGCCGCTCGCTTCGCGCCGCGTCGCGTTGCGCCTCGCGAGCTTCATGGCGGGCATAGCGCGCGGCACTGCGCTGTGCCGCCGCAACGCTGGCCTTCAGCGCCCTGCCGCGATCGCTCGCCTGTCGGAACGCCGCGAGCAGGTCGATGGCACTCGGACACACAGCGTTGCAGTAGCCGCACTCGAGACATCGATCGAGGCCGGCGCTCGCCAGTTGCTGCAGCGCGCTGTCCGGGGATGCCTGCTCGGCGAGGGTGACGGCGCTTGCTGGAAGGTCTGCGCAGTGCTTCCACAGGGCTTCCGGGTCGAGCCCGACCGGGCAGGCGGGCGCGCAGCGGCCACAGCCGATGCAGGGATCAGCGGTCGTCGTTCCGGCAGCGGCAACGGCGAGGGTGGTGGCATCCACCCGCTCTGCGGCGCCCGCGGATCGACCGGACCAGGGACCGCCGCTGCGCAGTGCACCGCTGGCTTCCGGGAGCAGTGCTGTGAGGGGCTCCCCGTAATGGACCCAACGCGTGGCCCCGGCAACGGTGACTGGCCGAGCGGTCAGGAGCTCGCCGTGATCGATCGCGCGGCCGATGGCCAGCAGCGTCAGCACGTTCAGCACCACGATGCCCTGCGTCGCCGGCGGCTGGTTCGGATCCGGCAGGTGCACACCCGCCTGGCGTAGCAGTAGCGGCTCCGCACCGGCGGCCACGCCGGCCGGCACCGGCAGCACTTTAAGTGGCGCTGCCCTCGGCCAGGCCGCCTCGAGCTCGCCGCGCAGGTGGGCGGTGCGCGTGCCCAGCGCCAGGGTGGGGGTCGGCACCGCCAGGGCCATGCCGAGCCGATGCAGGGCGTGCATCACCGCCGCACCGTGCTCCGCCAGCACCAGCAGATCGCCGTCGATACCGGGCTCGCAGGCCACGCCGTTGGCGATCAGCTCGATCGGCGCTCCGCCGGCGTGTCGCCGGGAATCGAGCGCTGCCTGCAGCTTCTGCGCAGTGGGGAATCCGCCCCCACCCATGCCGCGGATGCCTGCTGCGCCAATGCGAGCGATGAGCTCTGCGGCCGTTGCACTCGCGGGGAGCGGGTCGAAGCGGGCCTCGCAGTAGGCGTTCATGCGGCTCCCCCTGACGCCGTCTCACGCTGGGCCATATCGATACAGTCGACTGGGCAGGGCGCAATGCACAGCTCGCAGCCCGTGCACTCTTCGCGCAGCACCGTGTGCATCTGCCCCGGCGCGCCGATGATCGCATCTACCGGGCAGGCGGGAATGCAGAGGAAGCAACCGATGCAGCGTGCTTCGTCGATGCGCGCGACGCGCGGCGGGCCTTCCGGTGCCGGTGGGCCCGGATCGTCGTGGCCGAGCAGCTCGGCCAGATGCGCAGCCGTGGCGGCGCCGCCCGGGGGGCACAGATTGGCCGGGACACCGTCGCGCACCAGTGCTGTGGCGTAGGGTCGACAACCTGGGTAGCCGCACTGCGCGCACTGGGTCTGCGGGAGGGCACGGTCCAGGGCATCGATGAGCGGCGTATCGTCCCCCGGCCAGCGCCGCCGGGCCGCGTACAGCGCGCTGGCCGCGATCAGCATCAGGGCGCCCAGGAGCGCGATCGCGGTCATTGCCCGAACCCTGCGAAGCCCATAAAGGCCATGGACAGCAGGCCAGCGGTCAAGAGCGTGATCGGCGTGCCCTGAAATGCGTGTGGTACCTTGTTGTCATCGAGCCGTTCTCGCAGCGCAGCGAACAGCACCATCACCAGCACGAAGCCGAGCGCTGCCCCGAGCGCCAGAAAGAGGGTCTGGGACAAGGAGAGTGCATCCCGCACGGCGATCAGCGCCACCCCCAGCACCGCGCAGTTCGTGGTGATGAGGGGCAGGTAGATACCGAGCAGCCGGTGCAGCAGCGGGCTGGTACCGCGCAGGAACAGCTCCGTGAACTGGACGGTCGCGGCCACGGTCACGATGAACGAGACGATGTCGAGATAGGTCAGCGCCAGCGGCACGAGCAGGCCGTGGTAAATGAGATGGCTCAGCAGCGCCGACAGCGTCAGCACGAAGGTGGTCGCGAAGCTGGTCGCGATTGCCGTTTCGCTGCGCGCTGTCACGCCCATGAACGGGCACAGGCCCAGGAACTGGGCCAACACGAAGTTGTTCACCAGCAGCGCGCCGATCAGGAGGCTGAACAGTTCTGCCACGCCAGCGCGGCCGGTCAGCTCACGATCATGCCCGGCGCCGCGCCGCTGTCCGGGCTGAGCAGGAAGATGCCTTCCTTGCCGGTGCCGGCGGCCAGCACCATGCCCTCGGAGACGCCGAACTTCATTTTGCGCGGGGCAAGGTTTGCGACCAGCACGGTCAGGCGTCCAACCAGGTCCTCCGGGGCGTAGGCACTTTTGATCCCGGAGAACACCTGGCGCTGCCCCAGTTCACCCACGTCCAGGGTGAGCTGCAGGAGCTTGTCCGCGCCCTCGACCGCGCTCGCCTGAACCACGCGGGCCACCCGCAGCTCGACCTGGTTGAAGGTCTGGATATCGATGGTGCTGGCAGCAGCGTCAGCGGGTGCGCCGGACTCTGTCGCCGCGTCAGCGTCTGCGGACGCCGGATCCGCTTCCCGGGAGGCGTTGATCATGGCGTCGAGTTGCTTGCGCTCGAGCCGGGTCATGAGCGGCTTGAAGGTCGCGATGCGATGGTCGAGCAGCGGCGCTTCGAGATCCTGCCAGCGCAGGGGGCCGGCGCCCAGGAAGGCCTCAGCCGCCGTCGCCATAGCGGGCACGACGGGTTTCAGGTAAATCATCAGCAGCCGGAACAGGTTGATGCCCTGAGTACAGATCGACTGCACCTCGGCCCGCCGCTCCGGCTCTTTCATGAGGGCCCAGGGCGCCTGCTCGGCAATGTACTGGTTGGCGCGATCGGCGAGGGTGCTGATCTCGCGCATGGCGCGCGCCGTATCGCCCTGTTCGTACAGTGCGGCGATCTCTTCGGCCGGTTCCGTCAGTGCCGCCTGGAGTTCCGGGGCCGGCAGCGTCGCGCTGAGCTGGCTGTCGAACTGCTTGTTGATGAAGCCGGCACAGCGGCTGGCGATGTTCACCACCTTGCCGACCAGATCGCTGTTGACCCTGGAGACGAAGTCATCGAGGTTGATGTCGATGTCATCGACGGTGCCGTTCAGCTTGGTCGCGTAGTAGTAGCGCAGGTAGTCAGGCTGCAGGTGCTCGAGATAGGTGCCCGCGTTGATGAAGGTCCCGCGGCTCTTCGACATCTTGGCGCCATCGACGGTCACGAACCCGTGTGCGTGCACCCGCGTCGGTTTGCGGAAACCGGCCCCGTCCAGCACCGCCGGCCAGAACAGCGCGTGGAAGTTCACAATGTCCTTGCCGATGAAATGATGCACTTCGGCCGTCGAGTCGGTGGCCCAGAAGTCTTCAAAGCGCAGACTGCTGCCCTGATCGAGCAGGTGCTTGAGGCTCGCCATGTACCCGATCGGCGCATCCATCCAGACATAGAAGTACTTGTCGTCCGTGCCCGGGATTCGGAAGCCGAAGTAGGGCGCGTCGCGGGAGATGTCCCAGGGCTTGAGGCCGGCGTCCAGCCACTCTGCGAGCTTGTTAGCGACTTCCCTCTGGACCGCGCCGGAGCCGGTCCACGCCCGCAGCATGTCGGCGTACTGCGGCAGATCGAAGAAGTAGTGCGTCGATGCCTTGCGCGTCGGTGTCGCGCCGGATAGCAGCGAGCGCGGCGCTTTCAGCTCGAGCGCATCGTAGGTCGCGCCGCAGGCTTCGCAGTTATCGCCGTACTGGTCTTCGGTGCCGCAGTTCGGGCAGGCGCCTTTGACGAAGCGATCCGCCAGGAACAGGCCGCGCTCCGGGTCGAAGAGTTGCTCGACCTCGCGGGTGAAGATCAGCTCGCGATCCTTGAGGCGTCCGTAGATCAGCTCGGCGTAATGACGGTTCTCCTCCGAGTGGGTGGAGTAGTAGTTGTCGTGGCCGACGTTGAACCCGGCGAAGTCCGCCGCGTGTGCCGCGCGCACGCGCTCGATCAGCACCTCAGGCTCGATGCCCTCCTGTTCCGCCTTGAGCATGGTGGCCGTGCCGTGCGTGTCATCGGCGCACACGTACAGGCACTCATGCCCGCGCAGGCGCTGGAAGCGCACCCAGATGTCGGTCTGGATATGCTCGAGGAGGTGCCCCAGATGAATATCGCCGTTGGCGTTGGGCAGGGCGCTGGTTACCAGAATGCGACGGCTCATGATGCGGGGTCTCGCGAAGGTCCTCGGTGCGTTGGCGGCGCGATCATACCGCAGAGCCTTTGGGCTGTGCGTCGCCGCGCCTATAATGCGCGCCCGCTCGGCGCCAAGGTCGTCTGCCCGTGAGTTCAGCGAACAAGATTGATGCATTCCCGGACCCTTACCTGGAGCGCCCCTGGGGCGAGCTGGGAGTTCGCCCTCGCGCGGCCGGCAATGCGGTCAGCGTCACGCTGGGCTATCCCGCAGCCGGGCTCGAAGGGGATCTGGCGCAGCGTCTGGCGGCCTTTCTGGGTGTACCCAGCATCGAGCTGGAGCTGGGGTTCGCAGCGCCTGCCGGGCGCGGTTTTCCCGGCGCCGCCCACATCATCGCCGTCGCCTCCGGCAAGGGCGGAGTCGGCAAGTCGACCACGGCAGTGAACCTGGCGCTGGCCCTGCAGCTCGAAGGCGCCAGAGTCGGCTTGCTCGACGCGGATATCTACGGGCCCAGCCAGGGCATGATGCTCGGGGTCGCGCAGGGCGTGCGCCCGGAGGTCCGCGATGAGAAAGCCTTCGTGCCGGTGCCCGCTCACGGGCTGCAGACCATGTCCATGAGCTACCTCAGCAGTGATCGGACACCTATGGTCTGGCGCGGGCCGATGGCCAGCGGTGCCCTGCAGCAGATGCTCAAGCAAACCCTCTGGCGGGGCCTCGACTATCTGATCGTCGACATGCCCCCGGGCACCGGCGACATTCAGCTCACCCTCTCACAGCAGGTGCCGGTCAGCGGCGCGGTGATTGTGACTACCCCGCAGGACATCGCTCTGCTGGACGCGAAGAAGGGCGTGGAGATGTTCCACAAGGTCGAGGTGCCGACCCTGGGCATCATCGAGAACATGAGTTTTCACTGCTGTCCCGAATGCGGCCACAAGAGCCATCCCTTCGGCACCGGCGGCGGCGCGGCCATCGCCGGGGAGTATGAGGTGCCGGTGCTTGGCGAATTGCCGCTCGACATGGCGATTCGCGCTCAGGCGGATGGCGGGACCCCGACGGTGATCGCCGAGCCCGAGGGGGACCTGGCCGAGTGCTACCGGGACGCCGCGCGACATCTCGCGGCGCGCCTGTGGGCGCTTGGGGCGAGCCAGGCCGCGGCCCCGACCATTACCATGAGCGACGACTGAAGGGGGCGTTGCTGCGCCCCGCAATGAGGAGGTTTCAACCTTGACGATCAAGTCGGACCGCTGGATTCGCCAGCACGCCGAGCAGGGCATGATCGAGCCCTATGAACCGGGCCAGGTACGCGCGCGCGGCGCAGAGAAGCTGATCAGCTACGGCACGTCCAGCTACGGCTATGACGTGCGCTGTGCGCCGCAGTTCAAGGTCTTTACCAATATCTACAGCGCGACCGTCGATCCGAAGGCCTTCGATGATCGCAGTTTCGTGGATGTCGAGGATGAGGTGTGCGTCATTCCGCCTAACTCCTTCGCGCTGGCGAGCACTGTTGAGTACTTCCGGATTCCGGAAGACGTGCTCGTGATCTGCCTCGGCAAGAGCACCTACGCGCGGTGCGGCATCATCGTCAACGTGACGCCGCTGGAGCCGGAGTGGGAAGGGCATGTGACCCTGGAGTTCTCCAACACCACCAACCTGCCGGCCAAGATCTACGCCGGCGAGGGCGTGGCGCAGATGCTCTTCTTCCAGTCCGACGAGCGCTGCGAGGTGACCTACAAGGACCGCGGCGGAAAGTACCAGGGCCAGCGCGGGGTCACGCTGCCGAGACCCTAGGCGGACGCGGTTCGCGATCCGCTCAGGCGAAGACCACCGCCTCCGTGGTGCGCGGTTCTACGGCGCCGATCAGCAGAGGCTGCTCACCGGCAGCGACGAGGGCCTCGCGGACCGCCTTGCAGTGATCGTCAGGGACGCACAGGACAAAGCCGATCCCGCAGTTGAAGGTGCGCAGCATCTCTGCCTCCGCCACGTTGCCGGCCTGCTGTAGCCAGGCGAACACCTCCGGCCATTGCCAGCGGTCCGTGTCGATGCGCACCGCCAGGTCGTCGGTTGCGAGCATGCGTGGCAGGTTCTCCTGAAAACCGCCACCGGTGATGTGCACCATGCCGTGCACGGGCAGACCTGCGCGCAGCACCGCGAGGATGCTGCGGACGTAGATGCGGGTGGGCGCAAGCAGTGTGTCCAGTAGTGCGCCCGACGGCGGCGTTGCCTGTTGCGCAAGGATCGCCCTGATCAGGCTGTAGCCATTCGAGTGTGGCCCGCTGCTGGGTAGCGCGATGAGCTGATCACCCGCGCTGATCCGCGATCCGTCGATCAGCTTGCTGCGCTCCACGACCGCCACGCAGAAACCCGCCAGATCGTAGTCGCCGTCGCGATAGTGCCCGGGCATCTCCGCCGTTTCGCCGCCCGCGAGGGCACAGCCCGCAAGGCTGCAGCCGTCGGCGATGCTGCGAATCACGCGCTCGGCCACATCGACATCGAGCTTGCCCGAGGCGTAGTAGTCGAGGAACAGGAGCGGCTCGGCGCCGGTGACCAGCACGTCGTTGACGCACATCGCCACCAGGTCCTGGCCGATGGTGTCGTGCCGGTCATGATCGATGGCGAGGCGCAGCTTGGTGCCGACACCGTCCGTGCCGGTCACCAGGACCGGCTCCTCAAGGCCCGCCGGCAGTCGGGACAGTGCGGCGAATCCGCCCAGTCCCGATAGCATTTCCGGTCGACGGGTCGCGGCGCTGGCATCCTTGATCCGCGCCACCAGGGCGTTGCCGGCCTCGATGTCGACACCCGCGTCGCGATAGGTAATCTGCTTGGTCATCGATCAGGCCCGCCAACGAGCGCGCACTGTATCAGACCTGTGCGGGCGGCCTCTCGATTGCAGTAAACTTGCCGCCATGAATGCACTCTTGTGTTGTCGACCGTGCCAGCTGATCGCGCCCGTTGCGCTGGTGTTGCTGCTCGTTGTGCCGCGTGCCCAGGCGGAAGTGGTGCAATGGCTCTACCAGGTCGCGGTGCCGGTCAGCGACCAGAGTCCGGCAGCGCGCACGGACGCCGGGCAAGCGGCGCTGGAAGAGGTGCTGGTGCGCGTCAGCGGCGTTGCGCCGCTCCCGCAGTCGCGGGAACTGGCCGATGCGCTGCGTCGGCCGGAACGCTACTACAGCCAGTTCCGCTATCTGGCACCCACCGCCGATCAGCCCGAGCTCAAGGCACGGTTCGACTTTGCACCCGCCGTCGTGCTCGATCTCGCCAAGTCCCTGGCATTGCCGGTGTGGTGGGCCAATCGCCCGCGGGTGGTGCCCTGGGTCCTGATCCGCGACGGCAGCGAGCGTGTTGTGATCGAAGATGCCGCGGCCCCCTTCGCCGCGGCATTGATGGATCGGGCACGCCAACGGGGCGTGCCGGTGGCCTTGCCGCAGGCGGATGAGACCGGCCTTGCCCCGGTGCCGCCGCAGCTTCTGGCCCGGGGCGACCGGGCCGTACTCACTTCGGCCTCTGTGCCCTACGATGCGGAGGCGCTCGGCCTCGTGCAGGTCACTCGGCGCGGGGGCCGCTACGTGGCGCGCGGCTCGCTGCTGCTCGCCGATGAGGCGGAGGCTGCCGCCGACGCTGCGACCACTGCGCCTGGGCCGCAGGAGCTGTCCTTTCAGGTGGCTGCGGTGGATCTGGCCGGCCTTGGCGCCGCGACGGCGGATGCCATGGCCGAGCAGCTGGCCGCACGCTTTGCCGCCAGTGGCGGTGGCGGTGTGCTTGCCGTGCGGCTGCACGATGTCACGAACCCCACGGACTACGCCACGGTGATGGCATACCTGCGCGGGCTCGAATTCGTCGATCGCGTGGCGCTGCAGGCGCTTGCCGGACAGGTCCTTGAGTTGGCCATAGCCTCCCAGGCCGATGCGCGGCGCTTCGTTTCGTTGCTGTCAGTGGATGGGGTGTTGGGGGAGCAGCCGCCCGCTGCCGCCGGTACTGGCCTCGCCACGCCGCTGCCACCGGAGCTTGGGGGTGCGATCGCGCTGCGTTACCTGGGTGCAGCAGATCCGTGAGCTGGCTACCCAACGCCATTTCCCTGCTGCGAATGCTGCTGGTCGCTCCGACCGCTGTGCTGCTGCTGCGGCAGGACTACGGGTGGGCGCTGGTGCTGATGATCGTCGCCGGAGTCAGCGACGGCCTCGATGGTTACCTGGCCCGGCGCTATAACTGGTTCAGCCGCTTCGGCGCGATCGTCGATCCACTTGCGGACAAACTGCTCGTCATGGTGATGGTGACCGTGTTCGCGATGCAGGATCTGATGCCCCTGTGGTTGCTGCTGATCATCATCGGGCGCGATCTGATCATCGTTGCCGGCGGCGTGTTGTACCGGCTACTGTTCGGCCCCTTTGAAATGGCGCCGAGCCTGCTCAGCAAGGCGAATACGGCCGCGCAGATGATGGCGCTGGTTATGATCATGATCTCCCTGTGCAACTTCGGTGATCTGAGCGCGTTCTGCGAGCGGGTGATGTGGCCCTACGGGCTGTGGATTCTCGCCGGGCTGGGGGTTGCCTCGGGTCTGCACTACATCGCTACCTGGGGCTACCGCGCTGTCGTGCACCTGCGCCGCCGGGAGCGGGCGGGCATCGGCGATGCAGGCCTGCGGCAAAGCCGCTCTTAAGCCGCGTGCATCCGCAGCGCAGTTTTGCCTTTGCGCCCAGCACCCAGGCCCGCTTCGACAACTTCGAGTCCGGCGCCAACGGTGAGCTGCTGACGCGGTTGCAGCAGCTCGAGGTCGGGCGGTTCAGCGGGCTGTGGCTTTATGGCCCCGCCGGTCGCGGCAAGTCACACCTGCTGCAGGCGGCCGCACAGCACGCCTGGCAGCGTGCCTCCGCGGACATCGCCGCCGACGTCGCCTACCTGCCGCTCGCACGGGTGTCCGATCCGGTGGCGCTGGAAGGACTCGAGGCGCGCGCACTGGTGCTGCTCGATGACCTTGATCACTGGCTGGGCTCCGAAGCACATGAGCGGGCCTTGATGGCCCTTTACACGGGCCTGTTCGAGCGCGCCGCGACGCTGATTGTGGCGTCTGCGGCCGGGCCCGGGACGCTGGTCACGGCGCTGCCGGATCTGGCTTCCAGGCTGCGAGCCATGGCCCGCTTCGAAGTGCTGCCCATCGATGAAGACGCTCGCCAGCGCGTGCTTGAAGCCCGCGCGGCGTTGCGCGGCGTCGCCCTGCGGGAGAGTGCCTTGAGCTACTGGTTGCGCCGCGGTCCCCGGGATCTCAAGCGCCTTCTGGAAGATCTGGAGCTGCTGCTGGACGATGCGCTGGGTGAGCACAGCCCGGTCACCGTCAACACGGTGAAGCGAGTCCTCGATCTGTGACCGAAGCGCCAACCACGGCTGTGAGTGAGCGGCGCTTGCGCTTTCTCTTTACCGGTGGCGGCACCGCCGGGCATGTGGTGCCCGCGTTACCGGTTGCGCAGGCACTGCGCAGCGCCGGTCACAGCGTTTATTGGGCCGGGTCGCGCAGCGGCCTGGAGGAACGTCTGACCGCTGATCAGGTCGATGGCTATCACGGCCTGGCGGCGGGCAAGCTGCGCCGTTACTGGTCCTGGCAGAATCTCCGTGATGCCTTTGCGGTGCTGCTCGGGATTGTCCAGGCGTTGCGACTGGTGCACCGCCTGCGGCCGGACGTGGTGTTTTCGAAAGGCGGCTTCGTTAGTTTTCCCGTCGTGCTCGCGGCCTGGCTGAAGGGGATCCCGGTGATTGCGCACGAGTCCGACCGAACGGCGGGTCTGGCCAATCGACTCGCTTACCCCTTTCTCAAGGGGCTGTGCACGAACTTCCCGGAGGCGCCGCCGGGCTTCACGGGCACGGTCGTGCACACCGGAACGCCGCTGCGCGCTGCGCTGCAGGTGGGCGATGGTGAACAGGGGCGCGCGTTTCTGTATCCAGCGGACGCGTCAGCCGGGGGGTTGCCCGTCCTGCTGATCACCGGTGGCAGCCTCGGCGCAGACGCGCTGAACAGCGCCGTGCGCGACGCCCTCCCGGAGCTGCTGCAACGCTATCGTGTGGCCCATGTCTGCGGTCCGGGGAAGTGCCCGCCGGAGCCCTGGGCGCAGGGTTACCGGCCGCTCGAGTTCGTGGGGGAGGCCTGGGGCGATGTCCTCGCTGCAGCCGATCTGGTGGTGTCCCGCGCCGGTGCGAATGCGCTGTTCGAGCTGCTCGAACTCGGCAAGCAGACCCTGTTCGTGCCGCTGTCCCGTGCGGCCAGCCGCGGAGACCAGATCGAGAACGCGGCGTACGCGCAGGCGCTGGGTCTTGCGCAGGTCCGCAGCGAAGAGACGCTGACCGGCGCGGTGCTGGCAGCGGATGTCGATGCCCTGGCCGCCGCGGCGCCGCAGCTGCGAGATGCGCTGGCCCGGCTCGAGCGTCCGGACGCCTGCCGGCTGATCGTGTCGATGCTGCTAAACTGCGCGCCCGCCTGATCGCCATCCCATCATGTTCACTATCAAGACCTTGAATCAGATTGCGCTGCGCGGCCTTGAGCGGTTGCCCCGGGACCGCTATGAGCTGAGCGGCGAGTTTGATGATCCCGATGCCATTCTGCTGCGTAGCCATCGGCTGGCGCCTGAGGATCTGGGCGCACGGCTGCGGGCCATCGCGCGGGCGGGCGCGGGGGTCAACAACGTGCCCGTCGACGCCTGTACCGAGCGCGGTATCGTCGTCTTCAACACGCCGGGCGCGAACGCCAACTCGGTCAAGGAACTGGTGATCGCGGGATTGCTGCTGTGCGGCCGCGACCTGATCGGCGGCATCAGCTACGTCCGCTCTCTGGCGGATGTCCGCGACGAGGCGCAGTTGAACCGGCTGGTAGAAGCCGAGAAGAAGCGCTTCAAGGGCACAGAGCTGCATGGCAAGGCGCTCGGCGTGGTTGGCCTCGGCGCCATCGGTTCCTTGGTGGCGCGGGCAGCGCTCGATCTGGGCATGGAGGTGCTCGGCTACGACCCGGCGATCTCCGTGGATGCCGCCTGGCGCCTGCCGAGCGAGGTGCAGCGCATGGAGAACCTGCCGAGCCTTTTTGCCCGCGCGGACTTCGTCACCCTGCACGTGCCCCTGCTGCCGGCAACCACCGGGCTCATCAACGAGGAAAGCCTGAAAGCCTTCAAGCCCGGGAGCGTGCTGCTGAACTTCGCCCGGCAGCCCATCGTCGATACGGTGGCTCTGCACGCAGCACTTGCCAGCGGCCACCTGCGGCGCTACGTCGCAGATTTTCCCGTACCCGGCCTGGTGGAGGACGAGCGTGTGCTGCTGACACCGCACCTGGGTGCGAGTACGGCTGAGGCGGAAGAGAACTGTGCGGTCATGGCGGCCGATCAGCTCAAGCGATTCCTGGAGACCGGTAATATCCGCAACAGCGTGAACTTTCCTGTTGTGCAGCTCGAGCCCTCGGAAGGGGAGCGGCTGGCGGTCATCAACCGCAACGTCCCGGGGATGATCGGCACCATGACCTCCGCGCTGGCCGAGCACGATATCAACGTGCTCGACATGCTCAACAAAAGCCGCGACGAGCTGGCCTATAACCTGATCGACCTGTCCGCTGCCCCGACCCCGGCCCTGCTGGAACAGCTGCGCGCCATCGACAGCGTTGTCGATGTGCGCGCCATCGGCACGACGGCCCGCTAGCCTGTCGCCGGGCCGAAGCGGTCAGTCGCTGGCGCCGAAGCGGTACCCGCGGCGCGCCTGGCGCGCTCGAAAGCGTGCCGGGTCGATCGCCGCGGCGATATCCAGTCCGATCACCGGCGCCATGCCCGTGAGCAGTGCCGCCAGGTGCGCGGCGCACAGGGGCGCTGTGGTAAAGCCATGGGAGCCGTGGCCAGCACTCGCCCAGAGATCGGGTAACGGCTGCGCATCCGCACTGTGCAGCATGCCTGCGACCGGCAGTCGGTCAGAGCTGACCGTGCGCATGCTGCGCTGCCAGAGCCGTGCGGAGCCCGCTGTCTCAACGCCGGTGGTACTGCGATTGTGGGCGCTCGCCCGGCGTGGGGCCCAGGGGCTGTACTCGTAGCTGGCGCCCAGCACCTGTGCGGCGCCGGCGTCAGCGCGCCGGCCGGCAATGATCGGCGTCGGAATCTGATAGGTACTGCCGACCAGCGGCACCGGCGGCAGGTCGGCCGCGTCGTCGACCGCATCAATGTCGAGTTGCCCGCCCAGGGGCGCAAGCTCGAGGTATCGGGCGGCGGGGTGCTGGCGTACCCCGGGGCCATGGCAGAGCACGGTCACCGGTGCGTCTGGCGCCGTATCGACTGCAGTCGCCGGCAGCGGTGCCCGGTACGGCTGCTGGCCGGGGCAGTGATCCTGCGGCGGATGGGGGAGCCAGGCCTGGCGCGCGCGCCCGGCGAGCGCGCCGGCCTCGGGCAGCCACAGCGCGCTGCTGACGGCAGCGGGAAGCCAGGTCGATCCGTTTGCGGCGCTGCCGAAACGCTCGGTCATGGCGTCCCGGGACAGTTGCGCCAGCCATCGGCCGCTGCCCGCATAGCGCTGCGCAAGCCGTGTCTGGCGGTCGGCGTCGTCCGGGCCCCCAGCGAGCTGCAGGACCCCGCTTGGCTGCCAGGCCGGCCACTGGCGCAGCCAGGCCTGGCTGTGCAGCTGTGCCGCGAGCCGGAACCCCGCCGCCGGGCTGCCGTCGGCCAGCAGTCGGCTGTGCGTCACGGCACCGCTGAGCGTGCTGGCGCCAAGCGGGGCCGCGCCGCTGTCGTGGAGCTCGCAGGGCTGGCCGCGCTGGGCCAG
>JBCDIK010000016.1:0-31834 GCA_038749065.1 Pseudomonadota bacterium | reverse complement strand
GTTCAGTGCTTCTGAGTGGCCGGGCACACGGTCCAGCAAAGCCCGATAGTGCGCGGCCGCAGACGCCGAGTCGCCGATGTCTTCATAGAGCTGTGCCAACCCCAACGCGCCGTGACTGCTGTCCGGCTCTAAGCTGAGCGAGCGTTTATAGGCCAACTCTGCAGACTGAACGTCCCCAGCGCCTTGAAAGGCGCGAGCCAGACGACGCAAAGCGAGTGGGTTGTTCGGATCAACAACGACAGCCCGCTTCAAGCACTCCAGTGCGTCTGCGGGCTGCTGATTCTTAGTGAGCACCTGGGCGAGGCCAATCCAGGGTGCCGCTACCCGGGGCCCCGCCTTTACCGATTTTCGATAGGCATCCAGAGCAACAACCAGGTCCCCTGCCTGCTCGGCTTGCTCGCCGATCTGGAACCATTCGCGAGCGGTCTTCATTGAGAAAACAACACCGGTACGGGAATCTCTCCGATCATACGCAAATGACGATCAAGGACGCCCATATGTCACCTCGCTCGTTGCGATACGCAAACAATCTGCCGGCGCTGGCAACAAGCCACAAAGGCACGTGTGCGCAGCTCGGCGGCGAAGCGCGCTTGACGCCGCTACCGAAAGAACTGGTAAATGGCGAGCTGGACAATAATCAGCACCGTGCCCAGCAGCCGGATGTCACGCCAGCGCGACCGATCCGGGGCCCCGTCAAAGATCTCGGCCGCGGGCCTTGACCACAGAAAGACCAGCAGGAACACAAAGACCAGGTAGGTCGCAACAATTGCGTACCCGACGGGAAGCGTCGTCAGCCAGTGCAGCACGGCGTCAGGCACGGCGAAACACCAGCCTGGAGAGATCCCGATCCGGCGCGTCCGGCCACAGGAAACTCAACGCCCACAGCGCCAGCACCGAGTAGGCGAAGCTGCCAAACGCGACCCACAGCAGGTTCACGCCCAGATAGCTCAACGCGCTGGACAGGGTCACTCCGCTGACCAGCACCGCAACAGCTGCCCGTGCGCTGGCGTGTCGGGTCAGTGTTCCCAGCAGCAACAGTGCCAACAACGGCCCCTGAAACATCGACAGCATCGTCTGAATGAACTGATACAGCCCGCCGAGCTGGCCAATGAACGGGGCCACGAACATACCGATCAGCAGGATGAGCAGCGTCAGCAACCGCCCGATCCGCAGATCCTTCGCCGGATCAGCACGCGGGCTGAGGACGCCGCGAATGTCCCGGGTGATCATCAGAGAGGCCGCGTTAAGGCTGGAGTCGAGCGACGACTGCAGCGCCGCGAGGATCGCGGTGAACATGAGACCGGAGAGCCCCGGCGGCAGCACATGCTTAATGACCCAGGGCAATGCCTGGTCCGGCTCCGCGATGTCCGCGGCCAGCACGATCGCCAGCAGACCGGGGAACACGATCAGCAGCGGCACGCAGGTCTTGGCGAGCGCGGCGAACATCATGGCGTAGCTGGCATCCCAGCGAGTCCGCGCCGCGAGTGTGCGCTGCAGGATGACCTGACTGCCGCACCAGTACGCCGGCGACAGCACAATCCCCAGGCCGAGGATCACCGCGGGCCAGGGAAAGTTCGGGTGATCGGCCGGCAGGTAGGCCTTGAGGTGATCCGGGTCATGCGCGGTGAGTGCGGACCGGAACGCCTCTGCGCCCCCAGCCTCGTGAATGCCCAGCGCAACGATGATCACCCCGCACAGAAACATGATGACGACCTGCAGCGCGTCGGTGAAGGCGATCGCCGCCAGACCGCCGCTGATGCTGTACAGCCCGACGACCGTGCCAGACACCACAATGCTCAGCCAGTGGGGCCAGCCGACGAAGGTCTCGAGGATCAGGGCGATGGCCCACAGTGCTGCCGCAACGGCGAACACGATGAACAGTGTCGAGATGCAGGCCGCGAGCACGCGGATGGTCGCGTTGTAGCGCTGCCCGAAGTACTCGGGAATGGAGTACACCCCGGCACGCCAGTACACGGGAATGAAGATGAGCGCGGCCAGGATCATCGCCGGGATCGCGCCGATCCACTCGAAATTGGCCTGCGCAACGCCAAGCCGGTAGCTGCTGCCCGCCGCGCCCACATAGCCTTCGGCGCTGACGTTGGTCCCGATGATCGACATGCCGATCACCCACCAGGCCAGGGACCGCCCGGCCAGAAAGTAGTCTTCTGCGTTGCGAACGCGACGGCTCATGTACAGCCCGACCGCAACGATCAGCAGCAGGTACAGGGCAACGATGGTCAGATCGAGCGGATGCAGACGTCAGTTCACGGCAGTCTTTTCACGAGGCTATCACGGGCTGGGCGTCGGTGGGATCCAGCGCTGTTCAACGCGGCTACAGACCGCTAGGGTCAGCGTTACACCAGAAGCAGGCAGCCATCGTCATGGCAGAGTACGACTACATCATCATCGGTGCCGGCAGCGCAGGCTGCGTGCTGGCGAATCGCTTGAGCGCTGACGGCACCCATCGCGTGCTGCTGCTGGAAGCGGGCCCCAAGGACCGTAACCCGCTGATCCACATTCCCGTGGGCTATGCGCAAACGCTGAAGGATCCGAAGGTGAACTGGATGTACGAGACGGAGCCGGACCCGGGCACCAACGACCGCGTCCATACCTGGCCGCGGGGCAAGGTCCTCGGTGGCTCATCATCGATCAACGGGCTGCTATACATTCGCGGTCAGCGTCAGGACTACGACGGCTGGGCGCAGCTGGGCCTGACCGGCTGGTCCTGGGACGACCTTGAGCCCTACTTTCGCAAAAGCCAGCATCAGGAGCGCGCAGAGCTTGAGGATCACGGGCGCGGCGGGCCATTGAACATCTCCGACGTGACCGAGACCCACCCCGTCTCCGACGCGGTGATCGAAGCGGGCAAGGCCCTCGGTCTGCCGCACCGCGACGTCAACGGCGAAGACCAGGAAGGGGTGTGCTACTACCAGCTCACGGTGCGCAACGGGCGCCGCTGCAGCGCCGCCGTTGCCTATCTGAACCCGGCCAAGGGGCGCTCGAACCTGACCATCGAGACCGGTGCGCTGGCGGCACGCGTGGGCTTTGACGGCCATCGCGCCAGCACGGTCCAGTACACCCGGGGCGGGGTCATGCAAACGGCCAGCGCCCGCCGGGAAATCATCCTGAGCGGCGGCGCCATCAACAGCCCGCAGTTGCTGGAGCTGTCCGGCATCGGCGCGCCGGAACGCCTGCAGGCGCTGGGGATCGAGGTCGTCTCGGCCCTGCCCGGCGTCGGCGAAAATCTGCAGGACCACTTCGTGCTTGGCAATCGCTACCGCCTGAAGCCCGGCACCCCATCGGTCAACGCGCAATCGCGCGGCCTGCCGCTAATCAAGGAGATCTTCAAGTTTCTGACAACGCGCAAGGGCCTGCTGACGCTATCCGCTGCCCACATCGCCGCGTTCGTGAAAACCCGGCCGGAACTTGCGACGCCGGACGTGCAGTTTCACATACTGCCCGCGACAATGGATCAGGAACACATGGCCGCCACCGGCGAGATGGAGCTGGAGCGCGAGCCAGGCATCACCATCGCGCCCTGCCAGCTGCGGCCGGAGAGCCGCGGCAGTGTCCACCTCAAGGACCCGGCCCACACGAGTCATCCGGCGATCCTGCCGAACTACCTGGCGGCGGAGCTGGACCAGCAGACGGCGGTGGCCGGACTCCGCTGGGCACGGAGCTTCGCGCAGCAGACGCCGCTGGCACGCTACGTCGATCACGAGCTGGCGCCGGGACCTGACGTGGACAGCGACGAGGCGCTGCTCGCCTATGCGCGGGAAACCGGCGGCACCATCTACCACCCGGTCGGTACCTGCAAGATGGCAGCGGAGTCGGACCCCATGGGCGTTGTCGACCATGCTATGCGGGTACGCGGAGTGGATGGTCTGCGGGTTATCGACGCCTCGGTCATGCCGCGGTTGGTCAGCGGCAACACCAACGCCCCGACGATCGCCATCGCCGAGAAAGCGAGCGATTTGATTCTGCGCCAGGCGGTCTGACCCTCACGCGTCAGTGACAGCCCGACGGCCTACACTGCGCGCCGCCACATCGCGGACACAGACCATGTCGATCAAAGCACTGCTGCTGGGCTCTATCGGTGCCGTTGCCGAGAGTTCGGACATCCAGCGCCGGGCCTACAACCAGGCGCTGGCGGAAGCCGGATCGAGCTGGGGATGGGACCCGGCCACCTATCGGGCGTTGCTGACCGAGCCGGGCGGCATGGCGCGCCTGGCCCGCCTGAGCGATGCCGACGGCGGCTCCCTTACACCGGCGCAGATCCGCAGCATCCACGCCCGCAAGACCGAGATCGCCTGCACGGAGGTGGCGGCCGGCATCGCGCTCCGGCCGGGCATCGCGCCCCTCATTCAGGAAGCGCTGCATGCAGGGATCGCACTGGGGTTCGTGACCTCCACCTACCGGGCGAACATCGACGCGATCGCGACCGGCGCCGGTGAGGCCCTGCCGCTCGAGCAGTTCGCCATTGTGGTAACGACCGACGACGTTGCCAACGGCAAGCCCGCACCGGACGTCTACGAGTTTGCCCTGCAACAACTGGACTGCGCCGCCGTTGATGCCGTTGCCATCGAAGACAGCGCCAGCTCCGTAGCGGCTGCGAAGGCCGCGGGGATTTACACCGTTTGCACACCGGGCGAATTCACCGCCGAGCAGGACGCGAGCGCCGCCGATCGCATCCTTGATTCCCTGGAAGGCTTCACCCTCGCGGATCTGAGACCCGGTTAAGCTCGCTCAGCAAAGGCCGCGAGCGGCGCCTCTCCGGCACACATGCCGCGGTGGAGGACCCGGTCACCCACGACCTCCGAATGATCGGCGCGGTGCAACGTGCAGCGATTGTCCCAGAGGACGACATCTCCGGATCGCCAGCGGTGCACGTAGCGCCTTGCGCTGGCGATCGAGTGCTCGTACAGCTCGCTGATCAGCGCGCCGGGGTCCGCGGTCGCCACACCCCGTAGATCAACGCATCGCTCCGGCGTGGACAGATAGAGCGCGACGCGACCGGTGTGTGGATGCCGACGCGCCAGCGGATGCCAGACGCCACGCCGCTGCGCCTGATCCAGCTCGACGCCGGTCGGGATATGCAACACGCGCGCACTGCGCAGCGCCCGGCGCTGGCGCTCCGACAGCGCCTCCCAGGCCAGATACTGGTTACAGAACTGGGTCGCACCGCCCCGCTGGGGCGCTCGCACCATCCGCAGTGCCGTCACGGACGGCGGCGCCTGCACATAGCTCGTGTCGCTGTGGAAGACGCTCCGCGGCGCACGCGTCCGTCCAACGTTACTGACGAGATTCAGCTGTGGCTGTCCGGCGAGTGGTGGTTCCCCTTCCGTAAAGGTCATGGGGCCGAGCCGCTGCAGAAAGCGCACAAACGCCGCATCGCTTAGCCGCTGCCCGCGAACCGCCAGCACCCCCTGCGTTGTGAGTGCGGCATACAGGCGGCGGCGACCGGATGCGGTGAGGTCTGCGAGTTGAACACCGGTCAGGCAGAGACCAAAGGGTGCCATCGATCGGTAGCACCGATGCTGGGGCACGGATCGGACGCGCGATGTGCGAAGCGGGTGTGCCGGTTCGCGAGCACGAACAACCGCAGCTGAACTCATTGGGCCCTTTGGCACCCAGGCGCTTCGGCTGGCGACGGCGCCGCGTCGCATTGGCTCTGCGCACTGATCGCCGAGGCATAGGACAGCGCCAGCTGCAGGACCGATGAGGCTAACAACAGGAACAACAGACTCTGTTTCATTCTACGTTCACCACCTTGGCCGGGGCGGGATGCCCTGCTCGATCCCGCGACCCTATGGATTCCTTGGTCCCAGAGGAAGTTGATTGTTCCTATGTTCTCGATCAGCACTGCAAATCACCGTGATCCAAAGAGCAGCGCGCTTGATCTGCGGCTGACCTGCGCTCACGCACACTCTCCCTATGAATACTCAGCGCTGCTTGAACGCAGCCCATACGATACCCCCGTACGATACGTTTGCGCTTGGCGCGGCAGAGCGGGCCGAGCTGCGTTCGGACCACGCCGGTGAAGCCGGTGCCGTGAGCATCTACGAGGGCGTCCTGCGCATGGCCATCGATCCGGAAGTGCGACGCTTCGCGCAAGAGCACCTGCGTACGGAACGCGCCCATCTGAAGTTTTTCGACGACTGGTTGCCCCCGGACGCACACAGTCGCCTGCTGCCGCTGTGGCGCCTGTCAGGGTGGCTTCTGGGGGCACTGCCGGCGCTGCTCGGGCCGCGCTGGGTCTACGCGACGATCGACGCCGTCGAGACCTTCGTGGTCGCGCACTATCAGGCTCAGCTCGACCACTTTCCGACGACGACGCCAGCGCAACGGCAACTGCGAGCACAGCTTGAGCAGTTTCAAGCGGATGAAGGCGCGCACCGCGACGATGCGGCGCGACGGGCGGAACAACCCAGTGGACTGCTCCGCGCCTGGCAACGCGTTGTGGGAGCTGGTTCCGCCGCTGCGGTAGCTGCGGCGAAACGCATCTAGCTCTGACGCTCAGTCGTCGTCGGCTTCTGCGACTGCCAGGTCGGTCACCGGGGTCGCTAGGTCGACAAAGCTGTCCCAGCTCGCCTCCAGGAACAACCCGGAACGCAGCAGCGCAAAGAAGCTCTCAGCGCTCACATCATTGCCGTCCGCGTTTTCGTAACGGGTGCTGGCGTCGAGCACCAGCGGCACACCGAGCAGCGCCACGGTGTTCGCCGTCGCGTCAAAGTCGCTGATCGGCGCCTGGATTGACGCCTCGGAATCCGGATCCAGCCGCTCGAGCTCCACTGCGACCGGCACCGCACCTTCCAGGAAGCCGCGCAGCTCAACTTGATCGCCGACCGCCAGATCTGCCAGGGTCAGTGGGTCCAATTCGCTCGCGCTGTCATCTTCGAGCTCCGTGAGATCCCGCAGCGCGAAGGTAACGCCGAGCGCCTGCACCGTCGCGCTGGCCGCATCGACCGCCACCAGGGGGCCTTCCACACGCACCGCTTCGAGCGGTCGCAGGGTCACCGTGTCGGCGATCAGCACTTCGTTGTCGTCCGTCGTTCCCGTAATCGCGACGCGCCGGTTGAGGGCCAGGTCGTCGACGCTGCCAAACAGGAAGGACGTCTGCGCGTTGACGCGCACCGGCTGTCCATCCACATCAAAATCGTCTTCGCTGGCAAAGCGATCGATAAACCCGTCCAGGGCCAGGTCCGCCTGCTCCAGCACCGCCAGCTCGGCCAGCCGCTCGACACGCTCCGCGGTCAATGACGCGGGCGCCGCAAAGCTTGCTGCCGGCGCGCTCGCTTCAACGCGATCGCCCTCGACCAGTCCGGCCGTGCCAAAATTCTGTAGCGTGCCGGCGTCGTAGCTCACGGTCAGACCGTCGAGCTCGAAGCTTGTGGGTGCCACGTTGCGCGCGACGCCCACGGCCTTGTAGGTCGTGCTGCCCGCCGCGTCACCGAGATAAGTGACCAGCAGCACGCCGTCGGCGCGGCGGCGCCCGCTGACGCTGACGAGTTGCCCGTCCGCCAGCTGCGACACAGTCGTGCCTTCAAAAAAAGTGCTGCTGGAGATCAGCAGCGACTGCCCGAGCACCGTCGCGCTCGCCTCGCCCGTGAGCGGATCCGTCACCGTGAGCCCGGCCAGCGGGCCGATCAGGTCCGCGCGATAACGCAGGTCAACGGCCTCGGCGCTGCCCAGGTCCCCGATCACCGCCACTGTCTGCCCCACCCGCAGCGCGTCCTGAGTCCCTGCGGCCCCTTCGATGAGCAGCGTGGCATTGCTGACGTCCATGGCAATGCCGTTCACGATCACGCTGCTGAAGCCCTGCACCGGCCCGAGGTTCAGGCCGGTGCCACTGACGCCGCCCTCCAGCTCAACGCCGATCGGTGCCGTCGCGCCCGGCGGATTGGCAGTGCCGCCGCCGGTCCCCTGCCCGGGGGTGCTGCCGCTCCCTCCGGCACCAGTGCCACCACCCGAGCCAAGAGGGGGCTCCGAAGAGCCTCCGCCACCACCCCCGCAGGCCGCCAGAGTCATGAGGGTTACGAGGCCAACAAAAACCAGACGCAAACAGTGCCATGCGTTCACGGAGTACTCTCCTTCCTGGGTTGCGGGTCGCCGTCCTCCCTGTGCGGCTCCTGAATGTGATACACGCCGAGCCCGAGAGCGACCGTGCGCACGTCCTCATCCTGCGACGCGGCCGCCGGATCCGCCCCCGGAGTGTCGAGATCGCGCGCCCGCAGCCAGCGATTCAGATCGCCGAGCAGATTGCGCGCCAGGCGTCGCGAGTAGTCGAGAAACTCGACCGCGTGGGCCTGCGGTACCCGGTCGTAGCGCACCTTGCCCTGCAGCAGGGTCTCCTCCGGCGCCGCGGTGAGGTTGTGATCGATGGTCTCGATCAGCTCGCTGACATCCGTGCCGAGCATGGCCAGCTTGGCCTCGGGGTCGGCGGCCGGCTCGTAGCCGCGGCGACACATGCGCAGCCGATCGTCGACGGCCTCGATGGCATCGACCCGCAGCAGTTCATCGGCGACAGCACGCGGCTGCATATCGCCGCTATGTCGCCGCACCAGCTCCGTAAAGCTCGGTTCCCCAGGCGCCGTGACAAAGGGGAGTTCCAGCGGATCGCCCTTGCGGTCCTGAAACGCGGGATCCAGCTCCCAGGCACTCAGCACCGTCGCGGCGCGGTTGCGCCAGCGCGGCTCGCTCTCCTCTTCCGGATCGAGCGCGCGCAGGCGGGCCACCTCCTTGCGTGAGAGACCGGTCAGCACGGAGATTCTCGAGGTCGTCTGCTTCTTGCCTGGCACGGCAAACTCCGCTTCCGCCACGTCAACGTACAGCTTGCGCACCAGTTCCGTGACCGCATCAGCCGCCACACCGTTGCGCAGGGCCAGGCGCACCAGCGGCTTCAGTAGCCGCCGCGCGGCTCGCAGCAGCGGCTGCTCAGCCAGCACCGAGAAGCCCCAACCCGTCGATCAATCCTCGAACTCCAGCTCAGCAACCGGCTGCTGCGCACCCAGGGTGCCCTCAGGCCACTGCGCCGAGACCTCGCTCAAGCCGGCCACAAGCCCGGCAAAGAAGGTGTCGGCATCGACCTCCTCGTCATCGTCATCGCGACCGTCATCGCGGTCGTCGTCCTCAAACTCATATTGCGTCAGGTCATCGGTACGGACCGTGACGCCCAGAATCTCGAGGGTGCCGGCGTCCGCATCAAAGGCCTGGACGATCCCGCGCAGCTCGGGCGCCGCATCGTCATCTTCGCGCTCCACTTCTGCCGCCAGCAGCACGCCGTCGACCTCAACCCCCTCGACCTCGACCCGGTCACCGGGCAAGAGCGGCGCGCCGTCATCTTCCAACTCGGCGGCCTCGTCCAGGCGAACTTCAACACCGAACACGATCAGCCGATCATCTTCCACCAGCTCGAGCGGACCGGTGACTTCCACTTCCCTGTCTTCAAAGCGGATCTCTTCCGCGAAGAGGGTCCCATCGGCATCCGGAGCCGCTTCGACTTCCACTCTCGCGCCAGGCAGCAGGCGCTGCTGGTCGCCGAAGCGAAAGCGGGTACGGTCGTCGACGCGGAAGCTGAAACCCCCGACCTCGAACTCATCCGCATCGACGCGGGTGACGATGCCCTCCAGCTCCAACTCATCGACGTCGTCATCCGCATCCTGCGGGTCATCGTCGCCATCGCTCTCAGGATCGCGCAAGCGCTCGGGCGAATCCGGCGCATAGGGATCGTCGGCATCCACCTCGGTGGCGATGAGCAGCAGATCGCCCGGACTATAACGCCCGTTCTCATCCTCCACCTCGACATAGCGGCCGTTCGCGAGGCCGTCACCGAGATCCTCCAGAGCGGCCGCAGCGTAGTCGATGGTCAGGCCGCCAATCCGGAATCGGCTCGACGTCGCGTCCAGATCCTGCACGCGGCCCGCCACTTCGACCTCGGGATCGTCTTCGGAGCCCAGGTAGCTGGCGACAATCGCCTCGTCCTCATCCCGATAGCCACTCACTTCAACAAACCGTCCGACCTGCAGATCAGCAAGCGACAGATCATCCAGCACCGTGTCCGCACTGAGGATCACGGTCTGGCCCACCACCGTGAGCCCATCGCCGGCGACGGCATCGATGGGCCCTTTGACCAGCTCGTCATAGCGCACGACGGCCGCGGTGCCATCGGCGCGGCTGCCGGTCACCTTGATCACCATGCCAACCGCGAGATCGCTCTGTGCCGCCAGGACGTCATCCACCAGAAACATCGCATCATCCGTCGCGTAGCGGCGACCGCCGACGAACACACTCCCGAATCCGGTGATTGCGCCCCGGACCAGATCGAGTTGCGCCCCAAGCGCCGGGGCTGACGGCGGCGGGGTCGCGCCGCCGGGCGCCGGCGCTGCCGAAGAACTGCTGCCGCCGCCACCGCACCCGCTGAGCGCCATGGCCGTCACCGCGGCGAGAATCGGTCGTTTGATGGACATGGGGTCATCTCCTGAGGTTACCGTAGATCACGATTGGGGAAAAATTTCCCATATCGTTAGGTATGAAATGGGAAAATATTCCCATTTGTAGTCTTTGGCAACCCCTGGCCGAGGAACGGGGTCACATATTCGGAGGCAGGACCCGAGCGCTCACAGCGCATAAGCTGTGGTCCCGACCCCCAGGGAGTCCGTCATGCCCCGAGTCCTGATCACCGGTGCCAGTGGCTTCATCGCCAGCCACTGCGTGCTGGAAATGCTTAACCACGGTTACGAGGTGCGCGGTACGCTGCGCAGCCTGAATCGCGAGCCAGCGCTGCGGGCCGTGCTGGCGCCGCATACGGATCGCGCCGATGCGCTGAGCTTCGTCACCGCGGACCTCATGGATGAAGGAAGCTGGCAGGACGCCGCCCGGGACTGCGACGGGATCCTGCACCTGGCCTCTCCGGTCCCGGTGGTACAGCCACAGGATCCCGACGAGGTCATCGTGCCGGCCAGAACCGGCGCGCTGAACGTGCTGCGGGCGGCGCATACCCAGGGCATTGCGCGGGTGGTCCTGACGTCGTCGACCGCGGCGGTCATGAGCAATGGGCGCCAGGACAGTACCTTTACCCATGAAGACTGGTCGGATCTCGACCGCACCGACCTGTCGCCCTATGTGCGCAGCAAGACTGTTGCCGAGCGCGCCGCCTGGGAATTCGTGGCGTCGCATCCAGAGGTCGAGCTGGCAACGGTCAATCCCGCGCTGGTGCTGGGCCCGGCCCTGGAGAAGGACTACGGCTCATCGCTTGAGGCGCTCTATCTCCTGTTGACCGGCGCCTATCCGCTGCTGCCGAAGCTCGGCTTCGAGATCGTGGACGTGCGCGACGTGGCGGCGCTGCATCGGCTCGCTTTGGAGACCTCGGAAGCCGCCGGTCAGCGCTTTCTGTGCGCCAACGGGTTCCGCTGGTTCACAGAGATCGCCGCAACGCTCCAAGCGGCGCATCCGGACCGCAAGGTCACGACCCGGGCAATGCCGGACTGGGTCACACGGCTCGCCGGCGTGTTTCTGAAAGAGATCCAGCAGTTCCTGCCCGATCTCAGCCGGGTCAAGAAGGTCGATAACGCCCCCGCCAAAGCCATCGGCTGGCAGCCCCGGGACGTTGACACTGCCATCCGCGACGGCGCCGCGAGTCTCATCGCCCACGGCGTCATCGAAGGTTGATGTCACGCCGCAGGGCCAGCCGCCGCCCCGAAAGTCGCCGCGCGCGGTGAAGATCGGGGATGTGGTCGACGGCCAGCGCTGCGTCAGCATCTACCGCGGCAAACCGCTGTTCAAACCGGTCTAACGCGCGACTTCAACGACGCGCCGGACTTCATTGCCACCGAAGAGTCGCAGGGTCGCGATGTAGGGTCCCGGGCGGTCACCGGTGTAGAAGCGCAGATCCAGCCGCCCGACCGGTTGCGGGCCAATGCCGGGCGTCGCGCCGATAATCGGTGCCGCCGGGAGCACGCTCGGGCAGCCCGTCGAGTCTATGGTCAGGGCGAACCCCTTGGCTCCCCGCGGCGCCTGCACGCGAACGATTCCAATCGGATAACCGTCCTGTTTCAGCCACCAGTAGCTGCGGCTGATGCGTTGCACGCTGGTGTTCTCGATGGGCTCGCCGTTAGCGTCCCAGAGCAGGAAGGTCCAGCGCAGGGGCGCCGCTGACCTCGGTCCCGCGGACTGATAGATGGAATTGGGGTTCGGCGGCAAGGTCCCAGCGCAGCTGCCCTCCGCCAGCGAGCGTGCGAACGCGCCGGTGTCATGAATCGCGGCGCGGATGTGCTTGCGTACTCGCAGCAAGCCACTGCCACGATCCCACTGCTCAGCACCGGTCTGATAGGCCACAGACACGCGATAGGCGCCAGGTTTGGGGTTGCTGATGCCATTGAAGATCAGATGAATGCCCTTGATCCCTGGATCCTCTTCACCCGCCGGGAGAATGTCCTGAACCGCTGTCACCACGAATTCGTTGCGCTGGGTGTCGATGGCGACCCGGTGAAAAGCCGCCGGGGGGAACACCGGATTCTGGGGCCAGCCCTTCAGCAGGACGGCGGTCGTGCACAGCAGATTGCCGGGTGTGCACAGCCCAGGGGTCGGCACGTCCGCCACGGGGTAGTTCGGATCGACCGCACCCAGGTCGATCTCCGGCGGGAAAGCGATGCGGATCTGATGGCCCGCAAGCAGGCTGCGACCGCGCACAGTCGGGTCCGATGAGCGGTCGAACTCGATCACGTAGTCGAGCGGTTTGCCGGCAACGTCGCCGTTGCTGACCACCGGCGCCCGCTCGATGGCGTGGACCACGCCGGTCGCATCCGATGCCACTGCGCCGGGGGGGATCAAAGGCAGTGCCGCCACTGCCAGGACCCCGAAGAGTCTGTTGCGTTTCATTCCAATTCTCCTGAGTTCTGAGGCTGCTGCATTACTCGCGCAACGGCGAGCGATGCCGGGACCGTCGCTCAGGCCACGCTGAATCGCTGGAAGGAACCTTGAAGAATCTTGAAAGAGGCGAAAAAACGCGTCACAGCAGTAACGCACTCGTCTTTTATAATCGCGCGTTCTAAAAGGAGAGTGCCCGCCCGGTGGACGAGCGCGACGCGCACAGACTGCAGATCGGTGATCTGACCCTGGATCCGGTCAGCCTGACCGTTCGTCGGGGCGATGAAGTGATTCCCCTGCCCGAGCTGTCGGCACGGTTGCTGCTGAGCCTGGCGCGCCAGGCGCCGGACCGTTTGAGCTATGACGAGCTGATCGAGCAGGTCTGGGAAGGCGCAGTCGTGGGCCCGGAAACCGTCTCGCAACGCGTGAGCCTGCTGCGCCGCGCCTTGGGGGACCCGGGGTGTGTCGTCTCGGTACGCGGCCGTGGTTATCGCCTGGCGTTACCGGTCCGCGCGCTCAACGACGACACCGATGATCCGCAGCGGCCACCAGAGCAAACGGAGCCCGGTCGTCGCGGCGGGCGCATGGCGGCGGCTCTGCTCGCGGTGGTCCTTGCCGCCGGCGCCTGGCTGCTCTGGTCAAGCGCCGCCCGGGAACCGGCAGCGGCAAGCGTCATTGCCGTCATGCCCTTCGCAGCAGTTGGCGATGCGCCGGTGAGCACCGCGCTCACCCAGGGCCTGCCAGCGAGTATCGCGCATCAGCTGGCAAATCTGCGCGCCATCGACGTCATCGCGCGCTCCTCTGCCTTCAGCCTCGCCGATTCCGGAATGGATGCCCGGGAAATCGGCCAGGAACTGGGACTCGACTATCTGCTGGAGGGGTCGGTGCAGCGGCTTTCGAACCGTACGCGCGTGCTCGCCCAGCTGATCGACGTGCGCAGCGCAGAGCAGGTCTGGTCACTGTCCTGGCAGCTGGAGGACGGCGATCTGTTCGAGATCCAGGAAGATGTGGTCCTTGCCATCGCCGAGGCGATGGAAATCTCACTCTCCCCCATGGCACAGGCGCGAGTCGCGGATAGTGGTACCGACAGCGTGCCCGCCTTCATGGCCTTTCTTGAGGGCAACCACAGAATCTGGCAGAGCGCGGACCGGCAGGCGCAGGCGAGCCGCCACCTGCGCGAGGCCATTGAGCTCGATCCAGACTACGCCCGCCCCTGGCTGAGCCTTGCGCAGCTTGAATTCGAGCGCTGGGACTTCGGGACCGAACAGGGCCAAGCCGCCTGGATCGCCATCCAGGACATGCTGGGGAAGGCGCGCAGCCTTGACCCGCAGCTTGGTGCCGCCTACGCCTTGGAAGCGCTGGGGATTTACCTGTCTGCACCCCGAGGCGCCTGGGACAAGCCCAGGGTCGAAAGGCTCCTCGACGCTGCCCTGCACCGCAGTCCGGGCGATCCTCTCGTGCTCTTTGCCGATGCCATGATTCGTTGCGACCAGTATCAGACCAACGACCCCTGCTATGCCGAGCGCCGGAGACAGCTCGCCCGCGCCCATCGAGTGGATCCGGAGAATCCGCAGATCGCCCTGCAGCTGGGGTGGACCGTCATGCTCGATGGCGAGGTTGAGCTGGGCATGAGGATGCTGCAGGAAGCGGTCCGGCGGCATCCGAACTACCTCTGGGGCCTAACGCAGTATCTGAACTTTCTGCAGGGCGGCCCAGCGCCAGATCCAGAGCGTGCAGAGGCCTGCTTTCGGCATGCGCGCGCCCTGTTTCCGGAATTGAAGCTGGTCCAGCTGATGCACGCGACTTTCCTGATCGATATGGGCCTGCTCGATCAAGCACAAGCGCTACTGGCGCAGGCGGAACCCGTGGAACCGGGGCTTGCCACGTTCGCCCTGCAGACAGGGCTCCTGTTCAATCTACGCGCCGGTGATCGACAGGCGGCACTGGCCCGTTTTCCCGACCTGCTCGATCAGCCTCGAGCACTGGGCACGCGGTCAACGCTAATCACGGCACTCACCGACGCGGTGCTCAGCGGCGAAGTCGCGATCGATCGCCGCGCGGTGACGCAGCTGCTGACGCAGTGGCTGAACGAATTCCGCAGCGCGGGTACCCTGGCCATCGACGGTGCCGGAGCGAGCGCCATTGCGCCCAACCTGCTGCGGCTGCTGCGCGCCGAAGGGCGCAAGGATGAGGCGGAGGCATTGCAACAGGAGATGCTCGGGGCAGCTGACGCCGCCCTTGCGCGCAACTCCCTGTGGCTCATGAGCCGTCGACATCCGCTGGCACAGGCCTATATGGCCAGCGGCGACCCTGAGCGCGCCGCTGGGCTGCTCCAGCAGCAGCTGCTCGGTCCTTACCCCTATGCCCGCGAGGCCTGGTCGCTGCTCCAGGACCCCGCGCTCGCAAGCTTGCTGAGTGACCCGGCGATTAAACCCGGGTTAGCTCGGCTGGAAACGTACTATGCCGACGCCCGCCGGGCGATCGAAGGCGATGCACTGCCACCCTGTATCGACGAGCCACGCGCGTTCAGCAATCGCTGGCGTGGGCTCCGGCCCTTTCAGGCGATATCCGGCGGCTGACCCATCACCGTCGGCAATCACTCCATCCATTGCGCAAGGATTTCCTGTGAGCTCTTCCCGTGACTATCTGGACCTGCAACCCGGCCCCGGCGCGCCCGGCCGCAGCTGGCAACTCCCGCTCGCACCGCGCTTTACCGGCGGCCGCGGCTCGCTCTTTGGCGGCGTCGGTCTGGCTGCGGGGATCGATGCTCTGTCGCGAGCCAGCGACAAGCCGGTGATCTGGGCAACCGGGCACTACCTGTCTCTGACCCAACGGGGGGAAGTGATCGATCTGGACGTGCAGTTGCCGGCGGTCGGGCGCACGGTCACTCAGGGGCGCGTCGTCGGACACGTCGGCGAGCGCGAAGTGATCACGGTCATCGGAGCGCTGGGCGCCAAACCGCAGCCGGTCGGCGGCACCTGGGTCGAGCATCCCCGAGACGTGCCACCACCGCAGGACTGCGACCCGATCGAGCGCATGGGCGATGACGATGACAGCCTGCACCGCTATAGCGAGATCCGGTTAGCCCGCGGTATGTTCGGGTTCTCCGGGCAGGGCACACCGAACACCGAGAGCGGGCGCTCGCTGCTGTGGGCGCGCATGCTCGATATGGACCAGGACGGCGGCGCGCTGGCGATCATTGCCGACTTCGGTCCTTCGGTCCTCGGCAATGCGCTGGGCCGCCCGATGTACTGCACCAGCCTCGACAACACGATCCGCTACGGTGCGCTGGTGGAGACAGACTGGGTGCTGTGCGACAACCGTATGGAATATGTGGGCAATGGCTTCGGCTACGGGACCATCCACCTGTGGAGCCAGGATCGCACGCTACTGGCAACCGCCAGCCAGTCCATGATCGTGCGCATCCCTGAGCCAGCCGAAGCCGGCTAGCGCCCGGCCACGTGCCTCCAGACCGGTAGCTACCGCACGTTTGCAGGCGCCCGTTCTCGCAGATCGGTCGCCATGACTAGACTCAAGCGATGGACCATCCGATCGCGGACAACGGCTCACTGGCGCCTTACAGCTCGGTGCGCAGCCTATTGTGTTGCACCATGACCGGGCCGCAACGGTCGTGGCTCTTGGTGCTGCTGGCATTGCTGCTGTTCCCGGGCTTCGCCAGGTCGCAGGCGCCGGCAATCGACGTCGGCAAATTGACGGATATGCTCGATGTCAATGCGCAGTGGCTCGTGCAACACAGTCAGGAAATTGACGCGCCCACGACGCTACCCGATCCCGCAGCCTACCGCCCGGTTCAACCGCATCCAGAGTCGTTTCAGACGTACGGGCAGGGTTATTGGTTCAGCACCACGCTCAGCAACAGCAGTACAGCACCGGTCACCGCTTTCCTGGAAATCGGGCATCTCCATATCCGTTACGCCACGCTGTTTGAGCACGTGGGTGGGCAGACCGTCGCGGTCAAGCGTGATGGTCTTGCCTACGGGTTGGCGGGCAAAGCCATTCCGGTCAGTAAACCGGTGTTCAAGCTTCGGGTCTTACCCGGCGAGTTTCGAACCCTACATCTTCACCTGTCGTCGCGAGACATGATGCGCTGGGACGCGAGGCTCTGGACGCCCGAGCACTACGCGGGCCACCTCATCAACAAGCGCACACTCTTCGGTGGGCTCCTGGCCGTCATCCTGGCGCTGGCCGCTTACAGCCTGGTCGTGGGTATCGTCTCTGGCGAGCGCGCCTACACCACGCTGGCAGCCTGTCTTGCCAGTCTGTTTCTGATGCAGGTCGTTGTGCTGAATCTGGGCCTGATCTACCTGTGGCCACAGGCGGTACAGACTGCACCGTATCTGATCCCACTGACGTTGCTGCTCTTTGGCGCAACCCTGCTCGCCTTCAGCCACGAAATGCTGCAGATACGCGGAGACACGACGACGACCCGAGTGTTGCAGCGTCTGAAACACGGCTTCTACGCTTACGCCCTGCTTATCGCGGCTCCGGCGACCTTTCTGGTGCCGATACGAATCGCCGTCCTGCTGTCCATGGCCGGACTCCTGCTGCTGGTGGTGACCTGGGGCTACGCCTGCAGCCAGGCGGTGCGTGCGCAGCCCCAGGCACGAATCTATCTCATCGCCAGCAGTCCGCTGTTCGCGGCGCTCGTCGCGCTTGGCTGCAATCGCGCCCTTGGCTGGGGCTGGTCGGTCGAGGACGGGCAGCTACTCATGCTGGGCGCCAGCGCAGTCCTGGCCATGGGGCTGTCCCTGGGACTCGCGGCCCATATCCGCGGACTGCTGCGACGGACGGACCTTGCCAGGCGCAATGAGCTCCGCGCGCTGAGGCGGGCCCAGGAAGCCGCCGCCAAGTCTGATCAGGCCGAGCAGGAGAGCATCGCCAAATCGCAGTTTCTGGCCACGATGAGCCACGAGATCCGCACACCCATGAACGGCATCCTGGGGCTCACGGATCTGCTTGCGGACTCGGCGCTCGATGAGACACAGCAGGAACTGGTGCAGACCTTAAGGCGGTCCGGCCGCTCGCTCATGGGCATTCTGAACGACATTCTTGACTACTCGAAGGTCCAGACCGGCAATCTGGAACTGGAACTGCGACCCACCGCCGTGGCAACAGTGCTGCAGGATCTGCGCACGCTCTTTAGGGAGCCGGTGGCGCAGAAGGGGATCAGCCTGGCCCTTGCGATCGAGCCGGACATGCCCGCACAGGTGCTGGCGGACAGCAGCCGGGTCAAACAGATACTCGGGAACCTCATCAACAACGCCATCAAGTTTACGGAACAGGGCGAAGTCCGAATTCATGCCGCCTGGGAAGCACCCAACCTGATCGTCGCTATCGATGACGACGGCATCGGGATTGCAGCGGAACAGCAGCCGCTGCTGTTCGAGCGCTTTCAACAGGCAGATTCATCGATTTCGCGACGCTTTGGCGGAACGGGACTGGGCCTGGCGATCTGCGATCAGCTCTGCCGCCTCATGGGCGGCTCTATCAGTGTCGAGAGCGAACCGGGGCGAGGCAGCTGTTTTACCGTGAAGCTGCCGCTGGCGCCGTGGCAGGGCGACCGTTCAACTTCGCCGCGTGGCCGCTCGTCGGGCGCCAGCCAAATCCCCGATGGGACAGGTCACACGCCACAACGCGCGCAGGAAAAACCGCTCTCCGGCCGCCGCATCCTGGTCGCGGAAGACAACGCGACCAATCGCCTGGTGATCGGCAAAATCCTACGCAACTGGGGAGCAGAGGTCGACTTTGCCGAAGACGGTGAGCAGGCTGTCGCACTCTTCGCGCGGCAAGCGCTGTTGTATGACTTGATCCTGATGGACTGCGAAATGCCCAGGTGCGACGGCTATGCCGCCGCTCGAGAGATTCGCGGCAGCGGCAATCCCAGTGCCAACATACCGATCATCGCCCTGACCGCGCACGCCCTGCCGGAGTACAAGGCGCGGGCAACGCAGGCTGGAATGTCCGACTACATCACCAAGCCAATTGATCGGCAGATATTGCTGGCCGCGCTGCGCAGTGCGGTCGGCAACCGATCCACCGAGCCCGGGGCCGCGTAGCCGGGCGTCAGTGCGCGGCAGCGGGCTTCTGCATCAGTTCCACGAGCACACCACCCATGTCCTTGGGATGCACGAAGATCACCGGCTCACCATGGGCACCGATGCGCGGCTCACCGGTGCCCAGCACCCGGGCACCCCGCTCACGCATCGCATCCCGCGCGGCGATGATGTCGTCGACTTCGAAACACACATGGTGCTGCCCGCCGACCGGATTGTTCTTCAGAAAGCCGTGGATCGGGCTGTCCTCACCGTAAGGCTCGATCAGTTCGATCTGAGCATTGGGAAGATCGACGAAGCAGACCCAGACGCCCTGCTCCGGCAGCGAGAACTTCTCGCCGATGTGCGTGGCGCCCAGCACCTCCCGATAGAGCCGAGCACTGTCTTCGATGGAGGGCGTCGCGACGCCCACGTGGTTGATATTCCCGATCATTCCCAGACTCCTGGATCACCAGTGCGCAAGTATACCGACTGGCGTGGTCGCTAGGATCGCCGCGACAGGCGCGTCACGGTCAGCGCTACGAGGATCATGCAGACGGTAAACCAGCCCAGAAAGGTGGTCATTCCGATCAACGCGCCTTGCTCGGCCACGAACCAGGTGCAAGCGAGCCCCAGAACTGCGAAAGCCCCACACCGCGCTCCAAGCTGGAGCGCACGAGACAGCGGTCGTGAGAACACCAGCACCTGATGCCTGGGCATCGTGAAGCACAGGGCCGCTGTGGCCAGCAGCGTCAGGAGGGTTGCCATGGTTTCTAGCCCCCCGCCTGGGGCACCGACCCAGGCGCGCTCGACGCTGAGGGCGCGGCGGCGAGGGCGGGAGGTCGCAAAGCCCGCGCAGCGACCACAGCACACAGGCCCAGCGCGATACAGGTCAGATCAACACCTGCGAGCACCCAATTCCCCGCGGGCAACGTCGTTCCAAGATGCGCACTGGTGGTCAGGGCATTCACCACGGGCAAGGCCAGGAACGCACCGGCGACGAGCAGTGTCTGCTCATACCAGGCGCGAGCAACGGGACGGAGCGACGCGTGCACGAACAGCGCTAACCAGCACAGGAACATGCAGTGCACCTCCCACTCGGCACGGCTAGCGAGGTCCAAGGGCAGTAGCCGGTTGGCCCACAGGAATGCAGCGACCGCCACCAACAATCCGGCAATCGTCGCCACATTGGCGCGCGCAACCAGACCGTAGCCCCGGGAGGTCGCCTCAGCGGCAGACGCCGGACGCCGCTTTTCGACCCAGTACACAGCGCCGGTACCGATCATGATGGTCCCCAGGACCCCGGACAGGAAGTAGATCCAGCGCAGCACCGTATCGGCGAACAGACCCTCATGCAGCGCAAGGAACGTACCGGCCACCGCAATGGCAGCGTTGTCGATGCCCTCTGACGTATGCAGGCGCTCGCCGCTGACCCCATCAAACACCCAGGCGCTACCGCCAAGACGGTCGGTGCTCTCGCGCTGCAAGGTGACCTGCGCATTGGCATCACCGGGATAGTCGACGCGAATAAACGCAATCTGATTCGGGCCCCACTGCGCCTGCGCGGCCTCGGCCATCGGCAACAGATCCGCAAGTTCTGCGGACGTCCCGGCGCGGGTGGGCGCTTCCACACCTGCAAAGGCCGCAGGCACCTGCGCCAGTTTTTGCGTGTCGAACCCATAGCCACCCAGCGCGATGAAGGGCATCCAGAACAGTCCCAGCGTAAAGATCAGACCGCTGTAGGTGATCATGAACTGAAAGGGCAGCGTCGCGACCGAGGCCAGGTTATGCAGGTCGAGCCAGCTGCGCCGTCCGCGCGCCCAGCGAAAAGTGAAAAAGTCCTTGAAGATCTTCTTGTGAGCGACGACCCCGGTCATGAGCCCTACGAACATGAACATGGTCGCGACGGCCATGATGTAGTAACCCAGGCGTCCGGGCAGGTAGTGCAGCAAGTAGTGCATGCGGTACAGCAGCTGGCCACCCCCGGTGTCGCGTGGCGGCACCATCACGGCCCCCGTGCGCGGATCCAGATCGTCGGACTGCCGGATCGCAGGGGTCCCCTCTGATTCGGGGACGTCATAGAACGTTGAGAGCTGCGGATTGGTGCGCTTGATGGTGGGGTAGAGAAACCAGCGATCCGCGCCAGGCGCCGCGGAGGCCAGATGTTGCTGAGCGACCGGTACCGCATCGGATAGCGCCAGGGGCTGCGACGCGGGCTGTTCCGGCGTCATCCACAGATCCAGCTCGTCGTCGAAGTATCCGATGGTGCCGGTGACGAACATGAAGTAGAGCAGCCAGCACACCACAATGCCGGACCAGGTGTGCAGCCAGGTCATGGACTGTCGGAACAAACCGTTCATGGCACGCCTTTCAACAGGTAGAGACCCCAGGCCAGCAGCGCGGTCGCCAAGATGGCACTGCCGAGGCCCAGCATCACCGTGCGGGTGCGCTGGACGGCAAAGGCCCACATGATCGCGCCACCCCAGAGCAGAAAGCTCAGCAGCGAGCCCGTTGCCACGGCCGTCAAGCGGTCCGCCGGCAACGCGAGGGCGAGCGCAAGCCCGGCGGTGCTGGCAAAGACATAGCCTAAGAGAATCGCGGCGAGCGACCGGCCGGTGACGTACCAGCGGCTGTGCTGGGCCCGCTCAGCCACGAGGGCAAATACCTTGCAATACGTCGGGAATTCTCGGCGCCATGGCCCCGGGCCTCAGCCTTGATCAGCTTTCTATGGTGCCAAAACCAGCTTACGAATGCGTGAAGCACGCCTGGACCATGGTCATCGCTCAGGCCGGCGTGCGCGGCTGCGGCCAGTACGGATGGTGCTCATCAATGACAAATTCGTGCGCATGCTCGATGGCGTCATGCACATGTAATCCGTGAGATTGATGATTTCCGGCCACCGGTGACGGATGGTGGCGGGCGTCGTGCGCGTGCTCATGATCATGTTCGACCGCTGCGTGACGGTGCCAGAGAACACGCTGGTCACGTGCCGGGTAGGTCAGCCAACAGGCGGCGGCCGCAACAGTGCTCAACACCGCGGCGATCGCAAAAAGCCCCGCCCAGCCGAGCGGCGCGAGCCCGAAACCTACGAGCGGGTAGGCGAGCAGCCA
Source organism: Pseudomonadota bacterium (assembly GCA_038749065.1). GTDB lineage: Bacteria > Pseudomonadota > Gammaproteobacteria > Pseudomonadales > Azotimanducaceae > CALHVX01. The sequence goes on along the minus strand of JBCDIK010000016.1, from coordinate 9,807 downwards.
GCAGGCGTGGGAAATGGAAAAGTTCGCTGCGAACAGCGCATCGCGATCCGCGGGCCGGGCTGAACGCCGGATCAGCGCACCCACGGGCGTCTGAACCAGCCCCAGGCCGAACCCGATCAGGAACCACAGCCCGAGTAACCACAGCGGTCCGGGCAGATGGATGGCCACCAGCCACGCGCCCGCCATCAACGCCAGACCGCTGACGAGGACGGTGCGTAGCGCCCCCTGCCATCGCGGGATGAGCGCCGCGGCTAGGATGGTTCCGCCGCCACCGGCGGCGATGGCAAGTGGGTACAGGGCCGTCGAGTACTCGAGCACAGCCGTCACGTAGGGCGCCGTATTGACGATCATCATCGCGCTGCTCACGGCAACACCGATGTAAGCAAAGGCGGCCGCGCGCAGCCGGGGCGTCCGAAAGTAGATGCGAAACGCAGCGAAGGAGCGCACCGGGAGCGTTGGCCGCGCCAGATGCGCCGGCAGCCGCACTCGACTGACGCACAGCGCTGAAACAACAAAACACAGAGCGTTCAGCACGAAGAGCACGGGAAAGCTCAGGACCAGCAAGAGCAGCGCTGCCAGAACCGGGGCCGCCAGCTGCATGGTCGAACTGGCCATCTGCGAAAACGACAGCGCCCGCAGATAGCGCGCCTCGTCAGAGATTAGCGCAGGGATCAGACCCTGATAAACCGGTGTAAACAGCGCAGCGCCCGCACTGAGCACGGCGATCGCCAGATAAATCTGGAGCTCGTTCACGGCCCAGGGCATGAGCAGCAGCGTGGTCGCGCGCAGCAGGTCCAGGGTGACCAGCCAGCCTTTGCGGCTACCGAAGCGGCTTGCCCACAGGCTCACCTGAGGTGCCAGCGGCGCAAGGCCGACGTACAACAGCATCTTGATCGCCAGCGCCACGCCAAGCACTTCGCCCGGTCGCTCCGGCGCCAAGGCGACCACCAGGAGTGCCAACGCAAGCGTCCCGACCCCGTTGCCTAGCAACGCCGACAGTTGCGCGGCGAACAGCCAGCGAAAGGCTGGAACCGCGAAGGGGGATGCTTCAGGCGCGGAGGCGTTCACGGAGCGTGATCCCTTCGCAGATGCGAATGACTCGCATATGCTGCGGCGATGGTGAATCTGATCATCGACACCCTGTCTGCTCCCCGCGCGGCGCTGTCACAGCTGCGGGAGCGCGCGCCGCTGTGGCCACCGCTGCTCCTCGTCATTGGCTCGGCAACCCTCTTGAGTGCCGTCTACTTTAACGTGGTCGATCCCGAGTTTCTGACTGAGAATATTCTGGCGCAGGCGGGCGATGATCTCTCTCTCGAGGAAGAGCGCCGCATTCGCGAGTTCGCGAGCGACGAGCGGCCGGCAGGACGATGGTTTCCGGCCCTCGGCACGGCCATCTCGACCACCGTACTGCTGCTCCTGCAGAGTGGTTACTACACACTGGTGTCCATGCTCGCCGGCTTCGGCGTTCGCGCTCGGCAGTGGCTGGCGCTGGTGGCCTGGACCTCGCTGCCAAGCGTGCTGGCGCCGATCGCGGGCCTGACCGCGCTGGCGCTGGCACCGGGTTTCGAGCTGCCGCTGACGGACTTGAATCCGCTTTCGTTTTCCAGCCTGCTGAACCTCGAACCCAGACGCGGCGCCCTGCGCCTGTTGGGCGAGATCGATCTGACGCTGCTCTGGGCGTTCGCGCTGCAGGTCCTCGGCGTGCATCTGTGGACGGGCAGCGGCTGGGAGAAAAGCTTGCTGATCGCCGGCGCGCCCTACCTGTTACTGGGTGGTATCGCCCTGGCGGTCGCGGCGTGACCGAACCCACAGCAGCCCCCGCCACCCCAGCGCCAACTACTCGTGGTCGCCTGTGGATCGTGCTCGCGATCCTGCTGGCTGTGATCGCCATTCCCGTGCTGAGCCGGCAGGGGGAAGGCCGCGCAAGCCCGGTGCAGATCGAGCCCGCGGCTCTGCGTCCTCTCCGTACAGCCATCCTTGCCTCCGGGAGCCTCGCGCATGAAGAAGAGGTCACCTTGACCGCCGAGGTGATCGGCCGAGTGGAAGCCGTCTACGTGGAGGAAGGCGATCGGGTCAGCGCCGGTGCACTAGTGCTGAAAATCGATGACGAAGCACTCGCTGCTCAGGTGGCGCAAAGCCAGGCCTCCGTGCGTCTGCAGGAGATCGAGATCGAGCGCGCCGCGCTGCAGCTGAAAAATCTGGAGCGCGCACGCGACCGCGCCGCACAGTTACGAAAGCGGAAGCTGCTGGATGAGGGCACCTACGATGACGCACAGCTCGCGTTCGAGATCGCCGCGGTGGAACTGCGAGCTGCGCGCGAACGACTGGTACAGACGCAGGCAGCGCTGCAGCAGTTTCAGGATCAGCGGAGCAAGACCGAGGTGCTGGCCCCCATCGACGGCGTCGTGACTTCCCTCGACATCGAGGTTGGAGAAACAGCGGTCTCCAGCACCACCAACATCCCCGGCTCCGGACTCATGACGATCTCGGACCCAAGCAACATCATTACAGAAGTCCATGTGGACGAAGCCGACGTAGCCGACATCGCCCTGGGCCAGAGCGCGGAGATCGTGGCCGTCGCCTATCCGGATCGACCGCTCACGGGCGTCGTCCGGTTCATCGCCAACACCGCCAAGGCAGATAACCACAGTCAGGGGCTCTCCTTCCTGGTGCGCATCGCCATCACCGATAGCAATGGCATCGCCCTGCGCCCGGGCATGTCCTGCCGGGCAGCGATCTACACCGCGTCGGAAGAAGCGCTGCTGTCCGTGCCAGTGCAGGCGATCATCGCCACCGAAGATTCTCAGTCCCGGCGACTGCGCAGCCACCTGTTCGCCGTGCGTGACGGGCGGGCCGTAAAAGTGCCAGTCACCACAGGGCTGTCGGACGATGCGTTCCAGCAAGTCAGCGGCGCTCTGGAAGCCGAGGATGCCATCATCACCGGCCCAGCCCGCACGCTACGCCGGTTGCGAGACGGCGATCCGGTGCGGCCGGAGGGCCGCTGACCTTGACGCAGCCGCTGATCGAGATGGCCGCGATTCGCAAGATCTATCGCCTGGGCGATACCGAAGTCGCTGCGCTTGCAGGCATCGACCTGCGGATCGAGCACAATGAGTATGTCGCCGTCGTAGGCTCCTCGGGCTCTGGCAAGTCAACCCTCCTGAACCTGCTCGGGTGCCTCGACCAGGCGACCGATGGGTCCTACCGTCTCAATGGCACCGATGTCCGGGATCGCAGCGAGGACGAGCTGGCGACGATCCGCAACCGCGAGATCGGATTCGTGTTCCAGAGTTTCAATCTGCTCAGCCGCGCCTCAGCGCTGGAAAACGTGATGCAGCCGCTCGTCTATCGCTTAACGACCCCGGCGCAACGACGCGAACAGGCCCTGGCCGCGCTCGCTCGTGTTGGTCTGGCGGACCGCGCTGACCATCTGCCGAACCAGCTGTCCGGCGGCCAGCGGCAGCGCGTGGCCGTTGCCCGCGCGCTGGTGACCGAGCCCGCCATCGTGCTGGCAGACGAGCCCACGGGGAACCTGGACTCGGAAACATCGCGCGGCATCATGGCCCTGTTTGATCAGCTTCAGAGCGAAGGGCAGACCATTATCATCGTGACCCACGAGGCGGAAATCGCGGCGCGCTGCCAGCGCACCGTCGAACTGCTCGATGGCTTGGTGCGCCGCGATCACCATCACCAGAGCGCGAACGCCTGATGCGCCGCTGGATAGAAGCCGGTCGCGCGGCCTGGGCATCGATCCTCGCGCACGGCCTGCGGAGTCTGCTCACCACCCTCGGCATCGTGATCGGCGTCGCCTCGGTGATTGCGGTCATTGCGCTCGTGCAGGGACTGCGGGAGTCCATTGCCGCGGAGTTTCAGGCGCTCGGCAGCAACACGCTGTCCGTGCGGTCCTACACGCCCTTCGAAGCGCGGCTACAGGGCCGGTCCTCGAGACTCAGCCCCGGCGACTACGCAGCGGTTCGCGATCGAGTGGTCGGCATCGACACGATCACGCCAGTGCTTATCTCCGAGGGCGCCGCGGGTCAGGTGAGCTGGAACGGCAGCAGCACTGTGACGCAGGTGCAGGGCACCATCTACAGCTTTCAGGAGGTCACGAGCCTGTATGCCGCCCAGGGTCGCTTCCTGACCGCAGCGGACAACGACAAGCGTCGGCGTGTGGGCGTGGCAGGGCCCAAGGTCATTGCCGACCTCGGCATGGACCAACCTATCGGCGAGTTCATCGCCGTTGGCGGTCACTGGATCAAGATCGTTGGCGTCATGGAGTCCCGGGGCGAGCTGTTCGGGATGAACCAGGATGACTACGTGTTGTTGCCGTTCGAAACGGTGCGCAGCCTGAACGGGGTGCAAAACGAGCCCGACGTGATCATGCAACTCACCGTGAGCGAGGTGACACAGATGGACGCGGTGGCGGACCAGATCCGCACCGTGCTGCGCCGCGCGCACAAGCTGGCGCCAAGCCAGGACGACGACTTCCGCATCCAGACGCCGGAGCAGATCTCCGAGTCCTTCGATCAGATCATCAATACGGTGACCGTGATCGTGAGTGGCATCGTCGGTATCTCGCTGCTGGTGGGCGGAATCGGAATCATGAACATCATGCTGGTCTCGGTCACCGAGCGCACCCGGGAGATCGGCATCTGTAAAGCACTGGGCGCGCGGCGCCAGGACATCCTCGCGCAGTTTCTCCTTGAGGCGCTCACGCTGTCGCTGCTGGGCGGTATCGCCGGTCTGGTCCTGGGCTATGGGATCGGGGTCCTGGTCGCTTCCTTAGTTCCCGAGTTCCCTCCCGTCTCCGTGCCCTGGTGGGCCGTGCTCCTGGCATTGGGTTTTTCCGGCGGTATCGGCCTTGTCTTTGGCATTCTGCCGGCCTCAAAGGCAGCCGATCTCAACCCCATTGATGCGCTGCGCTACGAGTGATCTCACGGCCGCCACAGCACCAAATCCTTTGTGGTTGAATGCGTCGATGGACGCCAGCGATCTCTCTTTGAAGCACATCCGCGAGGCGGCGCAGCGCCTGCAGGGGGTCGCGATCGAGACCCCGCTGCTGCGCCACGACGGGCTGGATGCACAGTGCCAGGCCCGCGTGCTGATCAAACCGGAGTGCCTGCAACGCACCGGCTCCTTCAAAATTCGCGGCGCCTATAACCGCCTTGCGGCCCTCACCGCGCCCGAGCGCACGGCCGGGGTCGTCGCCTGGTCCTCGGGGAATCACGCTCAGGGCATCGCCGCCGCCGCGTCGCTGCTCGGGATCTCCGCGACCATCGTCATGCCGGCGGACGCACCAGCGATCAAGCTCGAGCGAACGCGCGCGCTGGGCGCGCGGGTGGTGCTCTACGATCGCTACCGAGAGAGCCGGGAGGACATCGCGAGCGATCTGTCGCGCAAGCATGGTGCGATTCTCGTGCCCTCCTACGATGACCCGTACATCATCGCCGGACAGGGCACCGTGGGCCTGGAACTGGCGACGCAGGCCAGCGCGCTGGGGCACACCCTCGATCGGGTGTTCGTGTGCTGCGGTGGCGGCGGCCTGACCGCCGGCATCGCGCTGGCCTTCGAAGCGCTCAGTCCGGCCACGCATATCCACACGGTCGAGCCGGCAGGGTTGGACGATCATGCCCGCTCGCTGGAGACGGGTACGCTTACGCGCAACGCTCCCGGTGCACACTCAATCTGCGATGCGCTTCTGGCGCCGCAGCCGGGTGATCTGACCTTCCGGATCAACCGCGGGCGACTGTCGCAGGGACTGGCGGTAAATGACGATGAGGTGCGCGCGGCGATGCGCTTTGCCTTCGAAGAGCTGAAGCTGGTGGTCGAACCGGGCGGCGCAGTCGCACTCGCCGCAGCATTGCAGCAAAAACTCAACCTGACCGGAGAGACGGTCGCCCTGATACTGAGCGGCGGCAACGTGACCGCCGCGTTTCTGGCCGAACAGCTCGCCGCCGCGCGCTAGAACCGGGCGCGCAGCGTCAGCACCGTCGTCAGTGGGGGGCCGAGCACTGAGCCGCCGGTGAGGTTCTGCGCAAAGCTGGCGGTATTCTCCAAATACTTCTCGTCTCCAACATTGAGAACATCGAGCGATACCGCCAGGCCCTCGCGAAACTCATAGGACACGCTGACGTCGGCGACCGTGTAGCTATTGAAATCCGTGACGGGTCCATCGCGTTCGCCCACGTAACGGAAGCCGCCACCCACAGTCAGACCTTCCAGAGGGCCCCTTGGCATACGATAGCTCAGGTAGATGCTGCCGGTTGCGTTTGGAAAGACTGCCGCGGTGACCTCATCAGCGCCGGGCTCCGTAATATCGATGTCCGTCAGCCCCAGGTTCACGTCCAGGCTCAGCCCAGCCGCTGGCCGCAACCGACCCGACAGCTCCACGCCCTGCGCACGCAGTTCACCCACCGTCACGACAAAAGCCTCATCGATGGTGTTGTTCGGATCGCGCACCGCGACGTCTTCGCGCAGCGTGTAGAAATAGCCCGCCTCGAAGCTGAGTAGGCCATCGGCGGCAGCGCCTTTGACGCCCGCTTCCCAGCCATTGGAGATTTCCGGACCGACGGGACCTGAGGTTCGCCGAACGCCGAACTGCGGCGTAAAGGCCTGGGCAAAGCTGACATAGGCGCTCAAGCCGTCGGTGAGTGCCGCCGTTGCCCCAACGCGAAAGGTGACCTCGTCCTCATCAAAGGTGGACTCGAAGGAACGCCCGCGGCGAAAGTTCACTGTCTCCTGCTCAAGCTCGTCATAACGCACGCCCCCAACGATCGTGAGCCAGTCGGCGGGGCGCAACGCTGCCTCGGCGAACGCAGACGTCAGTTCCTGATCGAAGATGGTGAAGGGCGAGAGCGGGCCGATATCTGCCGGCGCAAGGCGCGGCACGTCGAGTTCGTCCAGACGAAAGGGCCCCTGAAACGAGAAGTCGCTGAATAGACGGTCGAATGAGCCCTCGTTGTAGGCCACGCCAACGACCAGGTTCTGTTCCTGACCCCAGAGCTGGGCATCGAAGGCGAGCTGCGCATCGAAGAAGGTCTCCACGGACTCGGTCTCGCCGCCGCCACCGTAGGCGTACACATAGGGGTCATTCAAGCCAATGCCCGGGCCCCCATCGGCGTAGTTGTAGTTGTACAGTCCGGAGGTGTTGTCGTAATCAAAGTCCGTTTCCTGATGGCTGCCGCGCAGCGTCAGCCGAAGACTGTCCAAAAACTCATGGTTGATTTCGCCTTCGACGAGCAGGTCTTCCGCCTTACCGCCGCCATTGGCAAACCCGGTGAAGGTATCCGTATCAATTTCATCGGGAATCCGCCCGTTCGACAGGAGCGGAAACCCAAAATTTGGATTGACCGTATGTTCCGTATAGGCAGCACTCGCGCGCAATGAGGTCGCCTGCCCAAGGTCTGCCGTGATGACCGGTCGAATGGCGAGGGTCTCGCGCTCTGCTTCGTCAGCATCGTAGGCAAACTCGCGGTAGGCACCGCTGATTCGCAGGGCAACGGCAGAGTCAGCCACCGTGCCAAAGTTGGCATCGACCTCGGCACCTAAGCTGCCGAACTGATCCCCGCGCATCTCCAGGTCGACGAACGCCTCGTCCTCAGGGGTCTTGGTCACCGTGTTGATCACCCCACCTGCGCCAATGGGTCCCAAGGAGATGGACGCGGGGCCTTTGAGCACCTCGTAGCGTTCGACAAACGCGTCATCTCGAGCGCCTGATCCGCGAAAGCCATTCTGCGCGCGGTTATCTACCAGGATCGGCGCCTCGAAGCCCCGGGAGAGGAAATTGGCGGTGCCGGTGCCGAGGCGATCCTCCGTTCGAGTGATGTTCGGCAGCGTGGTCAGGGCTTCGATGGGACGGGTGAAGTTGCGTGTATCCAGAAAATCCCGGTCGAGCACGTTCAGCGTGAACGGCAGTTCCTCGGGGGCAATCGGAATGCGGTTAATCAGCGACTGCTGGAACTCCGCCACAACCACAATTTCCTCGATGGTGCCGCGGGCTGAGCCTTCCGCGACGGCGGGGACACCGCCCGGTTGCGCCTGGGACTGCGCAGGTAAGGTGCTGGCAACGGCGAGCGCCAGCGCGGACAGCGCAAACGGATGCGCGGGGGTTGATTTCATAGGGATCTCGATTATGAGAATGATAGTGTTTCGCATTTATATTAAGGGAACGCCAACCGCTGCGCTAGACTGGGATGCCCGAACCCTCACCATCGCGATGACGACCAAGCCCGCTGAAAGCTGGGACTACCCAGCACCGTTCGTCTACGAAACTCAGGTTTCGCCAGAAGACATCGACGCCTTCGAACACGTCAACAACGCCGTGTACATTCGCTGGCTGACCGAGTGCGCCTGGGCCCACTCGGCGGCGGTCGGACTGCCCGAAGACACCTGCGTGGCGCTGCGGCGCGGGATGGCGGTACGCCATATCGACGTCGAGCTGCTCGCACCTGCGCGCCTGCACGATCGTGTTCGGGTGGCAAACTGGCTGACGGACCGCTCACGGCTGCGCGCAACTCGGGTGTTCCAGATCAAACGCGCGCCCTGCGCCACGACCCTGCTCCGCGGTGAAGTGCAGTTCGTGTGTATCAACCTCGATAGCGGCAAACCGGTGCGCATGCCCCCCGAATTCGACCTGGGCTATCAGGTCACGCTGGATCGGCCGCATCCATGAGGCGTGCATCGTGAAGCGGGCCGACAAGGCGCCGCGCATCATGGAGATTCTGGATGAGCTGTATCCGGAAACCCCGGTCCCACTGGATCACAGCGATCCGTTCACCCTGCTGATCGCGGTGCTCCTGTCAGCGCAGACGACCGACAAGAAGGTCAATGAAGTCACCCCGGCCCTGTTTGCCGCAGGGCCGACGCCGGCGGCGATGAGCCGCCTGACCGTAGACCAGATCCTCGGCCACATCCGGGTGCTGGGACTGGCACCCTCAAAGGCGAAGAACATCGCCCGCTTGAGCCAGATGCTGGTCGAGCAGGACAGTGAGGTGCCCAGGGACTACGAGGGCCTGGAAGCGTTGCCGGGGGTTGGCCACAAAACGGCTGCGGTGGTGATGTCGCAAGCCTTTGGGGTACCGGCCTTCCCCGTGGATACGCACATTCACCGCCTGGCGGCCCGCTGGGGCCTGTCGGACGGCCACACCGTCGAGAAAACCGAGCGCGACCTCAAGCGCATCTTTCCCGAGGATCGCTGGAACCGCCTGCACCTGCAGATCATTTTTTTCGGTCGGGAGCACTGCCCGGCGCGCTTCCACGACCTTGCGCAGTGCCCGATCTGCGGCTGGGCATCGACCAAGAAGCGTCAGCAGGAAGAAGCACGATCCAATCGGCTCACCCGTCGGCGCGGTTAAAGTCCATTATCCGTAGGAGCGAAAGTGACTGACGACCTGGCAAAAGGTTTCGTCCAGCAGTCGCAGAGGTCGCTCCCCGGTACCTTCTGCCACCACCTCTGAAGCGATGGGCTCGGCAGCAATGGCATCGAGCAGCAGCGCCAGGAAGTCATCGTGAAGCGTAGGGCGTCCCTTATCATCGATCGTGCCCAGCGGATGCTCGAGATCTTCAACAGACTGCGCAAGGAGAACCACCCGGAGTGCGAAATAGTGTGCGCCGTAGCTGATGAGGGCGCGGTCCATACGCTCGCCATACAGGCCGTGCGCCAGAGCACGGGCCAGGTGCGGCCACTGCGACTTTTCTGGCAATGCGTCCACAAAGCCCTGTGCGGCATAGTCCGCCAGCGCGGTCACAAACTGATAGCCGAACTGCTGCGATAAGGCGGCGTAGCCCCTGGCGTACTGTTTACGAAAG
>JBCDIK010000015.1:0-33097 GCA_038749065.1 Pseudomonadota bacterium | reverse complement strand
TGCTCAAAGGGCAGGTAGGCGAAGGCCTGCTCATCGATGCCCAGGTGCCGGTGCCAGCCCTGCTCGAGGCCGTGGCGGGCAGCCGCTCGCGCACGCTCGTCCCAGGCAAAGGCCTCGCCGCTGCCGCGGTACAGGTTGCGCGGAAACTGATCGCAGAGGATCAGGTAGGGCAGCCAGCCACTGCGGTCTTCCAGCCAGTCCTTGAGCAAATCATCCCGCGCAGCGAGCAGAGTTGCTTCGAAGCGTTCGCGAATTTCTTGGTCAAAGGCATCGTCCTGCAGAAACCAGCGCCGGCGGTGCGCTGGGTCTGCCACGCCATGCGCGTCGAGCGCACCGAACCAGAAGCGGTGGACATCTGCCGGGCTTGTGAGATCTGTTGCCATCGCCGCTACAGGCCCCAACACTCCATGTCGTTGGCGAAAATCAGGCTGCCGTCGTACTCGGCTTCGATCTTCTGCCGGGACAGGCTCTCGACGCCGCGCGTTCGATTCATCCGCTGGCCCAGAACCAACATGCGCGGTTGTGCCTGGTTGGCGATGCGGCCGATCTGCGACGGGACCACGTGCAGCTCACGTACGGGCCCGCGGCTGTTTTCGGGCACGGCGTGATGAATCACCAGTGCGTCTACGTCGCTGGCCAACGCCGGAACCAGGTTCTTGGCGTTGTTGAAGTTGCCGGTGAACACAATGCTGTGACCGCCGATATCGACGCGCCAGGCCAGCGAGGGCACGGGGCCGTGGTTGACCGGCACAGCACGCAGCTCGAGCCGATCGTTGCCATATCCGGACCATTCCCGCCGCCCCCGGGCGGGGACGTTCTGCGCGATCACTTTGTAACCGCCCTGGCTGGCAGGTTTGTTCTCTAGAAAAGCACTCAGGTGCGGGTACGCACCTTCGCTGCCGAAGAGGCGCGCCACGAAGTCTGTGGTATCCGGATATGGCGCTGCGCCGGTGGGTCCGAACACGCGCAGGGGCTCGGTGCGCTCACCAAACTCCGACCCGCTGACGAACGCTGGGAAGTCGCCGATCCGATCCGCTTTGAGCTGGCTGAACAGCATGACTTCGAGATCTTCGAAGCGCGCTTCGGTCTTGTCGAAGAGCAGCGATGAGCCGGGCGCCGGGTCGATGAGCACGCGCGCAGCGCCGTCCTGCCAGATGAGGTAGCTCGCCGCGCCCTGGTCATCGGTCAGCTCCGGGCCGCCGCCCCCGAGCGTGTGCACCCAGACGCCCTCGTCGCCGCAGTAGTTGCGAACCTCGAAGCTGTGGGCGGGCGCTGCGCCCAGTAGCGCAACGAGGTGCGCAGTCAGCAGGATGCCCAGCAGGGACCATCGTGTGTTCATAGTGTCTCCGGCACTCGGGCGAGATCCGCAAAGCGCAAGCATACCGTGTCAGACCCCGTTCCCGGCAGATCGTGCCAGCGCCCAAGCGAGGAATGGTTGCACCCCGGGCGTCGCAATTCCTAGAGGCAGGCCCTACACTGCGCGGCCGCTCGCGCTCACCAGCTGAAACCGGTTCATGAAAGCTGCATCCTCCGCTTTTGCCATGGTGCTGATTACCATCGGCACTGTTTGCGCGCTCGCGGCGACGGACCTGGTGTTGCCGGCGGTGCCCATGCTGCCGACGGTCGTGACAGGGACCGCTGAAAGCGCCCAGTGGGTACTGGCGGCGTTCTCGCTGGGCACCGGGGCCGGCTTGCTCCTGTTCGGTGAACTGGGCGCGCGCTTTCGCATCGTGGACCTGCTCATCGGGTCGCTGGCCGTCTTCGCGGGGCTGTCGGTGCTGGCCACGGTCATGGAGACCCTGGTGCAGATGTCGGTCGTACGCTTCTTCCAGGGTTTGTCCGCGTCGGCACCGGCGGTGTATGCGCCGGTGATGGTGAAGGCGCTCTACGACGAGACGCGTGCGGTCGCGATGATCGGACGCATTGGCAGTATCGAGTCCATGGCACCGGCCATTGCGCCGATCATTGGCGCCGGGCTCTTGCACTGGTATGGCTGGCGCGCCTCCTTTTTCCTGGTGGCGGCGGTGGCCAGTCTCATGGCGCTGGCCTGGGCCCTGGCGCCCGCTTTGCGCGAACGCTTCGGCGCTCTCCCCGCGGTGTCCGGCGGCTACGGCGCGCTGCTCACCAGCGCCCCGTTCACCCGCTATGCGCTGAGCCAGGCCTGCACCCTGGGCGGCTTGCTGGTGATTGTGTTTTCCGCACCGAAGATCATCAGCTCGAGCATGGGGGGGACGCTCGCCGATTTTGTCACCATGCAGCTCTTGGGCATTACGCTGTACGTCATCGCCGCGAACTCCACGGCGATCTTCGCGCGCTGGTGGGGTGATGAGCGCACGATCCTGTACGGCTCGCTGCTGTCGGCTGCCGGCGGCGCCTTGCTCATTGTGCTCGCACTGCTGGCGCCGCGGTCCATCGGCGGGCTCTGGGGCTGCTTTCTGATCATCAATCTCGGGCTGGGCATTCGTGGGCCCATCGGCTTCTATCGGGCGCTTGTAGAAGCGGGCCCGAACGATGCCCGGGGCGCGGCACTGATGATCCTCTACACGATGCTGGTCGCCGCTGGCGGCACGGCGGCTGTGGCCACGGTGATCGAGCGTGGTCTGCTGCCGCTGTCACTGATCGCCGCGGCCATTCTGCTGGCGGCGGTGCTGCTCGTTCTGGGCAGGCAGGCGCCGCGGCCGACCCCCTAGGGCAGCGCTTCCGGCAGGGCATCGATTCGACGCAGGACCTCTTCGCTGTCGGCCTCGTCCGGCATCCGCCAGTCGCCGCGCGGCGAGAGGCTGACGCTGCCGACCTTGGGCCCCGGGGGCAAAGTGGTGCGTTTGAACTGCGCGCTGAAGAAGCGGCTGAAGAACAGTCGCAGCCAGCGCTTGATGGTGCCCGGGTCGTAGCGCTGCGCAAAGGTGAGGGTCGCCAGCGCGTAGATTTTCTCCGGCGTTGCGCCGTGCCGCAGCCAGTGGAAAAGAAAGAAGTCGTGCAGCTCATAGGGACCGATGATGGCTTCCGTAGGCTGCGCTGTTTCGCCCTCGCGGTGCGTTAAGAGCTCGGGCGTGATCGGCGTCGCCAGCACCTTGTCGAGCACCTTCGCGAGCGCGCGATCGGCTCGCGCCTGCGCGTACCAGTGGACGATCGAGGTCACCAGCGTCTTCGGCACGCTGGCGTTGACGTTGTAGCTCGCCATGTGGTCCGCATTGTAGGTACACCAGCCCAGGGCCAGCTCCGACAGGTCACCGGTGCCCACGACGATCCCGCCAACCTGATTGGCATGGTTAAACAGCAGCTGTGTGCGCTCCCGCGCCTGGGCATTCTCGAACACCACATCTTCTGCACCGCTGTGCCTTAGGTCTTTGAGGTGCTGGCGCACCGCGGCCTTGATGCTGATCTCCTGCAGCGTGGCGCCGGCTGCGCGGGCCAGCGCCCGCGCGCTGCGTCGCGTATCCGGCGATGTTCCCGGGCCCGGCAGCGTCAAGGCGCTGATGTTGTCATGGGGTAGCCCGAGCTTGTCCAGCGCATCGATGCACACCAGCAGGGCCAGGGTGGAGTCGAGCCCGCCGGATACCCCGATCACGCAGCGCTGCGTATGCGCGGCGAGCATGCGGCGCGCGAGGCCGGTAGCCTGGATGTTGAGAATCTCTGCGGCGTGCTCGGCGCGAAGGTCATCGCTTAAGGGCACGAAGGGATGGGCTGCATAGCTACGCCGAAGGCCGCTGAGGTTTTCCTGCGTTACCCCGGTCGCCACCACCCGATACCCGGATGGCCGCGGGGCGTTGATGAAGGTGTTGTTGTGCAACCGGTCGTGCTCGAGCTTGTGCAGATCAAACTCGGTGACGACTCGCGTACCGGCCAACTCGAAGCGCGGGCTCTCCGCGATGAGCTGGCCATTCTCGGCGGCCAGGCAGTGACCGCCGAAGACGACGTCTTTGGTGGACTCCCGCGGGCCGCTGCTGGCGTACAGGTAGCCGCACAGCCGCTGAGCGCTCGTCATGCGTACCAGGTCCCGCCGGTAGGCGGCCTTGGCGACCAGCTCGTTGCTGGCGGAGAGATTGAAGCACAGGCTCGCGCCCGCGAGGGCATGGAGCGCGCCTGGGTTATCGACGGCCCAGAGGTCCTCGCAGATCTCTACGGCGAAGCGGGCACCGGCAATGCTGAACACCTGACGTGCACAGATCCGGAAATCGCCCAGATCGCCACTCACGGGCTCGTCGACGTCGGCACCCCCGGCGAACCAGCGTCGCTCATAGAACTCGCCGTAGTTGGGAATGGCCAGCTTCGGGACCATACCGGCCACGGTGCCGTTGGCCAGCACAGCGGCCACGTTCAGGAGGCGCCCATCGCCGCTGGGCCAGGGCAGGCCGACGATCGCGACCATGCCGCGCGTTGCGGGCAGCAGCGTGGCGAGCGCTTCTTCCACCTGCTGGTGCAGGGTATTGGCGAAGAACAGATCCTCAGCGCTGTAGCCGGTCAGGGACAGCTCCGGAAACAGCGCGATGGTGACCTGCTCGGCGCGCGCCGCGGCCAGCGCCTCCCGATGTGCGGCGGCGTTCGCAATCGGATTGCCGATACGCAGTTCGGGGCTGATGGCGGCGACCCGCAGGTAGCCGATCTCTCGGTAGTCAATGGCCATGAAAATGCAGTCTTGGGTCCAGATGAGGCCGGCGGGGCCGGCGCGGAGCGCTCAGTGCCGCGTGGTGGGCGCCATGTGGTCCAGATCGCGGATCACCTGCGCCGTTTTCTCTACGATGCGGCTGTGCAGTGGCTGTGCGTCCTGCGGCAGCTCGATGCCCACCGCGGTGCTGGTGGACAGGGCGATGATCGGTGGCGCGAGGGTCAGCTCGTCCTGGGCATGGTGCAGTGAGCGGCGAATACGCGCGAAGTAGGCGCGCTGCGTGGCGCGGCCTTCATCGTCCAACAGCCGGATGAGCTGGTCGAGCAGCGGGCCGATCTCGTTGCGAGCGATCGTCGGTTGCTGTCTCATGGCAAGGCCTCACGCAGCAGATCTTAAGCCATGGTGCCATCGCCCCGGGGTTTTGTCTCCCCGGCCGCGGCGCCCCATTCAGGAAAATAAGCAGAAGCACAAGCAGGAGCACAACCTATGAATGCCAAGGAAACCATTGCCGAGTTCTGGCGCCGTCAGGATTCTGGCGACTACACGCAGGTCGTGTCGCTGTTTGCGGAAGACGCGCTCCTCGAGGATCCCGTCTATGGCACCTTCGAAGGTCGCGACGCGATCGGGGGCTTCATGAGCAAGATGGTTCAGGAAATGGGAGACCGGAAGACTCATTTCACCCTGGAAGCCCTCGCGGGCCATGGCGGCGAAGGTGACGAGGAGGGCGTGGTCTGGGCGCAATGGATTGCCCACACGCCTGCTGGCCCGATCGAGGGGTGCGGCCTCTACCGGGTCCGGAACGGTCAGCTCACCTACTATCGCGATTACATGAACGCGCCCGCCGGTAGCGAATGAAACGGGCTCTGCACAATGCGGCTGTCCGTTGCTCGCTGACCGCGGCGCTGCTATTTAGCCCGGCGGCGGCCCCTGTGGGCGGCGAACAGCGACGGCTACCGCCCGCTGTTTTCCGAAGAGATGCTGAGCAAGGCCGACCCGCAAACCCGCGCACGCTTAGAGGCCCTGAACGAACGCAACCGCCAGAAGTGGCTGAGTGAACAGCCGGGTGTCGGCGTCGCACCGCGGTCCGCTGCGGCCCGCGGTGCAGCGTCAGGGTCAGCAGCGACCAGTGGCGGAGCGCTGGCCTCGCCCGCACGCGCGGGCGCGTCCGCTTCCGCCCCGAGCGGTGACACGCTCTATCGCTACCGGGACGCGCAGGGCAACGTCCGCTTCAGCGATCGCTATCGCCCCGGGGCAGAGCCGGTCTCCGTGGAGGTCACGCGGCCCTCGGCGCAGAGCCGCGCGGAACACGAGGCGCGCCAGCGTGAGCAGGCCCAGATGCTTGAGTACTTCGACGAGCGCAATGCGCGCGAGGCTCAGGCCGAGCAGGAAGCGCGTGAGCGCGGGGAACGCACCGCGCAGCGGGCAGAAAACTGCCGCAAGCTGTTCAATGAGATTCAGGACAATCGCCGCGGTGGCTTTATCAGCTACGACATCGGTCCCGACGGCGAGCGAATCTACCTAAGCCAGGAAGAGGTGGCTCGGCGCACAGACGCGATGGAAAGCGACTACCGCACCCACTGCGGCAAGCTGCCCGCCATCGATCTCAAAGGTTAGCCGGGCTTACCGGCGCGTGACGCTGTGGCCGCGGCGTTCGAGCATGGCGATGACGCTGTCGGTGCCGGCCAGATGTCCGGCGCCAACGGCGATCATGTGCGTACCTGGCTCGCTCAGCAGCGCTTCAATCCTGGGCACCCAGTCGCGATTGCGGTCCGTCAGCAGCAGTTGATATACGGCCTCGCTACCAAAGGCATCGACGCTCGACATCAGCGATGCCAGCTCGGCGACATCCCCACGGCTCCAGGCCCTCACCAGTTCATCGAGTGCTTCCGGCTCTTCGACGACCGCTCGTGAGCCCGCGACCAGCATTGCGACCTGGTCGGCCTGGGTCAGCTGCTCGAAAAACTCGATCTGCTGATCCGCGGTCTCGAAGTAGCGGCGCTGCTTGTCGGCGATCACGGGGTCGCCGCTCAAGACGGTTTCGACGCCGGAAGCCGGGTCATAGCCCGACTTCACCAGCTGCATGACGCTGAGCTGTAACCCCGCAAGCCAGGGCTTCAGCGGCGCAATCGCCGGCAGTGGGACGCCGAGCGCATCGGCCGCGGCGGCGACCGTGGCCCGCTCCTCGTCACTTAAGCGATCGAGCAGCGAGCTGCCATCGCGGTACACGCCGATCTCCTGCATCTTGCGTGCGAGCCCGGCCTGCACCTCAGCGGAGTCCGTGTTCGCTTCCATGTACAGCACGTCGCTGGCCTGCCAGGCGGCTTCGAAGTGTGGCGTGAGCCACTGGGTATCCGGTTTCAGCAGGTGCACTGTCCCGAACAGGTACACCGTCGTGTCATCATCGCCGAAGGACCACAACGCCGGGCCGGGGCTCGGTGTGGTCGCTGCGGCCGTCGTCTGGGCGCTAGGCTGTGCCTCGGTTGCCGTGCAACCCGAACCAGCAGCGATCAGCGCCCCGAGCAGCAGGGCCGCGGTGGCGCGGAGCCGGTGACGGGAGATGAGAGCAGACATGCGCATGGCCATCAGGTTCCGGGTTGCGGGCCTGCCATCATAGCTCAGCCAGCGTCTCCAGCAGCGCGTCGATACGCTCGAGCACAAAGTGGGCACCCGCCTGACGCAACGCGTTGGCGTCGTTGCTGCCGCTGAGCACGCCGATGCACAGGGTGCCGTGAGCGCGCCCCATCTCCATATCCATGCAGCCATCGCCAATCATGAGGCAATGCTCTGGTCGCAACCCGAGCGCTGCGGTGGCCTGCTCCAGGTGTCGCGGGTCCGGTTTCAGGTGCGGCACATCGTCTCGGGCGAAGAGCGCATCGGCTAGCGACAGCAGTTCCGGGAACGTCCGCAGCACCGCCGCCCGGCAATTGCGGGTCACGATCGCGCTGCGGCCCCCCCGGTCGCGCCAGGCGGCCAGGAGCGGCGCGGTGGCTGCAAAGGGATCGATCTTCTCGGCGGCGCGCAGCTCGAATCGGCGAATCAGGGCCAGCGCGGCCTGCTGGTAGCGGGCGGCGTGGGCCGTATCGGCGTTATCCTTTAACCACTGACCGGAAAGGGTGACGATCTCGACGATCCCTGCGCCTTCGACGAGCGCCCGAGGGACCCGCCAGCGCTCGCTATAGCGAGTCATGCGCCGGCGCAGCCCTGCCAGATCGAGATTGGGTGCCAGCGTCCCATCGAAATCGAACAGCAACGCAGATGCGCTGCCGAGAGCGCCCGGCAGGGTCGGCGGCAGGGTCACGACGCGTCTTCGTTCGCGAGAAAGCGCCGCTTGCGACGGTAGGGGAAGACATCTTTGATCGCGCCCGCCTCGATGTCCTGCTGCAGTGTCTGCCAATACCCGGCGTCGAACATCTCGCCGTGCATCGCCTCGAACTGCGCCTTGATCTTGCGGCGTCCGAACAGGAACTTGCGAAACTCTTCCGGAAACACATCGTTGGGGGCCACGGAGTACCAGGGCTCACTGGCCATTTCCTGCTCCGGTGTCTGCGGCTCCGGAATCGTGCGGAAGTTCACCTCCGTCAGGTAGCTGATCTCGTCGTAGTCGTAGAACACCACGCGGCCATGGCGGGTAACGCCAAAGTTCTTCAGCAGCATGTCGCCGGGAAAGATGTTGGCGGCCGCGAGCTGCTTGATCGCGTTGCCGTACTCGTCGAGCGCGTTGCGCAGCTCGCTGTCGCTCGCGTCCTCGATGTAGAGGTTCAGGGGCGTCATCTGCCGCTCGATGTAGAGGTGCGAGATCAGGACGTCGTCACCGGTAACGGACACCGTACTCCCGGCGACGCTGAGTAGTTCCTCCAGCAATTGTGCCTCGAAGCGCCGGCGCGGCAGCACGAAGTTGTGGAACTCCTGGGTATCCGCCATGCGCCCGACCCGGTCATGAGTCTTGACGATCGCGTATTTCTCTTTGACCTGCGCGGCGGTGATGTTCTTTTGCGGTGCGAACTGGTCCTTGATGATCTTGAAGACGACCTGATAGGACGGCAGCGAAAACACCGCCATCACCATGCCCTTGATCCCCGGCGCAGTGACGAACAGGTCCTCGGATCGGGTCAGGTGCTCGATGAACCCGCGATAGAACACGGTCTTGCCGTGCTTGTGCAGTCCGATGGCGCTGTACAGCTCGCTGCGTTTCTTGTTCGGGAGCAGCTCTTTGAGAAAGTCCACCAGGGGCGCTCGGCTCGGCAACATCGACCAGAAAGTAAGCGCGGGTGAAGCTGAACATGATGGACAGCTCGTCTTCGTCGCAGATCAGCGTGTCGACGTACAGGCGTCCGCTGCGGTCCTGCAGCAGGGGCAGCGCCAGCGGCCAGGCGTTGCCATCCTGGGTGAGTCGCCCGACGACGTAGGCCCCTTTGTTGCGATAGAACACGGCATCGACGATCTCGATGGCGAGCCCCTCACTGCGGGTCAGCTCCGGTCGCGCTTCGGGCAGGGAGCGCAGGATGTTCCGTACATCGCGGTCGAAGTCCTGCCACGGCAGGGTTAGCGGCAGGCTTCCGAGCAGGGTCTGCATCATGTGGACCAGGCCCCGATGGCCAGGCTCGAAGCGCCGCAGCAGCGGCTGGGCCGGGGCCAGCTGAGGTGCGCTCGCACCGGGCTCGACGAAGCTGTCCCGCTCCGCCAGCAATGGATTCGGGTTCAGGCGCCGGTACACCGAGTTGTAAAAGGTCTCGCCCATCTCGTGATCGAAGCGGGTCGCGAGCTGGTCCCGATAGCGGGCCTTGATCTCCGGCCATAACGCCTGGCGTGCTTCAGCGTCCGGCGCTGCCGAGTCAAATTGCGGCTTGAGCCGCGCGATCAGCGGGTCGAGATGCGCGCTGTAGGCGGCCAGGCGCGCTGCGCCAAGGGATTGCATGCCGTGCCAATCCGCGCGCTGGAAATAGTCCCGCGCGCTTAAGGTCGTTTGCGTGAACT
Organism: Pseudomonadota bacterium; assembly: GCA_038749065.1. GTDB lineage: Bacteria > Pseudomonadota > Gammaproteobacteria > Pseudomonadales > Azotimanducaceae > CALHVX01. The sequence goes on along the minus strand of JBCDIK010000015.1, from coordinate 23,517 downwards.
CGGCCCGGTACAGAGCAAAGCTGGTCAGGATCTGGTTGGCGATTCCCGTTGCGTGCAGGGACGCTGCGCCGTCAGCGCTCGATGGCATCGTCACGGGCCGGAGCGCTCCTGGCGCGCGGCGCGGGCCGCGGCGCGATCAGCGCGAGTGGCGCGGACATAGTTGCGATAGCGACGCCCCAGGATGACCGCCGCCACGGCGGCGCAGGCAGTGCCGATAAGGGGGTAGGCAGCGGCGCTGATCCAGTCCCCCGCCAGGTCCGCATGCAGCGCGGCCAACACCGCGCCGGTCGCCGCTACGGCCAGCACGTTGCGCAGGACCAGCGCGGCGCCAACGCCGAACAGAAGCGGCAGCAGCAGGCGCTGCAGCACCGTCACCGCGCCGGGCTCGTAGAGCAAGACGCTCGCCAGCACCAGGGCTGCACCGATCCCCCGGGCGATCAACTGACGACCCCGAGCTGGCCGCCGTCGATGCGGATGTTCTGGCCATGGATCGCGTCTGCGCGCTCACTCGCGAGAAACAGCACCAGGTCTGCGACTTCACTGCGACGCGTGATCCGCCCGATGGGGATGTCCTTGGCGAGCTCCGCCTCAACATCTTCCCAGCGCTCGCTGCCGCCTTTGCGACGACTGCGCTCGAGCGCCTGCGCGCGCACCTCCGGGGTGGCGATCAGGCCGGGCGAGACCAGATTGACGCGAATGCCGCTGCCGGCCACCGCCAGCGCCAGGCTTGCATTCATGTTCGCCAGCGCCCCTTTGGCGGCGTAGTAGTGGGGCATACGGGCATTGGGTCGGGTACTGCCGATCGTGCCCAGGTTCACGATCCGCCCCCAGCCGGCATCCTTCATCGCCGGCAGGACCGCCTCGCTGCAGCGTACCGCGCTCATCAGGTTCTGCTGCCAGGCTCGCTCCCAGGCCTGTTCGTCGCCATCGCCCCAGTGACCCGAGCTGGCGGTGCCGTAGTTGTTGACGAGAATCTGCGGCGTGTATTCAGCCACGAGTTCGGCCAGGGCGGCCCGCGCCGAGTCCTGAGTCAGATCGCAGGTGAACGGCGCGCCGCCGCGCAGTTCTGCGACCGCTGCTTCCGCTTGCCCGGGTTCCATGCCGTGCACGATCACCCGCGCGCCCTCCGCCAGAAAGCGCGCGGCGATCACAGCGCCGGTACCGCGATAGCTGCCGGTGACCAGCACCCGTTTGTCCTTGAGGTCGAGGTTCACGATCGCCCTGTCCGTCCGGACGCACCATAGTCGGACACGGCGCGCCGAATAGCAAAACACGGGCCCGGTGCCCTTCTCGTATACTCGCGCCCGCCCGCCGATCGTGAACTGTGGATCTTGAGCGCCCTGACCCTGGAAATCCCCGTGCTGGTTGCCCTGGCGCTTCTGGTATTTTCAGCCAGCTACGTGCAGAGCGTGGCCGGCTTTGCGCTGGGCATGATGACCATGGCGGTCGCGGGCGGTTTTGGCTGGGTACCCATTCCCGTGCTCGCAGCGACCGTGAGCCTGCTGTCGCTCGTCAACGTCCTCATCAGCCTGCGGCGCCCCGGTAGTGCCATCGATCGCCCGATGCTCGGGTGGCTGCTGCTTGGCCAGCTGCCAGCCATCGGCCTCGGGGTGGCCCTGCTGGCGGTGCTCAGCAGTGGCGCCGTCAACGTGCTGAAGCTGCTGCTCGGCCTGTTCATCACCGGCGCCAGCGCATCATTGCTCATGCGCCCGAGGCTGCTGTCCGTTCGTACCGGTCCGGCCGCAACGGCCGCCTGCGGCGCCCTCGGCGGCTTCGTGGGTGGGCTCTTCGCTGCTTCCGGGCCGGTGATTGGCTGGCATGGCTATCGGCAGCCGCTGTCCTTCGAGGTCATTCGGGCCACGCTGCTGGCAGTGTTCGGTCTGACCACGCTCGTACGTACCCTGATCGTTGCAATCCGGGGCGAACTCACGATGGCGGTCTGGACGTTGTTCGCCCTGTTGCTGCCGATGGTTGTGCTCGGCAGTTTGATCGGTGCCCGCTATCGCCCGCCCATCGCCGAGGACCAGCTCAAGCGGGCTGTCTTTGCGCTGCTGCTCGCCATCGGCCTGTGGATCTTCGCTGACAGCGCGCTGCGCTACCTGCCCTGAGGGAGCGCGCTCGCTGACCGCGCACCCGCGCGCGGGGTGCGGATGTGCGATAGTGCGGCGCCTTCCCCTGATCGAGATTCGATGAGCGACTTCGAGCGCATGCGTCCCTACCAAGACGAAGAAGTGCCCGCCGTCGTCGCGCGCCTGGTACGCAACGAGGCGCTGCGGCGCGGCGTCGCCGCGCTGGTGTTTCCCCGGCTTGCCCGGACTCTGCCGTCGCTGGCGCAGGCGCTGACCGGCACGCTGCTGCGCTGGCGTGGCCGGCGCATCGGCTCGGTGCTGGATTTCCAGATGCAGATGGGGCGCTATATTGACCTCGTCCTGCGCACGCGGATCACCAGCTTGAGCTACAGCGGGCTCGAGCGGGTGCCCCGGGACCGTGCCTGCCTGTTCATCTCGAATCACCGCGATATCGTCTACGACTCCGGCATCATCAACCGCCTGCTGTACGAGATTGGCCAACCCACCTGTCGCCTGGCCATTGGCGACAATCTGTTCACTGCCGACTACGCTGCGGACATCATGCGGCTGAACAAGGGCTTTATGATCGAACGGACGCTGGTCGGGCGTAAGGCACAGTACGCGGCGATGCAGCGCACTGCCCGTTATGTGCGCAGCTCGCTCGAGGAGGGGGAGCACGTCTGGATCGCCCAGCGCGCGGGGCGCGCCAAGGATGGTCTGGACCGTACGGAGCCGGCGCTACTGAAGATGCTGGGATTGGCCTTTCGCAAAGAGACCGAGGACTTTCAGGAGATCGCGGCGCGGCTACAGATCATTCCTACGGCGATTTCCTACGAGTTGGATCCTACGGATTTGCGCAAGGCACGCGAGCTGGAGTTGCTCGCGCGCAATGGCACCTTCGAAAAGAGCAGTGATGATGATCTGGCCGCGATCGCCGAAGGGCTGACCGGATTCAAAGGCCGGATGCACGTGCATTTCGGCACCCTTGCGACGGCCGACACCTCGGCGCCAGTGAGCGCGGAAGCGCTTGCAGAGGCCATCGACCGGGAGATTGTGGGTCATCTGCAGCTCTATCCAACGCACGCGCATGCGGCGCAGCAGCTCGATATCCCGGTGCCGGGGCCGGTCGCTGCGGATGATGGACGCGCGCTGCCGCTGCTGACGCAGCGCCTGGCGGACTGCGATGCGGCGCAGCGCCCTTACCTGCTGGCGCAGTACGGCAACCTGGCACGCAATAAGGCGCAGCTCGATGCGGTCTACGATGTGCCGCCGGCGCAGGTGCTGACCGCCGCGCTCTAGCCGCTGGCTGTCAGCGTCCAGCCGCTAGCGGAACCATTGCAGGGGTGGCTCGTCCAGGGCCGCGAGCTGCTCCTTCAGGTGCAGGATATGGTCCGACCAGTAGCGGCCACCGGCGAACCAGGGGAAGGCCGGAGGAAACGCCGGGTCCTGCCAGCGCCGGGCGATCCAGGCCGCGTGGTGCATCATGCGCAGGGTGCGTAGCGGCTCGACCAGCACCAGGCTGCTGGCGTCGAAGGTCGCGAATTCTTCGTAGGCGCGCAGGATCACCTCCAATTGCCGCTGCTGTTCGTGCCGTTCGCCGGACAGCAGCATCCACAGGTCCTGCACCGGCGGCCCGGTAACGGCGTCATCAAAGTCCACGAAATTCGGTGTCTGCTCGCGCCAGAGCAGATTGCCGAGGTGACAATCGCCATGGATGCGCTGGGTGCGGTGTCCGTCGAGCACCCCCTGCAGGCGGGCTACGAGCTGTTCGCTCAGGGTGTCATAGGCGGCTCTAAGTTCCGTCGGTACAAAGTCCGTGCTCAGGATCAGCTCGCGGCTGTCGACGGCGTAGTCCTGCACGGTGAGGGTCTTGCGCGCGTCGAACTGCCCCTGGCGACCGACGCTGTGAATACGCGCGATGGTGCGGGCGAGGATCTCAAGGTTTTCTTCCCGCTCGATATCCGGCGGCTGACCGCCGCGGCGGGGAAAGACGGCAAAGCGATAGCCCGCGTGTTCGAACAGGGTGCGGCCGTCCACGGCCAGGGGCGCGACGCACGGCAGCTCGGCGTCCGCAAGCGCCAGGGTGAACGCGTGTTCCTCGGCGATGGCAGCGTCGCTTAAGCGCCCCGGCCGGTAGAACTTGGCGACGACGAAGTCCCCGTCGTTGAGCTCGAGCTGATAGACGCGATTTTCGTAGCTGTTCATGGCCAGCAGGCCGCCGCTGACGGGGAAGCCGGCGCCTTCCACAGCATCGAGCAACAGGTCCGGGCTGAGGGTGGCGTAGGGTGTGGCGGCGGCTTCGGGCCCGCCCGGGATGGCGCTGATGGGCGACCTCCGCGCGCTGAGTGCTTGAGCGCGGAGCCTACCGCGCGTCGGGCGGCAGCGTATAGGTGGCCGTCCAGAGGTCCACCCGGCGAGCCCCCGCGCTTCGTAGCTGTGCAGCCAGAGCCTGGGCCGTGGCGCCGGTGGTCAGCACGTCATCGATGATGGCGACGTGCGTGGGCACGCCGCTGCGCGCCCGGAAGGCTGCACTCAGCGCGGTGCGGCGCTCTACCCGGGACAGCCGATGTGCAGAAAGCGGCTTGCGGGCGACCTGTACGGCTCTGTCGAGGATTGGCAGGGACAGGGCGCGGACGCTTGGCATGGCGATGACATGGGCCTGATTGCGCCCGCGCAGGAACCAGCGCCAGCGACTCATGGGCACGGGGATCAGAGCGGTTGGAAGCGGCAGCGGTGGCCCGTCGGGGGGCCGGTAGGTGCCGCGCACTGTCGCCAGCAGCAGCGTGCCGAGCAACCGACCGGCCGCCAGGTCACCGCGGAACTTGAGCTGCGTGACCCAGTGGCGCACTGCCCCTTCGTAGTGCAGCGCGCAGAGGGTGCGATCAATGCCAGGGATGGCAGGTGGCTGCTCGCACCAGGGCAGGTCCGCCTGGCATTGAGTGCACAGGTGCGTTTGCCCCCCGCTCAGGTCGACCGCGCATGCCAGGCACTCCCCGGGAAACAGGATCGGAATGAGTGTCTGAGTCAGCCGTTGCGTCATTCGCCGCGTCATTCGCTCCGATGTTCGCTGCGCCAGGATCACAATTTTTGTCATGAAAGCAGCGTATATCGGGTTTGCGGCGCCGGCAGACGACGCTGACCCGGCCCATTGTGCGAATCAGGCCGCAGCACGCCAAAAAACCCGGCAGCACCCTGTGCGCTGACCTACGCTTTTCGGGATTGGCCCTAAAGGCCGGCGCACGTAACAGGAGACGACATGGCGGTGAACCCCCCATTGAGCAGTGGCGTCCAGGGATTGGAACGCGCGCTATCGCAATTTGACGCGGCCGCCGCTCGGATCGCCGGCGCGCGTAGCAGTACCGATGCCGCAGGCCGGTCGGATGCCACCGATCAGGCACCGGCGCCGGAGAGACCGGCACCCGCCGCGGAACCGGGCAGCGCAGAGCAGGTGGAGGCCCTCGCCTCCCTGCAGCTCTATGCGCGCGAGGTTCAGGCCGCGAGCAAGGTGATTGAAACCGCAGACGCGACTGTGGGCTTCCTACTCGATACCCGGGCCTGATCATGACGGAGGCTGCCGCTGCGGTAGTGCAGGACGCACCTCGGTCGCCGCCGGTCACGGATCCGGCGGGCCTGCCCGGCAGCGCCGCCATCGCCCAGGATGCGCAGACCCGCGCCGCCGAGCAGCGGCTGTTGCAGGAAACGCAGCGGGAGATTCGCGAGCTGGCGCGACGCGATCGCGAGGTGCGCACGCACGAGCAGGCGCATGCGAGTGTCGGTGGCCGTTACGCGAGCGCGCCGCGCTACGAGTTCACGCGCGGGCCCAACGGCGTCAGCTACGCCGTCAGCGGCAGCGTCCAGATCGATGTTTCACCGGTGCCCGGTGATCCCGAGGCGACGCTTCAAAAAATGGACACGGTGCGCCGAGCGGCCCTGGCCGTGGCCCAGCCGTCCGCTGCGGACCGGGCGGTGGCGCGGCAGGCGAGCGCCCAGGCAGTGGAGGCCCGCGCGGAGCTGGCGCGAGAGCGCACCGAGGCCACCCGGGCCGGGGACGAGGAGGATCGGGCGCTCGTGGCGTCCCGCACCGACGAGGCGGAGGGCGCCGCCGGGGCCCCCGCACCGCCGCCAAAGCGCTTCGGTGACACGGGCGGAGCCTTCGTCGATATCCGGGTATAATCGCGCCCCGCCGGCGCCGCCGGCACTCCCGACGCACCTGAAAGTCCTGCGACGGTGGCTTCATCGCCGATCGCCAGACTCCGCTGTGCTGAAGTCAAGCAACGGATCACTGCTCATGCTCGCCTACCAGGCTCCCATAGACGATATCGATTTTCTCCTGTTCGACCTCTTCAAAGTGCAGGAAGAATGGGCCGACGTGCCCCAGTTTGCAGAGCTGAGCGCCGACCTGGTCAAGGCCGTGGTGACCGAGGGCGGGCGCGTTGCTGCGGAGGTTATGACGCCCGTGTGCCAGAGCGGCGACGCCGAGGGTTGCCAATGGCAGGATGGCACTGTCACCTCTCCCGCGGGCTTTCAGGAGGCCTTCGCCGAACTCACCAATGGCGGCTGGCTGGCGCTTAGCGGCAACCCGGAGTTTGGCGGCCAAGGCATGCCCAAGCTGATGGGTTGTGCGCTCGAGGAGATGTTCTGGGCGGCGAACCCGGCGCTGTACCTGTCCGGGTCGCTGACCGTGGGCGCGACCATCTGCATCGACGCGCACGGCACCGCCGAGCAGAAAGCGACCTATTTGCCGAAGATGTACAGCGGCGAGTGGACGGGCGCCATGGCGCTGACGGAGTCTCACGCCGGAACGGATCTCGGCATCATGCGCACCCGCGCCGAGCCGGCGGCCGATGGCTCCTATCGCATCACCGGCTCCAAGATCTTCATTACCAGCGGTGAGCACGATCTGGCCGACAACATCATCCACCTCGTGCTCGCGCGGCTGCCCGATGCGCCCGGGGGCACCCGTGGCATCTCGCTGTTCATCGTGCCCAAGTATCTGGTCGGTGAGGACGGTGCACTCGGTGCCCGCAACGGCTGGGCGAGCGGTTCCATCGAACACAAAATGGGCATCAACGGCAGTCCCACCAACGTGATCAACTACGACGGCGCGACCGGCTACCTGGTGGGCGAGCCGAATGCCGGCCTGGCCGGCATGTTCACCATGATGAATTACGAGCGGTTGTCCGTCGGTCTGCAGGGACTGGGCGCTGGCGAAATGGCGTTTCAGCAGGCGCTGCGCTATGCGCAGGAGCGGCGTCAGGGGCGGGCGCCGAGCGGTCCGCAGGACGCGAGTGCCAATGCTGACACGTTGCTCGTACACCCGGACGTGCGCCGTATGTTGCTGACCATCCGCGCGTACACGGAAGGCGGCCGCGCCCTGGCCATGTTTGCGGGCCGGCAGCTCGACCGCGGCAAATACAGCGGCGATCCGGAAGCGCAGGCGCTGTCGGAGTTCTTAACGCCGATCACCAAAGCCTTTTTCACCGATCGCGGGCTCGACTGCGCGGTGCTCGCGCAGCAAGTGCTCGGCGGCCACGGTTACGTGCGCGAGTGGGGCGTGGAGCAACTCGTCCGCGATGCCCGGATCGGCCAGATCTACGAGGGCACTAACGGCGTTCAGGCGCTCGATCTCATCACCCGCAAGGTGCTCAAGAACGGCGGTGCGACCCTGCGCCGGCTGGTCGACCAGATGCGCGAGCGGTTGCAGGACGACGCCCTGGCGCCCTACCTGGATCCGCAGCAGCTGGCCGCTGTGCAGGAGAGTATCGATCGCCTGGTCCGCGTCACCGGCAATCTTGTCGACCGCTGCGGAGAGGACCCGAATCTGGCCGGCGCGGTGTCTGTCGACTACCTGGACCTGACCGCGCACGTGATCTACGGCTGGCTGTGGCTGCGTATGGCTGCGATGGCGCATCCCGATGCGCCGGGCAGCAGCAGCGCGGACTTCCGTGCCGCCAAGCGGCAGACCGCGGCGTTCTATTTCGACCGCTTGCTGCCCACGACCATCGGCCTCGAGGCGGGCATTGCCGCCGAGACAGGCTCGCTCATGGCGCCCTTTGCGTTGCCGGGCTAGGCGCTGTGCAGGGGTGTTCGCGGTCGCGGCTGTCGCATACCGTCGCCTGACGCAGATACAGGGACCAGCTCGCGATATCTGACTCGCTGACGTGGGCCAGTGGCTCGCTACCGGCGGCTGCGGCACGCTTTTCGAAGACCAGCAGGTAGTAGCGATCGTTGCCGGCGATGGCCTTGGCCATGCTGACGCTGGCGGTATTGTTCACGCGCCGGCGCGGACAGCGCAGCAGACGCACGGCGCTCGGGTAGCCGTTCTCAAAGCCGCTGCTGATCACGATACTGTTGAAGTCGTCGCAGCGTTGCGCCTGTTCCGCGGCCAAGTTTTCCAGAAACGCCAGGGGATCTGACAGCCCGTCGGGGTCGAGCTGCTCCAGCGTCAGGGTCTCCGTCACCGCCTGCGAGCCGGGGGGCTGCCCATCTGAATCCGGTGGCGGGCGCAGGTACTGCGCCCGGGCGAAGGGACCCTGTTTGCTGGCGCTTGTGAGCGCCCAGGTTGCCGGAGGTACCAGGCGCAGTTGCTCTCCCTGGGCCGTGTTGATGTCTGTCGACCCGGCGCTGGCGCTGTCTTTCGCTGCGCCTTCTGTCCGGTGATTGCAGCCGCCAGCGACCAGCAACAGCGCGAGCAGCGCCGCTGCTGAGCGAGGGACGGGGTTGGTGATACGGGGGCGGCTCATGCGGCTCAGCGGATGGCGACCGGGTTGATCACCGCCTGCACCGCGCCCACGAAGCGCGGCTGGCCGAGCACGAACAGAAACTCCGTGGCCCCGTCGGCGGCCAGCGCCCGGGTATCCATGTTCTCCAGAATGTAGACACCATTCTTCGCGAGCAGCTCGGGGTGCACGGGAAATGCCTGGGTCGGGTCTTCTGATGGCAGCACCTCGACTGCCCAGCTGTCGCTGCCGACGGCGACGACGCCCAGGTCTGCCAGAAAGCGCGCTCCGTCAACGCCGAGGCCGGGCTCGCCACTCATGAACCGGTCCTTGTCCGTATCTGCCACGTTCAGCCAGCCCGTGTGAAAAAGCACGACGTCGCCTTTGCGGATCTTCACCTTCTGCGCTTTGGCCGCAGCCTTGATCTCAGTGCGATTGAACGCGGTGCCGGCGGGCAGGATGTCCTGTTCGAAATAGGCGGCCATATCCAGGAGCACGCCGCGGCTCACGATCGGTGGCAGACGATCAATGCTCAGGCGCTTAAGGCCCGTCGGCGCCACGAAATCCTCCGCCCGGTTGCCGTTGTAGTACACATGATCGATGCCCATGTGCCCGAGGCCGTCGATCTGGCTGCCGATACCCATCCACAGGTACATGAGATCGTCGTTGCCCGTGGCTCGATTTGCGCCCAGCGGCGAGCCGCGGCCGTCGTCGAGCTGCAGGATGGTCATCGCGTACTGCCGGGGCGCGTAGGCGGGCGACTCCGGCCCGGTCGTCACCCCGAGCGCGTAGACCTTGCCGGTGCGCACGAGCTTGGCCGCCTCCCGCACCTTGGCCGCGCTCAAGTTGTTGATGGCGCCGAGTGTGTCCTCGGCCCCGTAGCGGCTTGGGTACCAGTCGCTGGCACTCCCGGCGGCGGACCCGTTCCCCTCCGCCAGTGCAACGCTGCCGATCAGGGCGAGACACAGGGCAACGCACCCTGTTCGCAGGACTTGTACTGGACCGTTGCTCATGGACGCCTCTCCCTCCCGGTGGTTCAGGTGCGCAGCAGGGCGGGCAGTTGCTGGTAGATCCCGCCGAAACTGCCGTTGCTCATGATGACGATGTGGCGCTCACGATCTGGCGTGGCGTCCTGCTGCAGCGCCGCCATCAGCTTGTCGAGATCATCGAATTGCTGCGCCGGCACCACGCACTGGCTGACGACTTCCGACAGATCCCATTTGATGTTCTCGCCCCGGAACCACAGCACGCGGTCCGCGGGTGCGCAGCAGGTCGTCAGCTCAGAGCGCAGCGTGCCCAGGGACATGGTGTGCGAGCGGGGCTCCACCACCGCAATGATTTCCGCGTTGCCCACCTGTTTGCGTAGCCCCTGCAGGGTGGTGCGGATCGCGGTGGGGTGGTGTGCAAAGTCGTCGTAGATGCGGGTGTTGCCGATGGTCGCGATCAGGTCCATGCGCCGGGCGACGCTTTCGAAGGTGCCAAGGGCCTCGATGCTCTGCGCGGGCGGGACCCCCGCGTGGCGGGCGGCGGCGATTGCGGCCAGCGCGTTGAGTTTGTTGTGCTCGCCGATCAGTGACCATTCGAGTCGGCCGAGCTTGTCCTGACCGAGCAGTACATCGAAGGCGGACGCGTCCGGCGTGGCGTCCCCGGCCTGCCAGAATTCACCGTTGTCCTGCTGTGCCGCGTGCCGGGCCCGGGCACTGCCGAAGCGCGACACCGGCGTCCAGCAGCCCTGCGCCAGCGTCTCGTTGACCGCTTCGTTCTGGCTCGGCGCCACGATCAGGCCGCCGCCAGGCACGGTCCGCAGCAGCTGGTGAAACTGCGCCTGGATGGCGGCCAGGTCCGGGAAGATATCGGCGTGATCGTACTCGAGGTTGTTGATGATGAGCGTGCGCGGCCGGTAGTGCACGAACTTGGAACGGCGGTCGAAGTAGGAGGTGTCGTACTCGTCCGCTTCTATCACGAAGAACGGCTCGCTGCCGAGGCGAGCGCTGCGACCGAAGTTCTTCGGGACGCCGCCGATCAGGTAGCCGGGATTGAGGCCAGCCTGTTCCAGGATCCACGCCAGCATGCTGGCGGTGGTGGTTTTGCCGTGGGTTCCGGCGACTGCCAGCACCCAGCGATCGCGCAGGACCTCATCGCCCAGCCAGGCGGCGCCGGAGGTGTAGCGCAGACCGCGCTCGAGGATGTACTCGATCCCCTCGTGCCCGCGCGGCAGCCCCGCGTTGCCGACGATCACGAGGTCCGGGGCTGGCTCGAGCTGAGCGGGGTCGAAGCCCTCGAACACCTCGATACCGGCGGCGGCGAGCTGATCGGACATAGGCGGGTACAGTGCCCGATCGCTACCGCTCACGCGGTGGCCGAGCTCCTTGGCGAGCTGCGCGAGGCTGCCCATAAGCGTGCCGCCAATGCCGAGAAAGTAGAGATGGGCACTCATTGAGCACTGGCCTCCAGAACGAGCTGGCTGATACTCACACCGGCCATGATGATGCCAAAGGCGACGAGGGTGCTGAGGATCTGCGGCATATCGAGGGCCTGGTGCAGGATGTATCCGTACAGGGCGATGGTCCATAGCACGAGCAGCACGCGCAACACTGCCGTGGGGCTGGTGCCGATGGTGTCTGCCAGCGTGCTGGCGACGGCGAGGAGCAGGGCGAACAGAACCGTCAGTACCAGGTCGGTGCCGAACACGGCGGATAGGGTCTGCGGCGCGCGGCTGCTGCGGCGGCGGATGGTCAGTGTGATCACGAAGAGCACCAGCAACAGCAGGTTCGACAGCCCAATGCTGGTCATCATCGTGCCGCGCTCTAGCTCCGGGCGCAGCTGCAGCACAACGAGCACACTGATAAGCCAGTCCAGGGCCAGCAGGATGAGTGTCAGGGACCAGCCACCGGGCAGGCGAGCGGGGCTCGAGCGGAACAGACACAGCTGCCAGAGCTCTCGTAGCAGCGCGGTCATATCAGAGCGAAAGCCTGCGATCAGAGGACACAAATTGTCGCACAAATGATCCCGATCGCGGACAATGCGCGCGGTCAATCGCCCTCAGAGACCCTGCCATGCCCGCCGCATCCGCACCCCGCAACGCGTTCTATGCTCAGTCCGGTGGCGTCACCTCGGTCATCAATGCCAGTGCCTGCGGGGTGATCGAGACGGCGCGCAAGCATCGGAACCGTATTCGCAAGGTCTACGCCGGGCGCAATGGCATCCTCGGCGCGCTGACCGAGGAACTGATCGACACGAGCCGGGAGAGTGCGGCTGCCATCGCCGGTCTGCGCAGCACACCGAGCGGCGCGTTCGGCTCCTGTCGCTACAAGCTCAAGTCCCTCGAAGAGAATCAGCGCGAGTACGAGCGGCTGATTGAGGTCTTTCAGGCTCACAACATCGGCTACTTTTTCTACAACGGCGGCGGCGATTCCCAGGACACCGCGCATAAAGTGTCTCAGCTCGGTGAACGCCTGGGCTACCCGATCACCTGCATCGGGGTCCCGAAGACCGTGGACAACGATCTGCCCTTCACCGATTGTTCGCCCGGGTTCGGGTCTGTCGCGAAGTACGTCGCGGTCTCCACGCGCGAAGCGGCGCTCGACGTTGCCAGCATGTGCGAAACCTCGACCAAGGTCTTCGTGCTCGAGGTCATGGGTCGGCACGCGGGCTGGATCGCGGCCGCCGCCGCGCTGGCGCAGGATGAGCCCGGGGATGCGCCGCACATCATTCTGCTGCCGGAAGTGCCCTTCCAGCAGCAGGCGTTTCTGGACAAGGTGGACGCCACCGTGAAGCGCTGCGGGTACTGCGTGGTCGTGGTTTCTGAAGGGGCTGCCTATCCCGACGGCCGCTTTGTGGCCGAAGCCGGTGGCACCGATGCCTTCGGCCATGCCCAGCTGGGCGGCGTCGCGCCAGCCATCGCCGGCATGGTGAAAGATGCATTGGGCTACAAGTACCACTGGGCGGTCGCAGACTACCTGCAGCGGGCAGCTCGCCACATTGCTTCCGGGACCGATGTTGCCCAGGCCTACGCGGTGGGCAAGGCCGCGGTGGAGTTTGCTCTGAAGGGGCAGAACGCGGTGATGCCGATCATCGAGCGTACCAGCGACAAGCCGTATCGCTGGAAGATCGGCTCAGCGCCGCTGGCGAAGGTCGCCAACGTGGAGAAGAAGATGCCCAAGCGCTTTATCTCCAAAGATGGCTTCGGCATTACCGCCGCCGCCCGGCGCTATCTGGCGCCGCTGATCGCGGGCGAGGACTACCCGGCCTATCGCGGCGGCCTGCCACGCTACGTCACGCTGAAGAACGTGCTGGTGCCGAAAAAGTTGCCGTCCTTCACAGTTTAGGGCGCCGCTCACCCACATAGCTGGCGCATCACCCGGCAGCGTCTATGTTGGGGCCATGCGCAGACTTGCCGAGCACCGCGCAGCGGGCTTTACCATCGTTGAACTGGTCGTTGTGATCGTGCTGCTGGGGATTCTGGCGGCGGCGGCCCTCCCGCGATTCATCAGCCTGTCCGACGAGGCCGTGGAGGCGCAGCTCGAGGGCCTGGCGGGTTCCCTGCGCAGCGGCTTGAGTCTCTTTCACGCGGCCTGGCAGGTGTCCGATGATCGTGGCAGCGCCACAGTCGACTTAACAGCGCATGGCCTGGGGACTCTCGACGCGAATGAGTTCGGCTACCCGGTATCCGGTCGCAACGACTCAGCCAGCACCGGCCGCGACATGGACTGCGAAGACGTCTGGAACGGACTGCTCAGCCCCGCTCCGGAGATCATCGAAGCGGACCCTAACAAGGAAGCGGGCACCTCGCGCAATCATATCGAGCCGCGCCTGGGAACCAGCTACGCGTTTGTTGCCGGGCAGGACGCTCGCATCGACGATGCCTCGATCGCGCTGCCCTTTGCCAGCAATAGCCAGGTCTGCCAGTTCATCTCATTGCACCACCAGAGCGTCGCCCCGGGCACGCCCAAGCCGACGATTTTCTACGACACGCGCACGGGCACGGTTCTGCTGGATCTTGGTCGTACGTTTTCTGGCTCGTCAGGCTAGCTTCAGGGCCGAATCCGATCCCAATTGCAGCGAAGCGGCCTCAGCGTCATCCATGGTTACCGATTGGGCGGCGTGCCGTTCAGCCACTCCGAGCCTGTCGGAGGCGGTGACCACCCGGCTCGACACTGAATAGCCCCATCTTCCCAGGTCGTTTTGCAGTCGCCGGGGAAGATACGAGTCGATTCGTCGTTCTGCCAATCCAGCGTCAGGCACACAAACGCGCGCCGGTCACCGTTCACCTGGCAGAACTGCGCTCTGCTGCAGCCAGAATCATCCACGGCCTTCCCAGATGGTGTTGCAGGACAGCGATCCGTCACATCGAACTCGCCATCGCCGTCCGAGTCTGTTGCACCGGTGCTCATCTGACACTGTTCGAGTTCGCGCTCGAGTCGCTGCTCGTTGTCGATCGCTTCTTCGCAGCGCGCGGCGTAGTTGTCCGGGTTGTCTGGATAGGGGTCGCAAAGATCACCGAGCGCATCCAGGTCCCGGTTACCTTGGTCGGGATTGGCAACCATGGCGCAGTTGTCCAGGGCGTCGGCCCACTCATCGCCATCGGCATCTTCATGTTGATTGCAAGCGTCTCCGGTACCGTTGCCATCAATATCTTCCTGGCGCGGGTTAGCGATCAGCGGGCAGTTGTCCAGGGTATTGGCCCACTCGTCACCGTCGTTGTCAGCGTCGTCATTGCAGGCATCGCCGGTGCCGTCGCTGTCAGTATCTTCCTGGCCGAGATTCGGCTGTTCCGGGCAGTTGTCGAGGTAGTTTGCGATGCCGTCATTGTCGATATCGCGATCCGCGAGGCCGAAGCCGCTGAAGGAAACGAGGCCGCCGCTGTAGCCCGCCAGGAGGCGAGCACGATTGTCTGTCTCCAGCACCACCAGATTGTCGTGACGCCCCACTCCCGAGCCCAAGGGTGGGCTGCGCCAAGCCACTCGCTCCGTATCCAGATCCCAGATGCCCATGTCGTCGTCGCAGCTGAACTGGAGCGATCCGGCGAGCGCCGGGGCCTGGCTGGCCTGGAGGCTGTTAACGCGACCGAGGCAGAGTTCCCCGACCGGCGTTCCTGTCAGACTTGCTAGGTCGAGCTGTTGGAGGCTCCCATACTCCGTGGCGGCCCAAAGCACAGGCACGCCACTTGGTCCTTCCTGGATGGCTGCGCTCGTAAACACCTGATCCGTATTGGCTGTGATCGTGCGCGCCTGCCCGTCGATGCGATAGATGCCACCCGCCACAGCGAGAATGTCTGCATAGCCATCGCGGTTGAGGTCCCTGACCTCCAGCGATGTTGTCTCGTTCCAGAAGGCACCGAGCGCGACGCTCCGCCACAGCAGCGCCCCGGTCCTGCCATCGAGAATGTAGATCGCGGTGCCGTCAGACCCGGTGTGCTCAACGCCCCCGCCGGCCACAATATCCAGGTCACCGTCGAGGTCCATATCAGCAAGTGCCAGAGCATGAACCGGTGAGCCGCCATCGAGTTCGATCACTTGCTCCCGGACACCTGTTGTCCCGTTCAGGATATAGATGCGCCCGTCGTACAGCCGGTCTGTCGCGACCAGAATCTCCTGATCACCGTCGCCATCCAGGTCACCGACAGCCACATCGTGAATTCCCGTCCAGGCAAAGCCGTCGAATGCACGGGTATCACCCATGTATTCAAGCGCAAAGGTCTCCGCGGAAAACCGGTGTAGAACACCGTCGTCGTAGCCGCTGTTACTCTCGAACGAAAGTGCGACCACTTCTTGCTCGCCGTCGGAGTCTGCATCGCCAACGGTCGTCGCTGTGAATGGACCAACGAGATCAGGGCTTTGAAACTCCAGTTCGAGGGTCTCGAGATCGTGGGCGTAGAAGTAGTCTGCGCCTGTTGACGTCCAGCCGGCCCCCCACATCAGCTCGGCGGTTCCGTCTGAGTCCATGTCTGCGATCGCGATGCGTGTCGTTCCGTGTTCCGGGTTACGGACTCTCCATAACTCGTCACCCGTAGATCCATCATGAGCGTAGATGTTGCCCCATTGGCCGTCGCCGTAGAGCACCTCTGCGATGCCATCGCCGGTAATGTCTCGTGCGAGGAGTGCCTGTATGTCGAGGTCGGCATTGATCTGGTACTTTGGCGACCGAACATCGACATCGTAGACATCGATGTAGGACCATGCGCGTGCGACCACCAATTCATCGATACCGTCGGCGTCAACATCGGCTGCAGTGATATACGCCCCGCTGCCGTAAGTGCTGAAGTCCCATTCCTCGCTTGCGTTTGAGCCAGTGATCTCGAGAATCTTGCCCCCGCTGTAGGCGATTTCCAGGTTCGGATCCTGATCGACGTTGCCGATCGCGAAGCCATCACCGCCGTAGTCAAAGCTGTCGATGAGTGCGAGGCTGTCCGGTCTCAACAGATAGGTTTTGCGCGCGGTGGAAAGGACGAGTTCGGGGGCTCCGTCGTTGTTGGCGTCTGCAAGTGTGGAATCGGTGATCGGGTCTTGATCGAGAGATAGCGTCGCAGTCTCCGCATAGCTCACCCCGTCGAACAGTTTGATGTCGCCGGTGGGCGTGCCCTGGAGAATCTGCATCCGACCCCCGATTTCATACGCTGCCACGTGGCTGACGCCGCTCTCGTCATAGTCGGAGGTGTGACGGATCACATACTGATCGATCGCGGGTTCATAGCTGGCGATATGCCAGTTCGAGTTCTGTGCGAATCCTCCGCCTCGAATCGTCGTGCCCAGCAGCAGCTCAAGTGTTCCGTCTGCGTCAAGATCGACCGGCACCATCCCGCTGCGCCCGATAGATGTACCCCAGACCGAGTACTGCCAGTCCTTCTCGAGTGCCAGGGTGAAAGGGGGTTCGTTCACTCCGGCGGGCGCTGCGGCTGTGGCGTTGACCGGGGCTGCTCCGGATACGCTGGTTGTCGCAGCGCGCGAAGGAACGTCTTGCACGGGGTGCCTGATTTCCTGCGCCGCTGCGTCCGCAGCCTCTGCCTTGCGCCAGATCCGCGTTCCTGAGTCGTCGCGGATGATCGCGCCGCTGGGATCTTTCTGTTCCAGGGACTTTGCCGGTGGCGCATCGAGCGCGAAGGCGTTCGTCGCGAAGCTGAGAAGCAGGCAGGCAGCGGGCGCTCGATGCGCGAGAAACTTGGACTGCATAGTCGTTGACCTTCCATTGGCGTGACGCTGGGTCTGGCACGCGGTGTTCAGCCGAATGCCGGGTTCAGCTTAGCGGAAGGCTGCGATTGGAATCGATGGTGCTTTACGTATGCGCTACAAGTCTGCTGGATCGTGAGTCCTTTGTGCTTTTTGCCTGCCGAGGCAAATGTGGTGCGGCCTCGGTCATGGGCGGGCTTCCCGCTAGCGTCTGAGCACCAGCAGCCAGCGACCGATGTTCAGCAGGTCTGCCAGCGCCCCGGCAAAGTAGGTGAGTGCGGCGGCGGTCAACACCTGTCGTAGTTGTGGCTCGTAGGCCTGCGGGACATAGCCGCCGGCGAGCAGCGGCAGCGCCTTATTGAAGCTTGCATCCCACTCTTCCGGCAGCACGATGAGGTAGGTCAGCGCGCCGATCAGCTGCAGGATAACGCCGAGTGCGATCATCGCCCCGATCGCTGCCGGCGCCTTGAACAGCAGCGCGATCAGGGGCACACCGGAGAGCACGAGGATGCCGAGCTTGCGTAGCGCGGTCGCCCTGGGCAGATAGCGGCTGCGGAGCCTGAAGATGGGCTCGGCGCGATGAAACTGGATGGCGTGGCCGACCTCGTGGGCAGCGACCGCAATCGCGGTGATGGATTTCCCGTGGTAGTTGTCGGGGCTGAGCCGGACCGCGCGGGCACCGGGGTCGAAGTGATCGGTGCCGGGCGCCGTCTCCTCGACCGAGATGTCCGCCAATTCGAAGCGCTTGATCAGGTGTCGGGCCAGCTCGGCCCCGGTGCCCGGCATGTTCGGCAGGGTTTCCCCGTGTCGCCGCATGACGAGACGCACCCATAGCTGTGGCCCGAAGACCAGCAGGGAGATGACGGCTGCGAGTAGCGCGTACAGCATGCCCACAGTATGCCTGCAGGCGCGTGATGGCCTTACTCGGTGCCCTGATAGCTGTAGAGGTGCACGCGCACCCCATTGGGGTCCAGGAGCGTCAGCGTCATCGAGCGGCCGCTCGCGGAGCGCGCCAGGGGCGTGACGATCGGGGCGCGAAAGATGGCCGCGCGCTCGGCGATCGCTGCCACATCCGGCACTGAGAAGGCCAGTACGATCTCGCCGAGGGCCGGTTTCCGGTGCGGCTTTGAACGGGCGCCGCGGCCGATCTGTTGGCGCCGCCAGTCCTTGAGCTCGAGCAGATTAAGACTGCTGCGCTGCGGGTTGTCGCGGTCAAAGCCCTTTGGCAGCAGGGTGGTGTAGCGGGCCTCGCGCCCTTCCGGCAGTCCGTAGACCGCGCGCGATGCCTCCGCTTCGAGCGGTCGCACGCGGGTGGTCTCGAAGTCGAGAACATCGGTGTAGAAGGCAACGCTGCGTTCCAGGTTGCCCGTGATGATGGTGGTGCCCGACAGGCGGGCACCAGCCTCAGGCTCGCCTTCCTCGGCGGTCGCTGCGACTGATGCCAGCGCCAGCGCTGCGATCAGCAGCGCTCGGGCGGTGAACATGCTCAGACCAGCAGCGGTGCGATCACCAGGCTGACGATCGCCATGACGTTGATGAGGATGTTCATGGCCGGACCGGAAGTGTCCTTGAAGGGGTCGCCCACGGTGTCACCAACGACTGCTGCGGCGTGCGCATCGCTGCCTTTGCCGCCGTGATGGCCCTTCTCGATGTACTTCTTGGCGTTGTCCCAGGCACCGCCGGCATTTGCCATCATGAGCGCCATGAGCACGCAGCCGAGCAGTGCCCCGCCGAGGGCGCCGCCCAGGGCCTGGGGCCCGAGCCCGAAGCCGACCAGCGGCGGCACGCCAACGGCGATCACGCCCGGCAGCAGCATGCGCTTAAGCGCGGCGCTGGTGGCGATGTCGACGCACTTGGCCGTGTCCGGATCCGCATTGCCGTCGAGCAGGCCGGGAATCTCGCGGAACTGGCGACGGATTTCCTGAATCATGTCCATGGCCGCATCGCCGACCGCGGTCATGGTGATGCTGGCGATCAGGAACGGCACCATGCCGCCGATGAAGATACCGATCAGGACCATCGGGTCGCCCAGATGCAGGATGAATTCACCGCTGCCGCCGTTCTTCGCGCTTTCGAAGGTGATGGTCTCGACGAAGGCGGCGATGATTGCGAGCGCTGCCAGAGCGGCTGCGCCGATCGCGAAACCTTTGCCCATGGCCGCTGTGGTGTTGCCAAGCTCATCGAGGCTGTCGGTGATGGCGCGGGTGTCTTCACCCAGCCCTGCCATCTCCGCGATACCGCCAGCATTGTCGGCCACGGGACCATAGGCGTCGACCGCCATGGTCATGCCCACGGTGGCCAGCAGGCCGACGGCCGCAACGCCTACGCCGTAGAGGCCGGCCAGTTCCGTTGAGACGAAGATGATGGCGCAGATCGTCAGCAGCGGAATGACGACCGACTGCATGCCCACGGCCAGGCCGGTGATCATGACGGTCGCGCTGCCGGTCTCACCGCTCGCAGCAATGCGCTCGACGGGCTTGGAACTGGTGTAGTACTCGGTGACCAGACCGATAATCACGCCGCCGACGCTGCCGCCGAGCACGGACAGCCAGAGGTTGTTGGAGACGCCGATGTTGCCCAGCACGAAGTAGGCTGCGGCGATGAACAGGATGGGCGTCACGATCATGCCGATGCGCAGTGCCAGCGCCGGGTTGGCGCCGGAGGACAGGCGCACGATGATGATGCCCAGGATCGAGCAGACCAGCCCCGTCGATGCCAGGGCGAGGGGCGCGAACATGAGTGCCGCGCGGCCTTCGCCCTCGCTCATGCCCGCTTGGACCAGGGCTGCGACCCCGCCGACCGCGAGGGTCGACGCGATGGCGATGGTGGCGATCATGGAGCCGCAGTAGGACTCGAAGATGTCGCTGCCCATACCGGCAACGTCGCCCACGTTGTCGCCGACGTTGTCGGCGATGACGCCCGGGTTACGCGGATCGTCTTCCGGGATGCCGGCCTCGACCTTGCCCACCAGGTCGGCGCCGACGTCCGCGCTCTTGGTGTAGATGCCGCCGCCGACCCGTGAGAACAGCGCAACGACCGAAGCGCCCATGCCGAAGCCGTGGATGTGGTGCGCCGTTTCCGGATCGCCGCCAAAGAAGTAGTAGACCAGCCCGAGGCCGAGCAGCCCCAGGGAAGCCACGGCCAGGCCCATGATCGAGCCGCCGAAGAAGGCGACAGACAGGGCTGCGGCCTGGCCTTGGGTGTGAGCGGCGTTGGTGGTGCGCACGTTGGCCTGCGTGGCGGTGTACATGCCGAACCAGCCAGCGCAGGCTGAGGACAGAGCGCCCGCGAGGAATGCCATGGTGGTCGCCGTGCCCAGCGAGAAGAACAGCAGCACCAGGAGCACGGCGGCGAAGATGGCCAGCATCGTGTACTCGCGGCGCATGAACACCATGGCCCCTTCGTGGATCGCATCGGAGATGCGCGTGAGGCTTGCGTCTCCGGGCTCGTAGCGTTTGACCAGGAAATAGATGATCACGGACGCGATCATCCCGATGACGCCGAAGATCGGCGGGATCATGTTCAGTTCGGGCATGGCTCGTTGAAGCTCCTCGTTGAGTCGCGCGGCTCACGGGGATTGCTGATCGTCAAAGCGGCAGGCGCAGTTCAATCCGGGCGCAGGGCACCGGTGTTCTGCGGCACAACTGGACTTCTAACAGGGCCATCGGGCGCTGCGCGGTGTCCGTCGCTTTGTCAGGCGGCGGCTCCCCCTGCCGCAAGCGGCGGCTATGATAACAGCGCCCGGCGGGACTTCCAGCGCTGCGCCTGTGGGCGCCATGTAAGCGCTCGAAGCGCTGAAGTGGCCCGGCTCAGCCCTGGGCCAGCAAACGCCGTAGATCGATGATCGCTGCGTTGACCCTGGAGACGTAGGACGCCATCACCAGCGAGTGGTTGGCGAGAAAGCCCAGGCCATCGCCGTTCAGGATCATGGGGCTCCAGACCATTTCCTGGGTTGGTTCCAGCTCCCGGATAATCTGGTTCAGGCTGACCCGCGCGTTCTTCTTGTCGAGGATATCGGCGAAATCGTGCTCCATGGCCTTCAGCAGGTGCAGCAGGGCCCAGGTCTGGCCACGGGCTTCAAAAAAAACGTTGTCGATCTTCAGCCAGGGGGTCTTGACGTCCTCTTCCGCCGGCGCGGCCATTTCCGGCTCGGTACCAGCACCTTCCAGATCGAGATTGAGCTGGCGTTTGCCGACGCTGGCCGACAGTCGCTGCGACAGGGATCCTAGGCGCGTTTCCACACCCTGCAGCCAGCCCTGCAGATTGTCGGCGCGAGCGTAGAACTGGGCGCCGGTCTGTGCCGGGTCAGCCAGGCGCTCGAGGTAGCGTCCGAACAGCCGGATGCCATCCTTATATTCGTCCTCGGTCTGGGGAAAGGCCCAGCTCGAGTTGTCGAAGAAGAACTTGCCTTCGGCCTCCGACAGGTGCTCGTCCTCCTGCGATTGGCTCTGCGAGCGGGAGAAGTCAATCCGGAAGGCCCGCGCCGCGTCCCGCAGCTGGGTCAGCACGCCAAATTCCCATTCCGGCGCGTTGTCCATGATCAGTCCCGGCGGGAACACGTCGTTCGAGATGAAGCCGCCGCGCTTGTTCAGCAGCGTTTCGGCCAGATACATCACCGTGTAGGTGGTGGTGTATCCGGTCACCAGCTCCCGGCCGTTGGCGCTCGCGTGGACGCTGGCAACCGCCTTGGGCTCGAACACATCCGGCTCGTAGTCCCACCACCACATGAGGAACGCGATGGCGATCAGATAGGTGCCGATAACAATGCCGGTGATGCGCAGGATCATGGGGCGCTTTGCTCGTTGCGGGGTAGCTAGGTTACCAAGGCTCCGCCGCGAATGTGCCGCTGGCACGGCGGCCGTCGGCAAACTCGAGGGTGACGGTGGTCTGCGCCGGCAGCCTGTCCAGGCCGAAGAGCATCAGGTGATAGCTGCCCGGCTCGAAGCGCAGCGTGCTTCCCGGCTCGACGGTGAGCGTTGTCAGGCGCTCCATGCGGACCTGGTCGCCGCTGCGGATGGTGCGATGGATCTCGACGCTGGAACCGATGTCCGCCTGCACCCCGGTCAGCACCAGAGGCGCAGCGGTCGGGTTGCGCAGATTGAAATAGCCCGCGGACACCGTCTTTCCGGGGAGCGGATACTTGAAGCGTGCTTCCTCGATCGCAGGCGCCGGCGGCTCCGCCGGTGCGCAGCCCGTCGCCCATCCGAGAGCGGTGCTGCCCAGCAGGAGGCATCGAAACAACAGGGCGCGGGCGCTCATGAGCCCGTGCTCCCCGCGGGTGTCCCCGGCCCCGGCTGCGGCGACCCCCCTCGCGGACACAGGACCGTGACCCGGGGCGGTGCGCCCAGCTCGAATTGGGAGCGGATGCGCTGTGAGCCCGGCGCACGGGACAGCTGCTGGTAGATCCAGCGCCCGTCGGCATCGCGTGGGGCCCGGATCTGCGTGCGGCACGCTGGTTCGCGCCCGCGGGTTCCGAAGGCGGCCAGGCGCGCGCCGAGCGAGCTGGCGCGCGCGGCAAGCTCGCTGCGCCCCATATCGAGCTCGTAACGGTGCGACTCGCGCAGCAGCGACAGGTAAGCACCGGTGGGGTCCAGGCCCGGATGCTTCGGGTCCGTCCGCCGCGCGGTTGCGAGCTGCCGGGCGGCGCGATCATGGGCGCCGTACTCCGCGGCTCGTCTTGCCTGGGCCAGGTACCTTTCGGCCACCGCTTCGATGCCACGGCGTGCGGCCATGGCATTGGGGTCGATGGCGAGGGCGCGCCGGTACAGGTCGATGGCACTGTTGGCTCGCGGCTCGTCGAGATGGCCGCTGGCGAGGGCCGCATCGCCACGCGCGACAAGTTCTTCTACCGCCAGCGTCTGCTCGGCAGTCGGCGCGCCGTCAGGCAATGGTGGCAGCGTTGGCTGACAGGCGCTGAGCAGCACGAGCAGGACCAGGCCGGGCCCGCTGGCGGGTCGATATTTCTGGTTACTTGACATATATAGCCTGGTCGCCGCGTGAATCGTGAAGCCTCACCGGTGTCCTCCCGGAGGGCGTTATATAGTGTCGAACTTGCATCCTCGGCATCGGTCATATGCTGGCGCAGGGCAAGACGGAGCCGGAGTTGAAAGTATTCCAAGGGGTGAGTGAGCGGTCCATGAGATTCGCGCGTTGGTTGGGTCATTGTCTGGCTGTGCTCGCACTGGCGGGGGGTGGCGCGTGCGCGCTGGCGGCGGACCCCTGGCTCGATGATCAGCCGGAGTTCCTGACCGTCGATCAGGCCTTCGTCTTCGATGCTGAGGTCAACGCCGACGGCAGCGTGGTCGCGCGCTGGACCATGCCCGACGGCTACTATCTGTATCGCGAGCGCTTTGGCGCACAGACGCGCGACGGCAGCGCTGTGACCCTGGCCGAGCCCCTCATTCTGCCGGGCAAAGAGAAAGTCGATGAGTACTTCGGCGCCGTGCAGGTCTACTACCACGGCGCTGAGCTGGTGGTACCGGTAACCGCCGGGAAGGGCCCGACGGAAATCGGCATCAGCTATCAGGGCTGCGCTGATTACGGCCTGTGCTATCCGCCGGAAAC